>NC_013223.1:329166-658333 GCF_000024325.1 Desulfohalobium retbaense DSM 5692 | reverse complement strand
CAATTCCAGATCAAGCTGCCGCTGCCATTGGGAATGGGGCGCCTGGGTCAGCTGACTGAGCATTTCCTGCACCAACTCGGCCTGCTCGCCCTGGAGCAATTCCAGGGGATTTTGCCCCACCAACTGCTCCGCTGCAGTCCCTAAAATGGTCTCCGCCGCGGCATTGACCGTGTTGATCTGCCCATGACTGTCCAGGGAGATGACCCCGGCCGTGATGTTGTTCAGCACGGCTTCCATATACCGGCCCCGCTCTTCGAGTTCGCGGTTTTGCCGCGCCAAGCGGTCATTGGCCAGCCGCAACCGGTCCTGACTCTGCTCCAGGTCACCGGCCATCTTGTTGAACGATTGGACTAAAAGCCCGATCTCATCTGAAGATTGGTCCTCAAGGCGAACACTGAGGTCACCGCGGGCAATGCGTTGCGTGCCCACGGCCAGGGCCTGGACCGGAGCGGAAATCTCCTTGGCCAGCCGAAAACCGAACCACATCGCCCCCAGAAGAATCAGCAGGGTCATGACCGCCAGGATGAGGTACAGGGCCACCTTCAGGGGGAATTTGAGGGTTTTCAGTTGCTTGTACTCGTCCATGCCCTGGATGATATTGTCCAACTGCCGCAATAGCCCCTTTTCCATACTCCGGCCGACAACGAGAAAACCGGTCTTGGCTTCGTCCACCGGCACGATTCCCACCACCAGATCGGCCTCCGGGCCGGGTCGCATCCCGGACCAGAATCGGGGATTTTGGCGCAACGTCTCCCAATCGACCGAGTCTTCAAACGCGGACCACGACTGTTCCCAATTTTCGGAGCCGTGCCAATTTTGTTGTTGCAAATCATCCTGCAGGACGCCGACCAACGACAGACCGTATTCATGGCGCTTGAATTTCAGGAAATCATCCATGCCTTCCCCGCCCCAGGCAAATTCCCGGCGCCGGATCGACTCCAGAATGAATACCCCTTGTGTTTCCAATTGGTTCTGCATTTGACGGTAGTATCCTTGGCCAACCTTGACGGCCTGGTCCAGGGAACTTTCGATCTGGCTTTTGAACCAGAAATCCACAGAGGTCTGCACGAAACGCACCGCCACCAGAAACATGAGGATGGTCGGGATAAGGGACAAGGACATGAAGGCGAGCACCAGACGTGTGCGCAATCTGGCGCCGAGGACTCGTCGTCGCCGCTCAAGCAGCAGTTTGACCCCGTTTCGCAACACAAGAAACAGGATCAGCAGCAATAAGATGAGATTGAGATTGAAAAAGGCGAGAAAAAGGTAGGAATTGACACCGAAAAACTGGAGCTCAATCCAGGTCAGAAGGACGATCAGGCCGACAGCCCCGGCCGCCAACAGCAGTTCTCGTTGCCGGCGGCGCCGTTCCCGCGTATCCGGGCCGCTGATGCGGATAGGGTCTTGGGCCATGGATCAATACCTGAAGCGCAGTCTATATGTCCGCGGCGGCAGGACATCCCAGGACCAGAAGAACAGGGCCCGCCGCAGCCAGACCGGGACATCGGCCCGATCACATTCTATTCGCAAGTCGACAACATACTCGGAACCGGGCTGGAGTTGGTGCCACGCCCCCAGGTCCATTTCCAGGGTCGACCAGGCCTTGTCCAGCAAGGGCGCAAGCTCGGTTCCGACCAAAGGCTTGTTCAGGCCTTCGCCCTTGAGCTCATATTCCTGACTCAGTGCCCGGCTTTTGAGATAATACAGCCGCCGCGCCACAGCCTCCTGCTTCTCCCAGAGCAGGAGCCGCTCCCGGCGCAACGCGGCTTCGAAGCCGACCCGAACCGTCGCTCCCTCATCGGTCAGCAATTGCTTCAACGGTTCAACCGGGCATTGCACCCCGAACCGCACCCGAACGTGACCGCCTTGGCTGCTGTCCAGGACGAGGTTGTCCAGTTGCCATTGCTGCCCGAACGCTGCCGTGACCCCACCGGCAACACACGCGGTCAGGATCGCCACGAAAAGCCAGCATTGGACCGTGGTCCTGATAGTCTGCACACCCACTTTCAAATATATTCCTTGTCGTTAATGACGGCTCAGTAAGCCTATCGGCAGACACTATCGCGCTGCCACATCCGAATTCGGGTCAACGGTCCCGCTGGGCGCGGCCTCCCAGAAGGGGGACAGGCGCGGCGGCGCCAAGGTTTATAACGGGTTGTCCTCTTTTTCCCAACCACTCACAGAGGGGACTGGAAAAGGCTTGAGAATCGACCCTGGCCTTCTGGCTGTACTGAAAGCACCGCATTTTGACAACCACTGCCCTTTGCAGTAACCGCTTTTGGCTATGAAATGCAACGAACACCAAAGCAAGTCCTTGTTCAAGAGCTGCGGCATTCCGGTGCCACAGGGGGATCTGGTCACCCCGGAAATGGCTGCCGTCTACCGCCCCGATTTTGCACCGCCGTTTATGCTCAAGGCCCAGGTCCTGCGCGGGGGGCGGGGAAAAGCTGGGGGGATCCGCAAAGTCACGGCTCTGCAGGACTTGCCCGGGACGCTTAAAGAAATCTTCGACATGCGAATCGGCGACGAGGCGGTGCCGCTGGTGCGCGTTGAACCCGCTGCCGGTATCGCCAGGGAATTCTATCTCTCCATCAGCATCCAACGCGCTCTTGCCGCGCCTGTGTTGACCGTGGGGCGTGAAGGGGGCGTCGACATAGAAGCCAGCGGAGCGGACAATCTTCTCATTCAACCCCTGGACCCCTGCCTGGGGCTCCGGGCCCACCATGTCCGCAGCGCCTTCTTCCATCTGGGGGTCGACAACGATCACTGGAAGGATTTCGAAGCCCTTGTACACCGGCTCTATGAGGCGGTCTCGCACCGCGGGGTGACCTTGGCTGAAATCAATCCGCTTATCCTCACTGATCACGATCACTGGCTCGCCCTCGACGGCAAGGTCGAACTCGACGACAATGCCGTCGAGCTCCAGCCGGAGCTGGCCTCCCTCTATCAACCCGAGCACGCCACCGACCAGGAGAATACCGCCCGGAACGCCGGGCTGAGCTACCACACCCTCAATGGGCGGGTTGGGCTCATGGTCAACGGGGCGGGACTGGCCATGGCCACCATGGACATGCTCAATTTTGCCGGTCTTCCGGCGGCAAACTTCTTGGATGTCGGAGGCGGGGCCGATGAAGAGCGGGTCGGGGCCGCGCTGGACCTCCTTTTCGGCGATCAACGGGTGCAAACGGTCCTGATCAACATCTTCGGCGGCATTCTGTCCTGCAGCAAGGTCGCCAGCGCCTTGATTGCGGCCTTAGAACACCGGGAGGTGGTCAAGCCGCTGGTTGTGCGCTTTGACGGCCACGGCGCTGAAGAGGGGCGGCAGCGGTTGCGCCACGCGGGACATGCGACCGTCACTGTCGTGGAAACTTTGCAGGACGCGATGGACGCTTTGACCCGCCAAACAGGCCAGAGCGATGCCGCTGAACGTCTCCTGCCCCCCCAAGCCTATCCCGCACGGCCGCCGGCCAAGGGCTCGGCCGCCCTGGTTCCGCCAAGCGATCCGGGGCTTGCGGCCCTTAGCCCCAACGCGCCAGTCCTGGTCCAGGGCCTCACCGGCCGTGAAGGGCGTTTGCACGCCAGGTTGATGCGTGAATACGGCACAAATATCGTCGCCGGAGTGACCCCGTTTAAGGGAGGAGGCACTGTTGATGGACTGCCTGTCTACAATTCCGTGGCTGAAGCCACCCGTCACCACAGTATTGCCGCCAGCATCATTTTTGTCCCCGCCCGCTTTGCCACAGAAGCGATGCTCGAAGCACGCCAGGCCGGCATTCCGTGGGCCGTGTGCGTGACAGAAGGCATCCCGCAAGCCCAGATACTGCCTGCTTTGCCCCAGCTGAACCAGGGTCCGACACGATTTATCGGCCCCAACACGCCGGGCTTTATCCGGCCGGGGCATATGAAAGTCGGCATCATGCCGGTCACCGCTTTTACGCCGGGTCCGGTGGCGGTCCTCTCCCGCAGCGGCACCTTGACCTATGAATGTGTCGCCCGTTTGACCCAGGCCGGACTGGGCCAGTCGTTTTGTTTCGGCATCGGTGGCGATCCCTTTGTCGGCAGTTCTTTTGTCGATCTCTGCGCCTTGCTGGAAAACGACCCGCAGACTGAAGCCGTCCTTATTCTTGGAGAGATCGGCGGACAGGCCGAACAGGATCTGGCTGCCTGGGTCCAGAAAACAGGCTTTCCCAAACCTATTGTCTCCTTTATCGCCGGTCAGACAGCTCCCCCCGGGAAAAAACTCGGCCATGCCGGAGCCATTCTGGAAGGAGCCCAATCCAACGCCGAAAAGCTGGAATCCATGCGGGCAGCGGGCTTCGGCATCTGCCCCGATCTGGCCTCCATCCCGGAAGCGCTCCGTCAGGCTTTGTCATGAACCGCCTGAAATGCATCTGGACCGGAGCGATGAAAAAAGGCATCTGGCGTGACGCAGCCGAACTCTACTGGAAACGTTTGTCCGGCTTGTACACCAGTGACTCCGTATGCGTAAAAGACGGGCCCTCCCATTTGGCACCTGGCCCGCGCAAAGAAGCCGAGGCCAAGGCCATCCTGGCCAAAACCACCCCCCGCGACCGCGTCATCGTCCTTGACGAACGAGGGAAATCCCGCACATCTGCCCAGTTGGCCCAGGATCTCACCGGATGGTTGGAGGATCCGGCCAGGCAGCCCTGTTTTATTCTCGGCGGGGCATACGGCCTGGCGGATCAGGTCCGCGACCGCGCTGACGATCTCTTGGCGTTTGGCCCCATGACCCTGCCCCATGAATTGGCGCGGGTTGTCCTTTTCGAGCAGCTGTACCGCGCCGCGACCATTCTGAAAAACATCCCCTACCACCACTGAGCCCGGCAAGCTTGACGCGGGGAGCGGTTTTGCCGGATACTTTCTCCGTGGAGCCGGCGATTGCCGGCTTCGCTTGTTTTCTGGACCGTTTCCAGGATCCCGGCCCCGAAAAGGCACGAGGCGTCCCTTGCCCTGTTGCCCTCAGCCGAACCGTTCTGGTTTCCCAACCGCATGCCTTGTTATGGAGACCCTCTGATGCCCAACGAACTCTTGTGGATTGGATTTGCCCTGCTTGACCTCAGCCTTGTGCTGCTCGTTTTTCGCCTCTTCGGCCGCGTCGGCCTCTACGGGCTGATTGTTTTCAACCTCGTTATTTGCAATATTCAGGTCTTGAAAACGATCCATCTCTTCGGCCTTACGACCACCCTGGGCAACATCCTTTACGCCAGCATCTTCCTGTCCACCGACTTGCTGAGCGAATTTTACGGCAAAAAGGAAGCCCAGCGCGGCGTCCTTCTCGGATTTTGCTGTCTGATTCTGGCCACATTGTACATGCAGATCGCCTTGCAATTCGCGCCGGGCCCAAACGACTTCGCCCAACCCCACCTGGCAGCCATATTCGACTTCATGCCCCGTGTGGCCCTGGGCAGCATGGCCGCATATCTCTTGTCCCAATGGCATGATGTCTGGGCCTTTCATGCCATCCGGGCTAAAACCGGCGAACGGTGGCTCTGGCTCCGCAACAATGCCAGCACCCTTGTCAGCCAGCTGATCGACTCCAGTGTCTTCTGCGTGATTGCGTTCTGGGGTGTCTTCCCCTTCTCGGTCTGGCTGGAGATCCTTTTGACCACCTACCTGATCAAGGCCTTGACAGCAGGCCTGGACACCCCATTTATATACTTGGCCAAGCGTTTGCAGCTTGCCCCTCAGACGCAAACCGCAACCCAAGGAGAAGCCCGATGAAAAAATACGAAGTGGCCGTAGTCGGACAGGGCCCGGCCGGTCTGTCCGCCGCCATCTACACCGCCCGGGCGGGCATGAGCACGCTGGTGCTCGGGTGCGAGCCCAAGGTCTCAGGGGACTACGATATCGACAATTACTTCGGTTTTCCGGAAACCATCACCGGTCGCGAACTCTTGGAACGCGGCAAACGGCAGGCCAAGCGGTTTGACGTTCAAATGCGCTGCGACCGGGTTTTGGGCATCCATCCCACTGAAAACGAAGAATTCGAAATCAAAACCGAAACCGGCAAAGTCCGGGCCTGCAGCGTTATTCTTGCCACAGGAGTTTCCCGCATTCGGCCGGGGATTGAGGACCTGTCTGAATACGAGGGCAAAGGCGTCTCCTATTGTGTCAGTTGCGACGGATTCTTTTTCAGAAACAAACAGGTCATGGTTGTGGGCGAGGGCATTTTCGCCGCCAACCAGGCCCTGGAATTGACACAATACACCCCACACGTCTCGGTCTGCTCTCAAGGCAAACCTTTGACCATGACCGAGAGTTTTCAAGAAAAACTTCAGGAGGCGGGCATTCCTGTCAAGCAACGCAAGATCGAGCGCGTTGAAGGCAACGACGTCCTGGAACGGGTGATCTATGACGACGGCAGCGAAGAAGCGGTGGACGGGCTGTTTATCGCCCTGGGCGAGGCGTCCTCACTGGATTTCGCCTATTCCCTGGGCGTCATGCGCAACGGCGTCTTTCTCCAGGTCGATGAGGAACAAAAAACGAGCTTCCCCGGTGTGTTTGCCGCTGGAGACTGTGTCGGTCGCTTTTTGCAGATCAGCGTTGCTGTCGGCGAGGGTGCTATTGCCGGCCGGTCAGCCATCAATTTCGTCAAGAAGCAATGCCGTGAAAAAGGGAAATCTTGACAAAATCTCTCTGTTGGGGTAGTCTGAGAGTTTATGTGAGTGCGGGCAAAAGGCATTCCCATCGTACGGCGACACCACCAGGCATGGGCCTATAGCTCAGTTGGCAGAGCCACCGGCTCATAACCGGAAGGTCCCAGGTTCAAATCCTGGTAGGCCCACCAAATAGAAGTACGTCCTTGACCCGATCCAAAGGCCGTTTTTCGGTCCCATGCTGTTTGACGCTTTCCGACGGTGCTTCCTTGCCCGCCAGCAGGGAAGCACTTTTTTTTCAAGCGTGGCTCCGGCTTCGCCGACACGGAAAAAGGGGCACGTATGCGAGTCCAAGACCTCCTGGCGCACATTGAGACGGTGGCTCGGCCGGACCTGGCGGCCTCCTGGGACCAAAGCGGGATCCAGATTGCAGGCACGGCCCAACACATCACCAAGATGGCCGTGACCCTCGACGCTGTTCCGGCGACAGTCACCGCTGCCCTCGACTGGGGGGCCGACTTCATTCTGACCCATCACCCGCTGAGCCTCAAACCAACCCTCCCCAGTGCCTGCGACGCCTATCACAGGATTCTGCGCTCGACCCTTGAGGCCGGTGTCTGGATGTACGCGGCCCACACAAGCCTTGACGCCCAGCCCAATGGGCCCGTGGCTTGGCTGGCGGACGCGTTGGGCCTGCAGCAACGAAGCGTTGTTTCACCGAGTTGTACGGAACGGGCCCGCGTCTATCAGATTCACGGCTTGTCCAATGGATCCGGGCTCGAGGAACTTCCGGGCGTTTTTGATATCCGCCAGACCGGTACCAGTGAGTGGGAGGTTACGGCCTGGCCGCAGGCTGAAGCCGCCATCAGCGCTCTGCCCGCCAGACGGGTACATGTTCAGGAAGCGCTGCATCCCTGCAAGGTCTACGGTTTTGGCTGTGCAGGACGCCTTGCCACCCCGGTTTCTGCGGAAAGATTTACCGAACAGGTTGCGGCCCTTCTCAATATCAGGGGGTGGAACGAAATTGGTCTCCGCCCGGAAACTCTCAGTACAGTCGCCTACTGCCCCGGTTCCGGGGCGGATTTCGCCTCAGCCGCCTTTGGCGCCGGGGCCGACGTCTTCCTCACCGGTGACGTCAAATACCACCAAGCCCAACAGGTGGAATCCCTGGGGTGGACTCTGGATGTCGGCCATTTCAGTCTCGAGGAGCATATGATGTCTTCCTGGGCCGAACGCCTGAGCGAAGAACTCCTGGACGAGCATATCGCCGTGGCCTTTTTTCCAGGGAACAACCCCCTTACATTGTCTACAGGATAACACGCGCCGCGAACCGTTTCGGCAAACGGACTTTGTTGCCTGGTCGCGAGATCGGCATTGTCGCCCTCTTGCTTCCTGTCTCAAACAGCCGTTGCCGGTTCCCTCTATTTGGATATGCACCGCCACTGCCATCGGCCAGTATCGAGCCGTGGGAAAGGAGGTTTCCCTTGAGTCTGTATATGAAACAAATCGAACAATTGGTGACCCTGCAACGGGTCGACGATGAAATCGTCAAATTGGAACAAACCCTGGAAGCGACTCCCAAAGAGTTGGCCCGGCTGGAAGAAAAGCTCCAGACCCTTCTTGATCAGGAACAAAAGATCAAAGACCATATCGATATCCTTGAAAAACAAAAAAGCAAACTCGAAACCGATATCGAGGCCGACAACAGCAAGATCAAAAAGAGCAAAAACAAGCTCATGATGGTCGAGAACACCAAAGAATACCACGCCATGCTTCGCGAGATGGACAATCTCGAAAAGACAAACCGCATGCGCGAAGAAGAACTCGCCTCCTTGGCTGAAGACCTGCAAACCCAGAACAATCTTTTACAGGGTGTCAATGAGCAGGTGGAGAAAATGCGGGCCCAGGTTGAAGACAAACGCGAGCATATGCAATCCGAACTTAAAGAAGCGGACCAACAGCTCTCCGGGCTCCACGATCAGCGGGAAAACGCCAAAGAGGTTGTGCCGACCCCCATTCTCAAACGCTATGAATTTATCCGCTCGCGCCTGAACAACCCGGTTATTGTCCCCGTGGCCGAAGGGATCTGTTGCGGGTGCAACATCTCCATTCCCCCGCAAAAATTCAATGAGCTCCAGCGCGGCGAACAGATTTTCAATTGCCCCAACTGCCAGCGGCTGATCTATTGGGAGGAGCACTTCCCCAAAAATGGGGATCAGTAGCACCGCGGCAAGCGGGGAACCCGTTCAGACCGCTTTTGGCATTTTGAACTCGATCCGTTCCTTTTTTCCCGTAGCCGAAGAAAGCGATTCGGTTTTTCGCGACCCTTTGTGCAATCACGGTTGAGGGGGAAAACAAGCGCCCCTGCTATGAGCATAAGGCGTGGCGAAAATCCCGAACTCGGATCACGGAACGCTATTTTTGGAGTTGGGCAGACCGTCGCTGCCGGTCGCGTTCGCGCGGCCGGGGGAGGAAAGTCCGGGCTCCGCAGGGCAGGGCGCTGGGGAAATCCCAGAGGGAGTGATCCCTGGACAGTGCCACAGAAAACAGACCGCCCGTACCTTGGCTCGCGCCAGGAAGTGCGGGTAAGGGTGAAACGGTGGGGTAAGAGCCCACCAGTTGTCGCGGTGACGCGGCAAGCTCGGTAAACCCCGCCCGGAGCAAGACCAAATAGGGGAGTGTTTGAGGTTTGCCCGACCGAAACTCCCGGGTAGGTCGCTTGAGGCAGGGAGTAATCTCTGTCCTAGAGGAATGACGGTCCTCGATACAAAACCCGGCTTACGCCCAACTCCATTTTTTCAACGTATTTGCTCCCAGGAGCGCGACAAACACCCATGTCCACCTGGACCATCATCCTCGCCGGCGGTAGCGGCTCACGCCTCGCCGAAGCCACAAGCGGGGTCAAGAAACAATTCCTGCACTATCTTGGCCGGCCGCTATTGTGGCACAGTGCCGCCACGTTTGCCGCCATGCCAAGCATCGAAGGCATTGTCATGGTTGCTCCGGCAGAGGAATTGGAAACCGCGCGCGCGCTGTTCAACGAGTGTGCGGCCCAATCGCCCCTGGGAGTCCCGGTGCGGTGGACCGTTGGCGGCAGACGCCGCCAGGATTCCTCGGCCCAGGGGCTGGCTTCCCTGCCGGCCGAGTGCCGCCGCGTCCTGATCCACGACGCTGCCCGCCCCTTTGTCAGTGCCCCCCTCACGCAACGCGTCCTGGACGCCTTGGAATGTTTTGACGGTGTCGTGCCCGGGATTCCAGTCACCGACACCATCAAACAGGCCCAACAAGACTTGGTCAGCACCACCCTCCCTCGCCATGAACTCTTTGCAATTCAAACCCCTCAGGGGTTTCGCACCGCTGCGCTTGACCAGGCCCACAAAACAGTCGCTGACCACGGCATTGACGTTACCGATGACGCCTCCATGCTCGAGTATAGCGGCGGTCGTGTCGGGGTCGTTGCCGGAGAGCGGAGCAATTGCAAAATCACCACCGCCGAGGACTTGCGTATGTTGACCGCTTCTCCTTCGACCCGGATCCCGTGCACCGGTTGGGGCTACGATGTACACCGCTACGGAGCGGGCAGGCCCATGAAACTCGGCGGGATCCCGATCACCAATGGCCCGGAGATCATCGCCCATTCCGACGGCGACGTCCTGCTCCACGCTCTGATGGATGCCCTGCTTGGATGTTTGGGGGCCGGAGATATTGGCGAACATTTTCCCGACACGGACCCCCGGTGGGACAACGCCAACAGCAGTGCCCTGCTTACCGACGTTTTGGACTGGTGCCGTTTCAACGGACTCATCCTGCGGCACGTCGATATGACTGTGGTTTGTCAAACCCCGAAACTGCAACCCTGGAAACACCAGATCCGAAAAACCGTGGCCGCGCTCCTCGGTCTGGCTGAACACCATTGCAATCTGAAGGCGACTACTGAAGAAGGGCTCGGATTTACTGGACACAAAGAAGGCATCAAAGCGATCGTCCTGGTGACAGGAGAACGGGAAACCCCGACCCACGAATCCACTTTTCCAGAGTCCCGGTAACGGCCAACTCCCTGGAACACGTCCAGTCTCGGCCGGACCTGCGGCACCCATGAGCGACAAGAAGGATAGTTGAGATGCAATTATACAACTCCATGACCCGGCAGAAAGAAGAGTTTATCCCCCAAACCTCCGGTGAAATCTCCCTCTACGTCTGCGGCATCACCGCCTACGACTACTGCCATATTGGCCATGCCCGTGCCGCTGTTGTTTTCGACGTCCTGGTACGGTATTTTCGCGACCAGAATTTTGCTGTACATTTTGTCCGCAACTTCACAGACGTGGACGACAAGATCATCAAGCGTGCCGCGGAAGAGCACCTTGAGGCGGACGAGGTGGCCCAAAAATATATCGCCGCCTATTACGAAGACATGGAGCGTCTCGGGGTCCAGCCCGCCAATTTTGAGCCCAAAGCGACAGAACACATTCAGGACATGATCGGCCTCGCCGAAAACCTTATCGCCAAAGGACACGCCTACGCCACCGCCTCAGGCGATGTCTATTTCCGGGTTCGCTCCCTGCCGAGTTACGGAAGCTTGTCTGGACGGGAATTGGACACCATGCGTGCCGGAGCCCGTATTGCGCCGGGTGAAGAAAAAGAAGATCCCCTGGATTTTGCGCTATGGAAGCGGGCCAAGCCGGAAGAGCCTTCCTGGCCCAGTCCGTGGGGCAATGGCCGTCCGGGCTGGCATCTTGAGTGCTCAGCCATGAGCGAACGGTTCCTGGGCCTGCCTCTGGACATCCACGGCGGGGGGCAGGATCTGGCCTTCCCCCACCACGAAAACGAGCGGGCCCAATCCTTGGCCGCCAGTGGCAAGGAATTGGCCCGATTCTGGGTCCACAACGGCTTTGTTCAAGTTGAAGCCGAAAAGATGTCCAAATCGCTGGGCAACTTCATTACCATCCGGGACATTTTGTCCTACTATCTCCCTGAAGTCCTGCGCTATTTTCTGGTCACCAAACACTATCGCAGCCCTCTGGACTTCAATTGGGAGGTCATGGACGAAGCTGAAAAAGGACTGCGGCGCCTGTACCAGACGAGACAACACATTGCCGAGGCCCTGTCGCGCAGCAATTGGTCCAAAACCGAGCTGCCCTCGGAGTTGAGCGCTGAAATCGACGATCTGGATGCAAAATGGCGCCAGAATATGGAAGACGATCTCAACACCGCTGGTGCTTTGGGCCATGTCTTCACGCTCAACCGGTTGGCCAACCGCATCCTGGAAGACAAGACCTGGCGCAAAGCCGAAGCTGGGGGGAAGCTCCTCGAACGGATCCAGAGCATCTTCGAGCATATCGGCAACGTCCTGGGCTTGTTTCAACAGACTCCAGATGCCTTTCTCGATGATCTGCGCACCCAAAAGGCAAAGCGCAAAGGCATAGACACCTCCGCGGTGGCCCAATTGATCACCAAGCGCCAGGAGGCCCGGCGCGCAAAAGATTTCACGACCGCTGATTCCGTCCGCCAGCAACTGGAGGAAATGGGCATCGAAGTCCAGGATACCCCCCAGGGGCCGGTTTGGGACATCCTGTAGGTAAACGGATCAACGAAATCGACTGAGTCGTCGAACCGTGTTTACCGGGCGTGCCCGGATAGTAGAAACCCCAAACGTCGCAGCCAAAGAAAATATCCCGGAAATGGGGCAGGAGTTTTGACGACTGGACACCTTTTGGGTATGCAGGGTACTGTTCAACCGACCAGTCCGGTCAGCCCTGCTGGATAGCCATTTCACTCCCAACGATAGAAGGGGAACGTCATGTCCAAGACTGCAAGCAACGACGTCCAATCCACACGCCGCTCTTGTCTGAAATTCCTTGGTCTCGGCGCCTTGGGGATCGCCACACCTATGCTCGCCGCGCGCCCCGGACAAGCGGCCCAGGATCTGCCTCAGGCGCAAAGCACTCGTCCCTTGATGGGGACCATGGTCACGGTCACGGTTCTGGATTCCTCCCGTGACAAGGCCCATGAAGCCGCGCAAAGCGCCCTGGACACCATGCAGGCCCTAACCCCGGTGCTGGACCGCCACGCACCCGGGACACCTTTGAGTGAACTCAATGCCCAGGGCCGGTTGAAGGATGTGCCGCCGCAACTCGCCGCCGTATTGTACCAGGCTGGCTATTTCTATACTGTCAGCCAGCGGGCCTTTGATGCGAGTATCCTGCCCCTGTTGACCCTGACCAAAGAGACCTTTGCGAACCACGGTGAGGCCCCCTCGGAGACGGCCGTACGCCGGGTCCGCGACCGTATCGGGTTCGATAAGGTCCACATTGGCCCCGACGGCGTGCAACTCCAGGACGGCATGCAGCTGACCCTGGACGGTATCGCCAAAGGGCATATCATCGATCAGGCGGCCAATACCTTACAACAAATGGGGATCCGCTACGCCCTGATCAACGCCGGAGGCGATATCCGGGCCCTGGCTGGCAAAGGCCCCGGTGCAGCGTGGCGGGTCGGGATCAAAGATCCACGAGGCCGCAAACCGTTTATCCAGACCATGGCTCTTAATAATGGGGCTCTGGCGACGTCCGGCAACTACGAACACTATTTCGACCGCAATAAGGCCCACCACCATATTATTGACGCCAATTCCGGCCATTCCCCGCGGGCAGTCAGCAGTGTCAGCGTGGTCGCGCCTACAGTGGCAGAAGCCGACGCCCTGTCCACCACCCTGTTTGTCAAACCGCGTCCAGAGGCCGTCGCCTTTGCCAATTCGCTTCCGAATACCGAGGCCCTGCTTCTCGACGACGAACTGCGTGAAACGCACACGCAGGGATGGCTGGGGGAGTGGGCCTAATTCGTCTCCCAACTCGCTTGACGCCAAAAGCCCCTGCCATGGATCCATGGCAGGGGCTTTTTTTCTCTTTCTGTCGCTCGGTGGGAGAGTCAGGACGCGATGGGCGCCTCGTCTTCCGTGGTTTTTGGGGGGCTTGGATATCGCTCGATAACCACCGGCCGATACTCCGCGTCAGATTCGAGGCGATTTCTGCTGTACCACCGGATCCCGATAAAGGCCGCCAAGGTTGCGGTAAGGCTTAAAACCACTCCTGAAAGGTCAGCGCTGCCAAAAAGCGCCAACTCATTGCCGATAATCGCGCCCAGTAAAAATGCCAGAAGCGGAACGCCATATAAAACGGCCATGGCCAGTTTGCGGCCCGTTGCTTCAAAGGCCACGTCGACCTCATCGCCGACCTGGGCCTGGAAGGCATCATGGGCGGAAAAGGCCATTTTCTGCGTGCCGACGGGGTTGCAAGTGCACCGCATTGAGCACCCCTTGCAGGCATCGTTTTTATCCACCTTGACCTGGACTGTTTGCGGTCCAAGACGCTCGACCACGAGCCCGCGTTCCGTGCGCGAATTATTCAATGACCCAGACCGTGACGTTTTTGAGGTTGTTGACCACTTTCTGCGACACACTCCCCAGGACGAATGCCGAGGCGGCGGACAGGCCCCGTTTGCCGACCACAACCGTATCGTAGTTTTCACTCTCGGCTTTGGCCATAATATCCCTGGCAACACCCTGACGCTTCTTCTCGGTCACAGACTCCACATTCTGGATGCCGGATTGCTGCAGGATTTTGGTGCACTCCTCCATGGTCTTGGTCAGGATCTGCTCCTGCTGGGCGTCCAGCCCCTTTAAAACCCCCATCTTCTCGGCGAACAAGGGATGGTAGAGTTCACGCTCCATCTTGGACGAAACACTCGGCAACACGGAAAACAGGGTCACTGCCACATCGGGACGCGCCACCGCAGCGACGTATCGCGCGATTTTCAATGCATAGTCGGAGGGGTCGACGGCGACGAGGAGCTTCATACCTGTTCCTCCTGGGTTTCAGAGGCCGTTTCGGATTGAACGGCATGCATCGGGTGCTGCCCTTCCGGGAGCAAACTGCGCATCACGCCCGTGGGACAGACCTCGATACAGGCACCGCAACCGGTACATTTTGCCGGATCGACCACTGCGAGGAAGTTGTCCATGGTGATGGCCTCTTCCGGGCACTCTTTCTTGCATTTGGAACACCCGATACACCCGGCACTGCAAACGCTTTTCACCACTTTGCCCATGTCGTGGGAGCAACACAGACACGCGGTCGATTGGGATTCTGGAGTCAACTTCGGGATGTCGCGCGGGCAGATCTCAACGCATTTGCCGCACCCAGTACATTTGACGGGATCGACTCCCGGCAGTCCGTTGTCCTGCATGTACATAGCGTCAAACGGACAATTCTTCACGCAGGTGCCCAGTCCCAGGCAGCCCCAGGAACATGCCTTATCCCCACCGGCAAGTCGGGCGGCAGCCCGGCAATCCTCGATGCCGTCGTAAACGAACTTGCTTTTCGCGGCATCGCGAGTGCCTACGCAAAAGATCTTGGCGATCTGCCGTTCCCCCATGGCCGCCTCGAGACCGAGGCATTCACAGATGGCCGTGCAGGTCGCCTCTCCGCCGGCAGTGCATTTATTGGCTTCGACCTCGCCACGGACAACCGCCGCTGCATAGTCGCTGCATCCCGCATACCCGCAGCCCCCGCAATTCGCTCCAGGCAGGCAGTCAGCAACCTGTTCGATACGCGGATCCACGTAGACATAAAAGACTTTGGCCGCCACACCGAGCACAGCGCTCAGGCCCAGTCCCAAACCGGCCATGGCCAAAATCGCAGTTATGGTACCCATGTTGTTCTCCTTAGGCCAAACCGATTAAGCCGAAGAATGCCAAACCCATCATACAGGCCGTCACCAACGCGATAGGAAACCCCTGCATCGCCTGGGGTATCCGCGAGATGGTAAACCGCTCGCGCAGTCCGGCCATAAAGATCAACACCAGGCTGAAGCCAAGTGCTGTGGAAAAGGCATACACCACGGCCTGCATAAAGGTATGTTCTTCACGGATATTGAGGACGGCCACACCGAAGATCATGCAGTTCGTGGTGATCAGCGGCAGATAAATACCGAGAGACCGGTACAATGGCGGCGCAATTTTCTGCAGGACAATCTCAACCAATTGGACCAGTGTGGCGATGACCACAATAAAGGCCAAGGTCTGTAAATACACGAGATCCAACGGGACGAGCACATATTTTTGGATAATCCAGCAGATGGAACTGGCCAGAACGTTAACGAACATGGCCGCAGCAGACATCCCGATTGCGGAGTCCATTTTGTTGGACACACCCACGAACGGGCACAGTCCGAGAAACTGCAACAGGATGATATTGTTGATGAAGACCGCGGATACGATCATCAAAAGGTATTCTTGCATGCGTCTACCCCTTTACGCTTGAGCTGTTAGGCGGTCTTCCTGGCATCAAGCCGTGCGGAAATGACATTGATCAAGCCCAGCATAATCCCCAAGCACACAAAGGCACCGGGAGGCCGAACGAGAAACTCGAAACCAAGATACCATCCCGGCATGACCTGCGCCCCGAACCATGTCCCGGCACCGACAATTTCCCGAAATGAGGACAACACGACCAGGGAAAGGGTGAACCCCGTGCCCATGCCCAAAGCATCGGCCGCTGCCAAGTGGACGGGATTTTTCCGGGCAAACGCCTCGGACCGCCCCAGGATGAGGCAGTTGACAACGATCAATGGAATCCAGATGCCCAAGATTTCATAAATGCCGTAAAAATAGGCATGCATCACCCGTTCAACAATAATAACCCCGGAGGCGATGATACTGATAAAAACCGGAACGCGCACCTTGTCCGGAATAACATTGCGCAACAGGGAGACCAGCACGCTGCTCATTGTAATAACGAACAACAAGCCGCAACCGAAGCCGAGGGCGGACGCGACACCGCTGGTCACGGCCAAGACCGGGCACAGCCCGAGAACGACCCGAAACGGCGGCAACTCCGCCCAGAGTCCTTTTTTGAATTCTTGCACCACACTCGCCATGGCTCACTCCTCCCCCGGGCTAACCGAGGATCTTCGACTTATTGGCTTTGTAGATTTCTATCGCTTTATCCACGGCCTTCATCACCCCATGCGACGAGAATGTCGCTCCGGAGATGGCATCGACGGTGCCGCTGCCAGGCGCAAAGCTCTGATCGATGGACTTGCCCTCGAACTGCTTGGCGAAGCCGGGGTCCTCCTTGACCTTGCTCCCAATACCGGGAGTCTCGGTATGGGTGGTCACGGCAACCCCCTCCAAAGTATCCTCATCCGGGTCAAAGGCCACCATCACGCCAATATCGCCGTCATAGCCGCCGCCATAGGCTTCCAGGGCCACGGAAATAAGGGTCCCATCTTTTTTGGCATAAAAAACCGGACGTTTGATGGGCGTGCCCCGTTCGTCCTCGCCAACAACTATTTCCTTGCGATCCGTCAAGGGATCGTTCGTATAGCCGGACAGAACCTGTTTCAGTGCCGGTTCCTTGACGTTCTTCAACTTCTGGTACTGAATTTGTCCCTCTGTAGCCATTTTGACCAAGGATAAGCCGCCGCCGCAAACGGCGGTGACCACCGTGAGTACCAGCATCATGCGGAGAATTTCACGTACTGACACGGCCCTACCTCCCGTAAACTCGCGGCGCGATTTTATCCAAAAGCGGTGTGAGCATGCTCATCAAAAAGACCGCAAAAAAGGCTCCATCCGGCCATTGTCCCCAGATACGGATGACCACGGTCAACACCCCGGCGCTAAAGCCGTAAAGCAGCATGCCCGTTTTGGTCACCGGGGAGGACGGAAAATCCGTGGCCAGGAAAAAGGCCGAGATCATGGTCCCGCCGGCCACGAGATGGAAAAGCGGCGAGGCATGGGCCTCAGCATTGATCGCCCAAAACAGCCCGGCGAAAGCCACCACCCCAGCCAAAAAGCTGACCGGAATATGCCAGGTGATCACTCGGCGGTAGAGCAGAAACAACCCGCCCAGCAGGAGAAACAGGGCCGAAGTCTGCCCGGCAAAGCCCACTGTGCGGCCCATAAGCAGATCGGAAAAACTGAAAAATTCATTGACAAAAAACGGCCCGTCTTCCTGGAGGACCTGAAGCGGGGTATTGATGGTCATCAATTCCCCAGGGGGGTAGGCCCATGAAGACATCGCTGCGGGAAAAGAAATCTGGAGCACGACCCAGGCGATCAATACGCCGTTGAACGGGTTGTTGCCGTATCCGCCGTAGATTTCCATACCCAGCAAGACCATGGTCAGGGTCCCGACGCAGACGGCCCACCAGGGCAATCCCGGGGGCATGATCATGGCCAGCAAAAGCGCAGAGACCACTGTAGTCATATTGGCAAGACAGACCGGCTTATGCATGGCTTTTTGTAAAAGCACCTGCCAGACCAAGGCCGACACAACCGCTATGGCTGCCACCTGAACCACGCCGAACCCATAATAGGCCACACCTATAAGCAAAGCCGGAATCAGCGCCAGAAGGATCTGCCGCATCATCTTCTGCAGGGTGTTGCCGCTGTGGGCATGGGGAACGGCGGAGACGACAAGTTCCGGAGTGTTCATTCACTGCTCCTTTCAGCTCTGATCTCGGATTTACCCAGCTGAATCCATTGGACCATGGGGATCTGCGCAGGACAGACATAGGCGCAACAGCCGCACTCGACACAGCTCAATATGCTGTTGTTCTCAGCCAGATCAAAACTGTCCGCCTGGGAAAACCCGGCTATGAGAAACGGCATGAGATTCATCGGGCAGACACGGACGCACGCTCCGCATTTGAAACAATCTTCCGGCAACGCCCCGCCGCCGACATGGTCTCGGTCTAAAACATACAAGCCGTTGGTTTCCCATGTCACCGGCATATCCAGATCCGGCAGAGGCGGCCCCATAAGCGGCCCACCAACAGCGATCTTGGCTACCCGAGTGGGGTCAATCTTGCAAAAACGCAGCACCTCGCGCACGGGAGTCCCCAGGGGCACGGCCACATTTGTTGTTTCCGGAACAGCAGTGCCGGTCACCGTGATATACCGGTACTGGCATGCCTGTTTGTCAACCACGGCCCGCTTGGTGTGCAAGGCGGTTTCAAGGTCCAAAACCAGTATCCCGAGATCATCTGCCTTGCGCCCGGCCGGGATTTCCTTGCCCCAAAGTCCTTTGACAAGCAATTCATCAAGGCTCTGCGGGTGCTTCTGAGGCAATGGCGTCACCTCAATACCCTCTCCAGCCTCGGCAACCCCCTTTGCGGCGGCCTCCGCGCCCGTGCTGACAGCCAGCATCACGGTCTCAGCGCCGATCGCGTCCTTCAAGACACCAATTCCCTGAGCGATTTCCTCAGGAAAAGCGCGCATGAGGCTCCGTTTGCTGCTCAGGACCGCTTCCCACTCCACACCGTTTATAAGCAATGTCGAGCAGCCTTTTTCCTTGGCCCGCATCAATTTCGTCGACAACGGTTCCGGGCTCCGGCCACTGTCAACAATGCCAGCCTTGGCAGCCAACTCCGAGGGGGCGTCCCCTTCGAGGGGAACAACTGGGCTGGATTCAGCCTCTCCCCGCGCGATAGCCACCGCCGGAACGACTGTGCCGTCTAATTTGGGGAACTGTTTGATGACGTCCGTGACCGAACCG
Organism: Desulfohalobium retbaense DSM 5692; assembly: GCF_000024325.1. Lineage (NCBI taxonomy): Bacteria > Pseudomonadati > Thermodesulfobacteriota > Desulfovibrionia > Desulfovibrionales > Desulfohalobiaceae > Desulfohalobium > Desulfohalobium retbaense. The sequence goes on along the minus strand of NC_013223.1, from coordinate 639,156 downwards.
GCCGCCGGGGAATACAGGCACAGGGTCTCACTTTCTCCAAGGAGATCTCCACCTTGAAGTTCCGCCTTTTTCTTGACCCCGGCCTTGAGAGGAGTCCCATCGTGCTGTCCCATAGGGACGACCAGCTTTTCGGCAAGGGGAACCGTCAGAAACGATTCCGTCACGCCGGCGTCGCTGGCTGGCCAACGCAAGCCTCCGGCAAAAGTTTCACCTTTCATTGCTCACTCTCTTTTCAAGATCGTCTGTGTGACCAATCATTCCGACCAAACTGCGTCCTGGAGGACGCAATTTGGTCTTTTACAGAATCATGTAACAAAATCAACCCCATTGAAATCACGCCTTTTGGAGGTCGTGCTAACACAGAACCTCGCTTATCGCCAGGAAAAATTTGAGGGCAAGAAAAGGGGGAAGACAATGTTCAGGCAGGGATGGAACAAAGTTTTTCAGCGGGCAAAATAACCGTAACCGCATCCCCGGGGGAGCACCCGAGTTCTCTGTATTCCCGGGGACTGAGATGCGCGGTCACTTCGCCCAGGGCGCACTCGACCCTGACCGCACAATGGACCCCATGATACGTAACCGCGCTGATGCTTCCCGGGTAGGCATTGGAACTTGGGGCGCCGGGATGGGGAGGGGCAAGCAGAACGTCTTCCGGACGGATGCCGAGGACCTGGTTGTTCGTCTCGCGACCGGGCCCAATCGTGCGGACCACGTGCCCTGCGACTAGGACTCCGTCCTGCGTCGGTGTTGCGGCAAGCAGGTTTTTCATGCCCACGAAGCGGGCCACAAAAGGGGAACGAGGCGTGGTGAACACCTCCTGAACCGCCCCTTTTTGCAAAAACCGCCCTTGATGGATGACGGCGACCTGCTCGGCCAGCATGACGACTTCCTCGAAATTGTGGGTCACCATGAGCATGGTCAACCCCATCTCCTGATGCAGGCGCTGCAACAAGTACTGGATTTCTTCACGAAAAACCGGATCCAGGGCGGAAAGCGGCTCATCCAGAAGCAGCACCGAGGGACGCACGAGCAGGGCCCGAACCAGAGCCACCCGTTGGGTCTCTCCGCCGCTGAGGGTCCGGACATCGCGCTGGAGCAAATGGGTGATCCCCAGGCGTTCGCTGAGTTCGTTCATTTCCCGGACGACTTCAGCCTTGGCAAGATCCGTGTAGCGCCGTGCAAAAAGAAGATTCTCGCGGACGTTGAGGTGGGGGAACAAGGCCGCGTCCTGGTACACCAGACCGAAGCCGCGCCGTTCCGGAGGTAGCCTGGTAATCTCGCCCCGATGGTTGAATATCTGGCCCCGTTTCACAGGTTGCAGGCCGGCCAAAGCCTCCAGGAGGATGGACTTGCCGGAACCGGTCGGTCCGATCAGCGCACCAAATGCGCCTTGCGGCACACAAAGCGAAATATTCTCCAGGGCAAAGCCGGGCAAACGCACATCAAGATTCTGGACCTCGATCATGCCCGCCCCCCGAGATTCGGACCACTGCGTCCAGCCATTCCTCCCCCTCTGGCAGTCACAATGCGCAGCAACAGGAAAAGGAACAGGGAAACCAGAATAAGCCAGACCGCCACCGGCTGAGAATACTTGAGCCCATAAGCAGTGAATCGTTCATAAATCAGCACCGGAGCGACCATCGGATGATACGCAACGATGACAACTGCTCCAAATTCACTGATTGCCCGAGCCATGCACATGATTGTCCCTGCAAGCAGGCTGCGAAACGCCAATGGCAGAGTCACCCGATAAAAGGCGCTGCTCCGGCTCGCGCCCAGTGTTCGAGCCACATGCTCCAGGCGGGCGGGCACAACCTCAAACCCGGCCTTGGCAGCGTTGACGTAAAAGGGCACGCCGACGAAGGTCAAAACGACGACAATCCCCGTGGTCGTCCCCATAAGCTTAACGCCCAGTGCTTGGAGCACATCCCCGAGCCAATGGCCCCGTCCGGCCAGACTCAAAATGGCAATGCCAATAACCGGATGCGGGATCATAATCGGGAGATCAATGACGCTCTCCACCACCCGTTTGCCCCAGAAATCCTTGCGGGCCAGAATATAAGCCAGCGGCGTGCCAAGAACCAAGGCAATCACCGCCGCCATCCCGGAGGTGAACAGGCTCAGACCAATGGCTTTGCGCACCGCGGGGTCACGAATGGTTTCGGCCATATCCGGCAATGACGGCTGCACGACCATCTGAAGCAGAGGCAGGAGGATAAACAGCAGGATCGTGCTTCCGGAAAACCCGACAGCGAGGGAAAATGGATCGCGTTTCAGCATGCTCTTGGGGGTGAAAAAACAGGCGCCCGGCGAGGCCGGACGCCTGTTGGCTCATGTTATTGTTTGACCACAACCTTGTCCTGCAGGGATGTGGGCAGGATGTCGTACATCTTTTGGCTCGGCACACGGGCCGGGACAAAGGGGGGCTGGCCGAGTTCCTTGAGGACTTTGAGTCCGCCCTCTTTGGAAAACAGGTATTCCAAAAAGGCTGTCGCGGCTTCAGGATTCGGGGCATCATCGGTCATGGTGATGCCATACGTGATAGACTTGCCGGTGCGAAACATGGTTTCGCCCGGCTCTTCGCCGCTGACTTCAACCTTGGCCTGTTTATAGAAAGGATCGAATTTGTAATTCCCGAGGTTGATATGGTCGTCCAGCGTCACGAATTGCAGATCATGCTGAACGGCTACAGAGCGGTACTCCCAGGCGTAATCCATGTTGCCGGTTTTCAGCAACGAAACCAACTCCACCGATTTCGGACGGACATTTTCTTCGGGACGGTTGGCGATCAGGCGGTCGTACAGCCCGGGCTTGTCATGGAACTTCTCCGCAAGCTGCAACACCATCAACGACCGGTAGCCACAAGGATCGAGGTTGGGGTCCGAATGCCCCCAGACCACACCGTCGCGTTGCAGGATCTCGTACCAGTTGTCAGCCGTGATCTCGTCGGCATATTGGCTCTTGTCCGTATAGCACAGCACCAATTGGTTGCTGGCGAAACGCACGTTCCAGGAGGCAAAATCCGGGATCAGGCTCTTGTCGATGACCTGGTAGTCAGCAGAGGCCATAATGTCAGCGGTTTTGCCCACGTCGGAAATCATACGGGCCATTTTGGTACTTCCGCCGCCTTCGCGCAGGATATCGACTTCGGGATGCGCGGCTTCAAATTCCTTTTCCATCTTAGCAAACGGCACGGTCAGGCTGCCCGCATGAAAGATGATCACATCACCGCTTGGTTCGGCAGCAACCGGACCAGCAGCGAGGCACAGGCACAACGCCGCCATAAGACCGAGAGAAAGGGAAAGACATTTTCGCATGGCGCAAACTCCTTTGCTAAAAAAGACATATATACACTTATACATAGCTTTTCCACCGGTACGCCAAAGCGAAAACCAGGTCAATATCACCCCGAATTTTTTCCTTTTTCCCACAAAAAAGGGAGGAATTATCTCCCCTCCCCTTCAGCTGCCAGCTGAAGCCGCCGGTATCGGCTGATGGCCGCCAGGACCTCCTGAGACCGGACCATGGCCAGATCCCCGGGATGTCTGCCCCTCTTGGCCCCCAAACTGTCCACCCCCTGCTTGACCACTTGCGCCAGGATCTCCTCCACGGCTTCTCGAATTTGTCCCCCGTTTGGCTCCAAAAAGGCCGGCAACATCCTGAGGATAGCGGCGACCGACCGGGTCTGACTCGGATCGAGCAGTTGCTCCACACACGCCAGGTCAATCGAGGACTTGCCAAAAGTAACCTGGGAGGTGCCCTTGCTCCGGACCTTGTCTCGGGGCCCCAATGCCAGACAGGCGGAGGCGACCAGACGAGATGATCTCCGCGTGAGGGGTGCAGAAATCTCACGGCGCCGTTGTCGAGGGAAGCGGTCCATGACCGCCCGGGCCTCTTCGGTCACCACGCTGGCCTCATAGGTCTGCAGCTTCAAGACCGTGTCCGCTTCGCTCAGGTAGTCCCCAGAGCCCCCCATGACCAGAATCGTGGAGACCCCGAATGCCGTATACAATTCCTGTATCCGGTCAAGAAAAGGGGTTATCGGTTCCTGCTCCTTGGCTACCAGGGCTTGCATCCGGCTGTCGCGAATCATGAAATTCGTGGCGCTGGTGTCCTCGTCGACCAGGAGCAATCGGCTCTGGGCTTCCAGGGCTTCCATGATATTTGCGGCCTGAGAGGTGCTGCCGCTGGCATTGGAGGTGGCGAAAGATCGCGTCGACTGCTTGTTGGGCAAGGCGTTGATAAACGGACTGATATCCACGCCGCGCACCGCCCGGCCGTCCTCGGCCCGGATCTTGACGGCTGTGGGCTCGGTGACCACCAGATCCCGTCCGTCCCCGGGCACATGGTTGTACACGCCCCGTTCGAGAGCTCGAAGCAAGGTCGATTTGCCATGATAGCCGCCGCCAACAATGACGGTGACTCCGGCCGGGATCCCCATGCCATATACCCGCCCGGCATGGGGCAGATCCACGGCGAGTTCCAGTTCAGGCGGGCTGGAAAACGGCACAACCTCCTCGCCTTGCATGGGGGCGTCGTTGACGCCGCTGGACCGGGCCAATCGAGCGCCATTGCCGACAAATCCGACGCAGCCCAGCTCGCCGATACGTTGACGCAAGACCTCCTGATCTTCGGCCCGCCAAACGTGCTCGAAGGCCGTCTCCTCGTCCAATCCGGAAAAAACCAGCCCCCTGAGAGCGATTCGGGGCAGAAGAGCAGAGAGAAGATATGCGGCCTGACGCCCCAGAATGCGGCGCCCCCTTGCGGGCAGCCCCACTGCCAGCCGGAGTTCTATTGTTTGTGCATCGATCCGTACCGCGGTCCGCTCCAGAATTTCCTGCCTACCGACATCGACCTCTATGCGGTCCTTGTCGCCTGCCTCCGCCTGGATGACGCGGGCAACACTCCGTGACAGATAATCCTCCAACGCGATATGACGGACCCGATTGGCCAGCAATTCCTCGGGCAGGCCCGCCCGGTGCCGGTCCATGACCACGCAGACCTTGCTCGGCGGGGCATAGGGGTCGCTTTGGACATGGTCGACAACGACCCGGCACTCCCCAAGATCATATTCGCCGCGCAAATCCTTATACGCGCCGTATCCCTTGCCATCGAGCCGTTCACATTCGTTTTTGAGGTGGTTTTGCGTTGTCATTGCGGCTCCCTTGTGCGCATTGCCTGAGTTCTCCCTGTTGGCCCTCTGAAAGGGGGCTTACGCCCGGGTGACAGCAGGCCCAGCCACCTTGCCGATGCTTTCGCTTTCGTCTACATACGGACTCCGCTACCGAATCGGCGACTTCCAAGGAGAACACAATGACCGAAGCGCTTGCAACAACAGCCCGCCTGCTCATCACCTGTCCAGACCGGCCCGGCATTGTGGCCGCGGTGACCGGTTTCCTCTACGCCCACGGCGCGAATATCAACACCCTGGACCAGCACACGACCGATCCGGAGGGCGGAACCTTTTTCATGCGTCTCGAGTTCCAGACCCCGCATCTCGATCTCTCCCGGCCAGCCCTGGAGCACGCTTTTGCCGAGGTCGTGGCTGAACGTTTTGCCATGGATTGGCGTATTGCCTATGCCGCGGACCGCAAAAAGACTGCCGTCCTAGTTTCCCGGCACGAACACGGCCTCATGGACCTCTTGTGGCGCTGGGTTCGCGGCGAATTATATACGGATATCAGCATGGTCATCAGCAACCATCCCGATTGGCGGGAAGCCGTGGAGTCTTTTGGGGTTCCCTTTCACCATATCCCGGTCGATTCCGCCTCGAAGGAAGAAGCCGAACAGCAGATGCTCGAACTCCTTGACGGTCAGGCCGATTTGGTGATCCTCGCGCGGTATATGCAAATCCTGAGTCCAGACTTTGTCGCCGCCTTCCCCCAGCGGATCATCAACATCCACCACTCCTTTTTGCCCGCCTTTGCCGGGGCCGATCCCTACCGGCAGGCCGCTGAACGGGGGGTCAAATTGATCGGTGCCACGGCCCATTATGTCACGGCCGAGCTTGATGCCGGTCCGATTATCGAACAAGATGTCATCCGCGTCAGCCACCGGCACACCACGGCCGATCTCAAAGCCCTCGGGCGAGACATCGAGCGCCAGGTCTTAAGCCGAGCCGTGAAATGGCACCTCGAAGACAAAATCATCCCCTTCGCCAATCAGACCGTTGTTTTTACCTAGACAACCGCACGGAGGTTGTATGACCATTACCCTGACCACCCCGGCTTTGCTCTTTCCAGCCATCTCCCTCTTGCTTCTGGCCTATACCAACAGATTTCTGGCCCTTGGGGCCCGGGTCCGGGAATTGCACTCCCAATACCGGGACACCCCGGACATCCAGCTCCAGGGGCAAATCGCCAATTTGCGACACCGGGTGGTTTTGATCCGCAACATGCAGATCCTGGGGGTCAGCAGCCTGTTTTCCTGTGTTTTCTGCATGCTGATGCTTTTTGCCGGGTGGGAGATTTTGGGCAAGCTCGTCTTTGCCCTCAGCCTTGTGCTGATGATGTCCTCGCTGACGGTTTCGCTCCGCGAACTCCAGATTTCGGTTCGCGCCCTGCACTTGCACCTCAGTGACTTTGACGAACTCACACCGACCTCCAACAAGTAAGACGCCATGACACATATCGGTTCATTTCAGATCCACCACACAGATGGTCCCGCCCGGAGCGGCGAACTGGTCACCGCACACGGCGTGGTGCCCACGCCGATCTTCATGCCGGTTGGTACCCAGGGGACCGTGAAGAGCCTGAGCCCGGACGACCTTGAAAATCTCGGGGCCAGAATCATCCTCGGCAACACCTACCACCTCTATCTCCGTCCCGGAGACGAACTTGTGGCCCGGCGTGGCGGCCTGCACCGTTTTGCCAATTGGCCTCATCCCATCCTCACCGACAGCGGGGGCTTTCAGGTTTTCAGCCTGGCCGGACTCCGGGAACTGTCCGAAGAGGGCGTGACCTTTCGCTCCCATATCGACGGCTCGAAACACTTTTTCTCTCCAGAAAAAGTCATCGATATCCAGCGCAATCTGGGCTCGGACATCATGATGGTCCTGGACGAATGCGTTCCCTACGGCGCTGACCACGCCTACACCGAAAAATCCCTACAGCTGACCACACGCTGGGCAAAACGGTGCCGTGAGGCCTATCCCCGCGGGGCAGGCGACCAATTGGTGTTCGGAATCGTTCAGGGAGGATTTTTTGAAGACTTGCGGCGGCAAAGCGCTGAACAGATCTGCGCTTTGGATTGTGAAGGGTTTGCCATTGGCGGTCTCTCCGTCGGAGAATCCAAACAGGAAATGCACGACATTTTGCAGTGCACCGCCCCCCTGCTTCCGTCGGCCAAACCCCGCTATCTCATGGGCGTCGGCACACCGCTGGATATCCTCAACGGCATCGCCGCGGGTGTGGACATGTTCGACTGCGTCCTGCCCACCCGCAACGCCCGCAACGGCACGTTGTTCACCTCCCAGGGCAAGGTGAATATCAAACGCGCCGAATATCAAGAAGATGATTCACGCCTGGATCCCGCCTGCGGCTGCTATACCTGCCGCACCTTTTCCAAGGCGTATCTGCGCCATTTGTACACAAGCCGGGAATTGCTCTCCTACCGACTGAACACCATCCACAACCTGACTTTTTTTCTCGATCTCGTCTGCGGCGCGCGGGAAGCGATTGCTGCGGGGACCTTTGCAAGCTACAAAAAAGGATTTGAAGCGGTCTACGAGACCTGATCCGTCGGCATCCCGGACCTGAGCGTAGACCTTCGCAACCACGATGCGTTTTGCACGCAGTCACGACACCGCCGTGGGCCCGCAAAGGAAACGATGAACAGGCAATCAGTCCCAGCTGCTCCAGAACTTCTCGCCGTAGACCTCGGCCTGCGCATGGGCTGGGCCCAATACGGTGCCAACGGTCGGCTCCTGCACTACGGAGCCCACAATTTCGGAGCCCGCAAACGTCTCCGCAGCGGGTGCAAATGGCTGCTGAACCGGTTTCCCGGAACCCAATGGCTTGTTCTTGAAGGCGGCGATGCCTCCAGCCGGGTTTGGAAAGCCGAGGCCGAGCGCCGGAAAATCCAGACCCTGCACGTCGGAGCCGAAACGTGGCGGGAGGTGTTGCTCCCCTCCGGCAGCCCCCAGACTGGTGCTGTAGCCAAGGGCCGAGCCGACACCCTCGCCCGGTCCATCATCGGCTGGTCGGAGGCCAAGCGCCCCACTACGTTGCGCCACGACGCGGCCGAAGCCATCTGCCTGGGCTTGTGGGGCGTTCTGGAAATCGGCTGGCTGGACGAACATCCCTTTTCATTCCCGGGGCCAAGCCAGATTCTGTAAAGCTCCCCTCCCCCCAACCCCTTGCGGTCTCAGCCAGCATCGGCGCATCGCCGCGTCCCGTCTGAAGGGCCGCCCAAGGCACGCGCGCCCTCGGCTTTCCCGGCTCTTCAAAACCCCATTCCGGACCCAGGGTCATCCGAAAAGCGTTTCGTCTCCGGGGAATCAATGTCCCCAAACTTACATCATCAGGACCCGATATCCCGCGTCCTGATACATCCCCACCGCTGGATGTCCCTGCATTTCATCAAGCAGGGGAATATTGTTCGCGCGCACCGCGCCCAATACCCCCATTTTCCCCGAGCAGGCTCGGCAGGCCCCAGCCAAGAGACCGGCATCCACGACCTTGGCATACAGGGCGTGCATAAAATGCGTCTCGTTCACCAATTCAGGCAACAACGCCGTGGCCTTTCCTTCGACGACCACCCGGACTGTTTCACCGCGTTCATGAAGATCCCAGGCATTGAGCAGGACATGCATAAAACACATCGGCTCGCCGTTAAAGGCAAAGAGCGCTGTTTTGCTCATGGCGCCTCCGTAGAGAGATTTTCCAACGCCTCGATCAGTGGTTCCAGGCGCGGCCGGCTATTGATGTCATGGACATCGATGTAGCGGATGATTCCCTGGGTATCGATGAGGAAAAGGGCCCGTTCCGTAGTCCCGTCCGAGCGCAGAACCCCGAAACGGGAAGCGGCTTGGCCATGGGGCCAGAAATCGGACAGGACCGGAAACCAGACCCCGCCCATTTCCTGAACCCAAGCATATTGCGACGGGGTGTTGTCTGCACTGATTCCAAGAATAATGGCATTGTGGGCCGTAAAAATATCCTGCATGAGATCATACCCGGGCCACTGGTCTGAACACACCGGGGTGAACGCGGCCGGGACAAAGGACAGGATGACGTTTTTCTCCCCTTCAAAGGAGGACAACCGCACTGTTTCGCCCTGCAGATCCGGCAAGGCGAAATCCGGAGCGGCGTCACCGACAGCGACTTTGAGTTCGCTGTCCACCGGCTTGAGCTGGCCGACCGAATACACCGTTTCCACCTGGGCAGGAACGGATCCAGCGACCAGACAGGCGCAGACGAAAACACCTATCGCGACCATCATTTTGCGCATCGTTTTCTCTCCTCTCTCAGGCCACCCGGATCCGCAAACCGTTGCGGTATTGTTCCCGGATTTTTCCGAACACAACAAACCACCTACAAGTGGGTCGCCTTGAGGATACGGTTCCAAAATGCTTCCGGAGATTCAAACGGCCCCAGATGTGAAATCCGCACCCGCAGTTGATCGCCATCTCGTTCCAGAACAAAGAAATACGGGGTCCCGACTTCGCCAACAACCTTGTGCCATGTGTAGTCCCGGTCGGGAAACAAGGGAAACGGGACGCTGAACTTGTCCCGAAAGATCCCGACCTCATACGCTGAGTTCCCGGGGCCAATGCCGAGCATCTTGATGGAATCCCCGAGCCCTTCCTCCTGGATACGCTGGAAAAGAGCGTTGACTTCCGGGGCCTCCCGCTGACAGTACGGGCAATACATACTGAAGATCTCCACAACAATGACCGGGGCCTTGAGATCCTGGAGCCGGAACTGTTCCACCTCTGGCCCCAGGCCGAGGTAAGCGCGCTCTTTTTCGGATTGCGGCGCCTGCAATGCCTGTTCAGGAAAAGCGTCGCCAGCCTGGGGCGGCGAGGCGGCCCACACCCACGTGGATGTCAGCAACAAAACGGCAACCAGACAGAGAAGTCGTGCGGTTCGCATACAATCCTCCTTGTATCCGGCCGGGGCTTCAGGCAAACGTGGCCAGAAGATCCCGCACCGTGGTCTGCCCGGGATTGGGATGGGACAACGGTCCCTTGGACAATACCGGAAAATGGTCTTCAAACGTTGGACGATCGGTGGCGTGGTACACAAGGCCAATGGGGATCGTCTCTCCCCATTGCCGGGCGATCTGCATGGCCTGCGCCCAATCCGTAGGGTCATGATCAGCGGTGAGTTTCGTGCACCGTTTCTTGTACCACCCATACGTATTGGCTGTATTGAAAGAGACACACGGTTGCAAGATATCCACCAGGGCGAATCCGGGATGGGCAATGGCCTGCTGGATCAAATCGGCCAGGTGCTCCTGTTCTCCGGAAAATCCCCGGGCCACGAATCCCGCCTCCATGCTCACGGCCACCGCCAGAGGATTGAAGGGCGCCGAAGGAGCGCCGCCAGGCTGGGCCTTGGTCGTGTGTCCGGTTTCGGTGGTCGGGCTCGCCTGACCTTTGGTCAGCCCATAAATCTGGTTGTCATGGGCTAAAAGGGTAATATTGACGTTGCGGCGGATGGCCGCAAGAAAATGGTTGCCTCCCTCACCATAATTGCAACCGTCACCGCTCTCGGCGATAACCGTCAGCTCGGGATTGGCCAGCTTGATCCCGGTGGCCGCCGGCAGGGCCCGGCCGTGCAGTCCGTTAAAAACATTGGCCCGCAGATAATGCGGGGCTTTGGCCGCTTGGCCGATCCCTGAGGCAAAGACAACCTCATGGGGCGCGATATCGCTTTGCGCCAGGGCCATTTTCACGGCCTGCAAGATAGAATGGTTGCCGCATCCTGGACACCACGCGGTGTCAAATTCACCGTAGGCTTCGATAGATCCCATGCAAGGACTCCTTTGGCAGTCTGCAATAACACCTTGAGCGTTCGCTGAGAACACGTCCTTCCTGCCGGTTATGCTCCGCTTTCAATCATTCCTGCCTCGGCGAGCTGATTCCAGATAAAAGCGGCTGTCAGCGGCAAGCCGTCATACCGCAAAACTTTCCCGGAAACCTCGATCCCCATCTCCCGTCGCAACAGCGCTGCAAATTGTCCGGTGGCGTTGCCCTCGACCACGACCACCGATTGCGCCTTAGCCGGATCGACAGGAAAGGTCTCCGGCACAAGCGGCCAGACCTGGGAAAAATGGAGCACTCCGACTCGTTGTCCGGCTTGGCGAAGCAATGTAGCTGCCTCCAGCACCGGCCCCTTGCTCGACCCCCAACAGATCAAGAGCATGCCACTCTCCAGAGGATCCCCGGTATAGGTCGGGGGCGTGACCTCCTGCTTCAACCCTTCACGTTTGCGGAGCCGTTTGTCGACCATTGCCACTCGGACCGCGTGATCTTCGGTGATATGCCCGTCCGGGGTGTGTTCATCGCTGTCATTGACGACCAGGGCTTCGCTTTGGCCCGGCAGACACCGCGGCGAAACACCGCTTTCGGTAACCGCATACCGCTCATAGGAGTCCGCCGCCACCTGGGCGCACGCCGAGTCAGACGGGGGGTCGGCTTCGTATTCCAATTCTGGAGCTGAAACGGTTTGCCAGGCATCAGCAAGATACTGATCGGAAAGAACAAACACCGGACTCTGCCAGCGTTCAGCCAGCCCCATGGATTTCCGGGTGAGGTGAAAACACTCCGGGATGTCGCCGGGCGCGAAAACAGCCCGGGGGAATTCGCCATGTCCGCCGAAGAGCACGAATTCCAAATCTCCCTGTTCCGTCTGGGTCGGCAAGCCGGTCGCCGGCCCGGGGCGCTGGGCTACGACCAATACGAGGGGCAATTCATGCATGCCGGCCAGACTGACGCCTTCGGTCATCAGGGCGTAGCCTCCTCCAGAAGTCGGCACCAAAACCCGGGACCCGGCATAGGAGGCGCCCAGGGCCATGTTCACTGCCGCGATCTCGTCCTCGGCCTGTTCGGTGACCACGCCCATGGCCTCAGCCTGGGCGATGAGGTTCAAAGCCACTCCTGTGGCCGGGGTCATGGGATAAAAGGAACAGAATCGAACGCCCCCGGCCAGGGCGCCAAGCGCGACCGCCTCGCTGCCGTTGAGCATCAGGCTGGATTCAGGCGGTTGTGCCGCCGGCAATGGTGGAAAATCGCCACGATTCTCCTCGACCCATGACAGTGCCGCCTCCAAGACACCAAGATTGCTGGTGATCACCTCTTCTTTTTTCTTGGCAAACTGTTCCCGCAACAGGGCTTCAAGAGTCTGGGGACGCACACCGAGCAGTCCCCCCACAACCCCGAGGGCCGCGGTATTGGCATACAACGGTTTGCTGGCCAAATCAGACGTCGGTACAGCCAGATGGGGAAGTTCCCCGAAATCGAGGTCGGTATCGCCAACCAGGCACCCCCCTGTGGTCAATGCCGGTCCGTCCTGCTCGATGGTGTCCTGGTTGAGGGCGACCAAAACATCGCAGTCCTCGCGCGGCGACAAAACAGGTTCGGTGCCGACCCGGATGGAAAAGGTGTTGTGCCCTCCCCGAATACGGGACATATAACTCTGGCTGACCAGAATCCAGTATCCGTCGCGAACCAGGGCCTTGGAGAGCAAGTGCCCGATTGTCACCAGGCCTTGCCCTGCTTCACCGCCAATACAGATCTGAACGCTCGGGTCGTGGTCGTGCATATCATCTTCCTTGGCTTGCCCAACGACAGGCGGGATTCAAAAAAAACAGGGCGGTCCTGTCGAACCGCCCTGTTGGAAACTCACTCTGTGTTCACCGGGTTTTCCTCTTACTCTTCCGTCGCCGAGGGCATGGTAAACGTGCGTTGCCCAAGCTCACGATCGATCATGAACAGGCCGCCGGTCGCCTCACCCATGAGCTTGAGCTTGTCGACGACAGCTCCCACACTGTCTTCCTCTTCGACCTGTTCAGCCACAAACCATTGCAGGAAATTGTTAGTGGCGTGGTCTTTGACTTCCAACGCCAGATCGACCAGCCCGTTGATCAGGCTGGTGACCTTTTGTTCGTGGGCCAAAGAGGCTTCGAAAACCTCCAAAACCGAACCCCACTCCCTTGGCGGCGTTTCGATCGCCTGCAACTCGACCCGGCCGCCACGCTCGTTGACGTAGTCGAAGAATTTCATGGAATGAAAGAGCTCTTCCTGGGCCTGGGCTTTCATCCACGCCGCGCACCCCGGAAGGGACTTGTCCTCGAAATAGGCCGCCATGGCCAAATAGAGATACGAAGAATACATTTCGGCGTTGATTTGTTCATTCAGGGCTTTTTCCATTCTTTCCGTAAGCATGCTTTTCTCCTTGTAGGCGGTCATATGAGTATGGAAGTATTGAAATCACGATCGGGCTCGCTGTCAAGGAGCGAAGTGCTACGCAAGACACCAAGTCTTTTCGTCTGTGGCTGTTTTTTCTTGCCCCAACAGCCCGATACCGGCCACTGTTGGCATGCAGACCGACTCGCGGCACACTCAAAAAAAAGGCCGGGCGTACGCCCGGCCGAAATGGTGCTAATGCGTGGGAGGCAAGGATTCCTCCTTGCGCAGTCGCCGTGCCAGAGGAATATTTTCGTCGTCACGACCGCAGAAAAGATTCTCTGCGGGACTGTCCAGCAGGGCCAGAGGCAACACATCATCCATGTGTTCCACGGGCAGAATCTCCAGATCACGGCGGATCGCTTCCGGGACCTCCTTGAGGTCCTTTTCGTTATCCTTGGGGATCAACACGGTACGAATCAGTCCGCGGTGGGCGGCCAAGAGCTTTTCCCGCAAGCCGCCGATGGGCAGCACCCGGCCCCTGAGGGTGATTTCGCCGGTCATCGCCACATCATTGCGTACCGGAATGTGCAGCAACGCGGAGATAAGGCTCGTCGCCAGAGTAATTCCAGCGGAAGGGCCATCCTTGGGCGTGGCCCCCTCGGGCACATGGACATGGACATCAATCCCTTCGTAAAAATCAGAGCGCAACCCAAACAGATCCGAACGTGACCGGATATAACTGAGTGCGGCCCGAGCGGATTCCTGCATGACGTCACCGATCTTGCCGGTAATTTCTACCTTCCCTTTGCCGGGCATGAGCGCGACTTCGACAAGCAGCAATTCGCCGCCCATCTCCGTCCAGGCCAAGCCGGTGGCCACACCAACCTGGGGTTCTTTTTCTCGTTGGCCATAGCGATAATCCGGGACTCCAAGCAAACTACCGACAGAGGTTTTGGTGACCTTGGAGGAACGGATCTCCCCTTTGCCCTCAACCTTTTCCTTGGCCAGCTTGCGGCAGATAGAAGCGATTTGCCGCTCCAGATTCCGGACACCGGCTTCCCGGGTATAGCGACGGATCACTTCCAAAAGCGCTCCGTCCGAAACGGAAACCTGTTCAGGGTCAAGTCCATTTTTATGCAATTGTTTGGGAAGCAGAAATTTCCGGGCGATCTGGAGCTTCTCCGTCTCCAGATATCCGGAAAGCTTGATGATCTCCATGCGATCTCGCAAAGGAGCCGGGATAGCCTCCAGATAATTCGCCGTAGTGATGAAGAAAATATGCGATAAATCGTAGTCCAGATCGAGATAATGGTCGTTGAAGGCCACATTCTGTTCGGGGTCCAGAACCTCGAGCAGGGCTGCCGACGGATCGCCCCGGAAATCCATACTCATCTTGTCGACTTCATCGAGACAGAAGACCGGATTATTGGATTGCGCCCGCTTCAGGGACTGGATGATCTTGCCGGGCAAGGCTCCCACATAGGTCCGCCGGTGCCCCCGGATTTCGGCCTCGTCGCGCACGCCTCCAAGGGAGAGGCGCACGAACTCTCTGCCCGTGGAACGAGCTATGGACTTGGACAGCGAAGTTTTTCCCACGCCAGGGGGCCCAACAAAACACAATATCGACCCCTGCATCTTCTCCACCAGGGTCTGGACGGCAAGATATTCGAGAATGCGTTGTTTGGGCTTTTCCAGACCGTAATGGTCTTCGTCGAGAATCTGCTCCGCCTGTTGCAGATCGAGTTCGGTCTGCTTGAGATGATTCCAGGGCAGGTCTAAAATCCAATCGATATAGTTGCGAACCACAGTGTATTCCGCGGATGAGGGCGGCATCTGCCGCAATTTTTTGATCTCTTTTTCCGCTTTCTCCCGGGCGTGGTCCGGCATATCCTTGGCTTGCAACCGTTCGAGAAGCTCATCGAGTTCGGCCTGAGGGTCGTCCTCCTGGCCCATTTCCTTTTTGATGGCCTTGAGCTGCTCATTGAGATAATAATCCCGCTGATTGCTCTGCATCTGGTCTTTGACCCGGCTCTTGATCTGCCGTTCCAGGCTCGAGACCTCGATCTCCCCTTCCAGCAGAGCATAGGTCTGTTCCAGACGTTCGAGCGGGTCCTGGACCTCCAGCACAGCCTGCTTCTGGGTATATTCGACCTTCAAGTGGGGCATGATGACATCAGCCAGGCGCCCCGGGCGATCAATGGACGAGATGGCCATCAAGGTCTCTTGGGCCAATTGTTTATTGATCTTGCTGTATTTCTGAACGGCTTCCTGGGTGGT
This sequence comes from Desulfohalobium retbaense DSM 5692, assembly GCF_000024325.1. Classification (NCBI taxonomy): domain Bacteria; kingdom Pseudomonadati; phylum Thermodesulfobacteriota; class Desulfovibrionia; order Desulfovibrionales; family Desulfohalobiaceae; genus Desulfohalobium; species Desulfohalobium retbaense. The sequence goes on along the minus strand of NC_013223.1, from coordinate 623,525 downwards.
CCGGATCAAGGCCCGCGCTTCAGGATTGTCCGGATCATTCTCTTGCAGCATCTGCACTTCGGCCAGGGCCACACTTTCACCTTCAAACGAAAACCGGTCCTCGACCGGACGCCAATAGGCCCGATTTTGCCCTTCAAAAAGGACTTTGACCGTCCCGTCGGGCAGACGCAAGAGTTGCAGAATCTTACAGATCGCCCCCATGGCAAACAGGTCGTCCTGCCCAGGGGTTTCCACTTCAGGTTCTTTCTGAGCCACCAGGAGGATACGTTTGTTGTATTGTTCCAAAGCGTGTTCGACAGCTGCAATGGAAGCCTTGCGGCCCACAAAAAGCGGCACGATAGCCCTGGGAAACATGACCACTTCCCGTAAGGTCATCACTGGCAGTTGCATCCCACCAGTCCCTGTCGTGTAGGTATCCGGCATATAGTCTTCCTCCTCGGCCTCGTTCCCGGCTGCTGTGCCTCCGGAAACGCTCAGCCCAAAGGGGGTTGCGACACCCATCTTTGCCCGCGGGCGAGGCGTCGGGACGACCCGCGGGACTGCATTGCGATAAAACGGGATCAGGCTGTTTTGACTGCCTGGCGATAGAAGACCATGGGATCCTTGCCCTCTTCGACCACCGCCTTGTTCACCACACACTCCTTGACATCGGTCATGGATGGGAGTTTGTACATCAGATCCAGCATGATGGTTTCCATAACGTTGCGCAGACCGCGTGCCCCGGTTTTTTGGGCCAGGGCACGTGTGGCGATGGCTTTCAAGGCGTTGTTTGTGAACCGCAAATGGACTTCATCCAGTTCGAAGAGCTTCTGGTATTGCTTGACCAGCGCGTTTCTCGGTGCCGTCAGGATGTGGACCAGATCGTCCTCGCTGAGTTCATCCAGCGTGGCGACCACCGGGATACGCCCGACAAATTCCGGTATCAGGCCGAATTTGAGCAGATCTTCGGGATGGACCTGGCGCAGGACATCCCCAATGCTCATCTCCTTCTTGCCCACGAGACGGGCCCCAAAGCCCATGGAACTGCCTTGAAGGCGCTGCTGGATGATATCCTCCAGCCCGACAAACGCCCCGCCGAGAATAAACAGGATATTCGAGGTATCCATGCGGATAAATTCCTGCTGGGGGTGCTTGCGGCCGCCCTTGGGCGGGATATTAGCTTCAGTGCCTTCGATAATTTTCAACAAGGCCTGCTGGACCCCTTCCCCGGAAACATCACGGGTGATGGAGGGACTGTCCGATTTGCGGGCGACCTTGTCGATCTCGTCTATATAAATGATGCCCTTGGAGGCCTTCTCAAGGTCATAATCGGCGTTTTGCAGCAGCTGCACCAGGATGTTCTCCACATCCTCGCCGACATATCCGGCCTCGGTCAGGTTCGTCGCATCGGCAATGGCAAAAGGGACGTTCAGGATGCGGGCCAGAGTCTGGGCCATTAACGTTTTCCCCGAGCCGGTCGGTCCGACAAAGAGGATATTGCTCTTGTCCAGTTCCACATCGTCACTGCCGCCAGCATAGTAAACCCGCTTGTAGTGATTGTGCACGGCCACGGCCAAAACCTTTTTGGCCATATCCTGGCCCACGACATAGTCGTTCAGGGCTTCCTTGATCTCCGCCGGAGGCAGGAGCTGCCCCTCCTCAACGCTTTCACTGACATTGTCCTGGGCGATGATCTCGTTGCACAGTCCGATGCACTCGTCGCATATATAGACATCCGGACCAGCAATCAGCCGTTGCACATTGTCCTGGGATTTCCCGCAAAAAGAGCACTGCACGTCCTGGCTGTGCTTGGTATCGTCACTCATGGTTGTCCTTTTCTCCTTATCGCTGGGTGGTCTTTGCAAACAGGTAAGACCTCCAGTCGTTCTGTCCAGTGGCTATCCGGTCATTTCCCGCCGCGACGCCAATACTTGGTCGATCACGCCATAATCGGCGGCTTCGGTCGCGCCCATGAAATAGTCGCGATCAGTGTCCCGTTCCATCTTTTCCAGCTCCACCCCGGTATGCCGGGAGAGGATCGAATTCAAGGAACTCTTCAACCGCAGGATTTCCCGGGCCTGGATATCGATATCGGTGGCCTGACCTTGAAACCCACCCATGGGCTGGTGGAGCATGATCCGCCCGTGCGGCAGGGCATAGCGCATTCCGGGTTCGCCGGCAGCGAGGAGCACGGCGCCCATGCTGGCAGCCTGCCCCAGGCACAAGGTCGCTACGGGAGCGGAAATGTATTGCATGGTGTCATAAATCGCTAACCCCGAGGTCACGGAGCCTCCCGGGCTGTTGATGTAAAAATTGATTTCCTTGTCCGGGTTTTCCGATTCCAGGAAAAGAAGCTGGGCGCAGATCAGATTCGCCACGTTGTCGTCGATCGGGGTGCCCAGCAGGATGATCCGGTCTTTAAGAAGCCGGGAATATATATCATAGGCGCGTTCCCCGCGTCCCGTGGATTCAATGACAATAGGTACATTCATGAGCGGTTTCTCCCATATGTCCCGCTGTGAGCGGGGCCGGTTGTGTTCAAGGGGCGGCCACCCCGCAGGAGGTGGTGGAGTCCGGTCGACAGCACCGCACAGTCCGTCGGGATACGGACTTCTCTGTAGATCTTGGGCTAATGGTACAGGAAGCAAAGGGGCGGTTCAAGTAGGCGGGGAAGGGACCCGGGGCGCCTGAGACGCCCCGGGGTGGTCAAATTTTATTCGTTCTCAGTCGCGGCCGAGTCATCCTCATCGGAGGATTCCTGATCAGATCCACCGGCAGGGACTTCGGTGACCTCGGCATTGTCATAGATCAGCTCCATGGCTTTGTCGGCAAGAAGCTGATCCCGCAAGGCGTACATGAGGTTATTTTTCTCATGGTATTCCTTGAGGGTCTGGAAATCCTGGCCACTTTGCACCGCCATCTGATACAGGTGCTGCTCGACCTCCTGCGGCGAAACCGACAACTCCTCTTTATTGGCAATGGCCAGCAAAACAAGGTGGGATTTGACCAGGGATTCGGCTTCGGGACGGTACTCCTCGCGGAGTTGCTCTTCACTTGTTCCAGTCGACTCCAGGCTTTTGCCCTGGCGCTCCAGCCGCTCACGCTGCTGTTTGATCTGGGCCTGGATCTGATTTTCTACCATGGACGGCGGTAAGGGAAAGTCGACCTGCTCAAGAATCTTGTCCAAAATCGCCTTCTGGGCTTCGGACTTGGCCACCTGGTTGCGACTGTTTTCATAGGACTCGCTGATTGCCTTGCGCATTTCCTCGGCGCTACCAAAACCGCCAGCCTTTTCAGCAAAATCGTCATCCACTTCCGGCAAGACCCGCTGCTTGATCGCCTTCAAAGTGACCTTCATGTTGACGGTCACATCGGCCAGATCCTTGTTCAGGAAATCGGACGGGAAAGTGATATCCTCTTCAGCCTGTTCCCCAGGAGTCAGGGTTTTGACCAGCTCCTCGAACTCCGGCAACGATTGCCCTTCACCGAGAGGAAGGTCAAAGTTCTGGGCCTCCCCCCCTTCCACGGGCTTGCCGTCATACTCGGCGGTAAAATCGACAACCGCTACTTCGCCGTCCTTGGGAGTCCGGTCCTCATCTACCTCTTCCATAGAGGCCATGTTCTGGCGTACGCGGTCCAAGACTTCCTGAATATCCTCTTCCTTGGCCTCGACCTTCTCTTTGGTTCCGCTCAAACCTTTATATTCGGGCAAATCAATGTCCGGGACATTTTCAAAGCTGAAGGTGTAGATGTAATCCTGGTCCCGGACCATCTCCTTGGCGTCCACATCTAGTCCGGACAGGGGCTGCAGATTGAGTTCGCCCATGATCTGGTTGATATGCACGTTGAGCAGGTCGTTTGTGGCTTCCTGATAAATCTGGCTCTTGAATTTGCTCTCGACAATGGAACTCGGGACCTTGCCCTTGCGGAAGCCGTCGATCTGGACATCCTTGCGATACATGGCAATGGCCGCCCCCAGAGCCGCATTGACCTCCTCTGCGGGCACCGTCACCGTGATCTTCTTTTCCACCGGGGAAATATTCTCCACCTGGTATTCCATTTCCACCATCCTCCTTGGCTCGGACATAAAAAGAAAGCCTGGCGAGCCAGGCCCTCTACAATACCACACTCAAATTACAACAAAAACGGTCGAAATCGCCCGTCATCGCATCAGGGACTCCGCCCTGCTGAAAACAACTTGGTGCGAGAGGGGAGATTCGAACTCCCACGGCTCGGCCGCTGGATCCTAAATCCAGTGCGTCTACCAATTCCGCCACTCTCGCAAAAAGGGAAACGAATAGGTAATCACTGACCAAAAGGGCTGTCAATAGGGAATGTCGTTGGCCGCGTCTTGGAGCCGGTAACGGAGGTGGGTATAGCGCTCTGCGCCCCGTTTGTGGTTCAGGGCGATGCCCAGGGCCTTACTGCTGCCAACAAGCACAGCCAGAGACTTGGCCCGGGTCAGGGCGGTATAGATCAGATTGCGCTGCAAAAGCATGAAGTGCTGGGTCACGACCGGCAGGACAACGGCCGGATATTCACTGCCCTGGGATTTATGCACACTGACGGCGTAAGCCAAGGTGAGTTCATCAAGTTCGCCCTGTTCATAGGTCAGATCACGGCCCTCGAAATCGATCTGCATGGTCTGCGAGTCGGCGTTAATCGCCGTAATCCAGCCCAGATCTCCATTAAAGACATCTTTTTCATAGTTATTGCGGGTCTGCAGGACCCGATCTCCCTGGCGAAACATCCGGTTGCCCCGCGTCAGGGTCGGCCCTGAGGGATTGAGTTCCTGCTGCAAAAGCGTGTTGAGCTGCTGGGTGCCGACTTCCCCTTTGTGCATCGGGCTCAACACCTGGACGTCGCGCAGGGGATCAAGGCCGTAAATTGCCGGAATCCGCTCGCAGACCAGTTGCCTGATGATTTCCTGAACCCGGGCCGGGTCATCCTGTTCGACCCAGAAAAAATCGGCCTCCGGGGGCTCCTTGGCTGAGGTCGTGGGAAATAAGCCTTCGTTAAAACGGTGGGCGTTGACCACGATCAGGCTTTCCTGGGCCTGCCGGAAAATGTGGGTCAGATGGCGACTGGGCACGGCGCGGCTCTCGAGCAGGTCTTCCAGGATGTTGCCGGCCCCGACGGAGGGCAGTTGGTGCACATCGCCGACCAGGATCAACCGGCACGTCAACGGCAGGGCGCGCAACAGGTGAACGCACAGCTGGCAGTCCAGCATGGAGGCCTCATCGACCACCAGCGCGTCGACTTTAAGCTTCTTTTCCTCGTTGTAGGCGAAGGCGCCGTCCGGGGAAAATCCGAGCAGGCGGTGCAGCGTGCTCGCCGAGGCACCGGTCGCCTCTGAAAGCCGTTTGGCCGCTCGTCCCGTGGGGGCTGCAAGCTTGATCTTGTACCCCAGTTTCCCCAACCCGCGGACCACGGCCTGGGTGATGGTCGTCTTCCCGGTTCCCGGGCCGCCGGTCAAAATAAACGTCTTGTTGGCACACGCCTCGAAAACGGCTTCCTTTTGTTCAGAGGACAAGGCCACGCCGATTTTCTGCTCCAGCCCCGGTAAAATAGAATCCAATTTTCCTTCGTTGACCGGTGCCGGATGGGAGACCAAAGCGGTGAGCCGGGAAGCGATCTCGGCCTCCCAATTGTGGAAATGACGAAGAAAAACAGCCCGAAGGACCGCCTGTTCCGGCAGATCCTCTACGACAACCCGCTTTCGCTCCTCCAGTCTGGCCAGCGCACCGTCGACCTTGCCGGTATCGCCGACCCCCAGGGTCTCGGTCACCTTGTGCACGAGTTCATCGCCGGGGTAGAACATATGCCCCTGCTCAGCGAACTGGAACAGGGTGTAGACCAGACCGGCCTCCAGGCGTTCGGGGCTGTCCTCCTGAAAACCGAGTTTCAAGGCCATGGTGTCCGCGGTCTTGAAACCGATGCCCCGGATTTCGTAGGCCAGTTCGTAGGGATTTTGCTGCAATTTCTCCACGGCCTGATTGCCGTAGCGGGCGAAAATACGCCCGGCATAGGTCGGGGGCACATCATGGCTTTGCAAAAACAGCATGACGTTACGCACTTCGCGCTGTTGATCCCACGAGGCCTTGATTCCCTCCAGCGTCTTCTTTCCCAGCCCCTCGACCTCCAAAAGGCGCTCCGGGGCGTTGTCCAGGATATCCAGCACGTCTTTGCCGAAAAACTGGACCAGCCGTTCGGCCATCACCGGGCCGACTCCCTTGATCCGCCCCGAGGCGAGATAGCGTCTGATCCCGTTGATGGTGGCCGGCAACTCCCGGGTATGGGACACCGCATGGAATTGACGGCCGAATTTGGGGTGCTCCCGCCACTCCCCTTCCAGGCGCACCTGCTCCCCGGGCATGACCTGGGGCATGATTCCTACCACGGTCGATTGACCGGGTTCCCCTTCAGCCCGGGCCCTGGCCACAACATAGTCATTTTCCGGATTGTGGAAGACGATACTGACGATTTCAGCCTGGAGGGTGGTAGCAGACATGGGGCCCTCAGAGGGATTGGCGGTACTGCATGGATTGTTTCAGGGTCTCCCGGTCCATGAACTTCAGGTGGGCCCCCAGCGGAATCCCCTGCGCCAGGCGAGCGACACGGAGGTCGGGATACTTGCGATGCAGGAGGTTTTTGAGGTGGGATTCAGTGGCTTCGGCCTCTGTGGTCGTCCCCAGGGCCAGGACAACCTCCCGGATTTCGCCCTGATCCAGCCGCTTCTCTAGGCGGTCCAACTCCAGTTGGTCAGGATTGACGCCGTCCAACGGCGAAAGCAGTCCGCCGAGCACAAAATACTTGCCCCGGAAGAACCCCGCCTCTTCCATGACCAAAAGCGAATCCCAATCCGGGATCAAACAGAGCACAGAACCATCGCGGGCAACGTCGGCACAAATAGCGCAGGGATTCTGGTCCGTCAGGCTGGCGCACTGCTCGCACAGACACAATGTCCGCCGCAGCTGCTTGATCGACTCGCCCAACCCTTCGGCCTTTTCCTGGGGCCATTTCAAAAGCGTCAGCCCCATGCGCAAGGCGGACTTGGGGCCGACTCCTGGTAATTGAGCCAACTCGTCGACTACCTTGCGCAAGGGGGCAGGGAGTTTATTGCTTTGCATTCTAGAACAGGCCCGGAATGTTCATCCCGCCGGTGACTTCGGACATGGAATCTTCCATGAGCTTTTTGGCTTTTTTCATCGCCTCATTGACTGCGGACAAGACCAGGTCCTGGAGCATGTCCACATCGTTGGGATCGACCACGGAAGGATCAATCGCGATGCCGGTGACTTCCTGGTTCCCGGTCACCGTGACCGTGACCATGCCGCCGCCGGCGGAGGCCTCAACAGTCTGGTTGCCAACCTCTTCTTGTATTTGAGCCATTTTCCGCTGCATCTGTTGCGCTTGGCGGATCAGATCATTCATACTCGCTTCTCCTGGGAGCTTGTTCAGTGATGGGGCGCGGGCGCTGGTCCGGTGTGGAGCGATCGGCCGCGTCCCCTGGTTCTACCTGCCGGATTTTGGTCGCACCTCTACGAGTTGCGCCTGGAAGGCGCTCAGGGCTTCTTGGATGGCCGGATGCTCCAAAACCTCTTTTTTGAGTGTATTGCGATCCGGTGGTGCCGACTCCTTCGGCTGGTGCACCTCGAGTTCCATATCGGTTTCGAAATACTGGCAGGCCAGATCGTGCAGAAGATTTTTTTTTTCCGTTACAGCGAACCGCTCGGCCTGGACCCGGCTTTGGCACTGGATGCGCAAGCATCCACCGTCGATTTCGCCCTGGACATGGTTGAGGCCAGGCAGTTTTGCTGCCTCACCTTCCACGGCCTGCTGGCAATAGCGGACAAACCCCTCCCAGGTCTTTTCCTCAGAGGATTCGGCCGCGGATTGAACGGGAGATTGCGGCTTTTGGGGGGCTGCTGTCTGCGATCCGGCAGGGGCTGCCCCTGACGCCCGGCGTCCTGACGTGCCCCCTGCGCTTCCCGGGGCCGGACCAGAGGATCCCGATCCCGGTTGCCCAAGCGGCACCAGATCCTGCATAAACGCCAGGTTGAGCAGCAACAGTTCCAAGGCCAAAGCGGGTTCGACACTGGTCAAGACCCGGCGTTGCCCTTCCAGGGTCATCTGCCAGCAGGCGTGGATGTGGCTGGCGCTGAAGGCCTCAGCCCACTGCAACCATTCCCGCGCCTCTTCCTGGGGCAGATCAAGAAGGGAAAGGGCGCCCTCTCCAGACTGTTTGAGCAAAAAGAGATTGCGCCATGTAGCTGTCAGCTCCCGCAGAAAAAACGCGAGATCCAGCCCCTGGTCCAGTACCGAACGCAAGACGGTGTTGATGGCGATGCAATCTTGGTCACGCAGGGCTTCGAACAGAGACAGCAGGGTCTCCTGCCCGGCCAGCCCCAGTACCTCCCGGACATGCGCACTCTCCAATCGGCGCTGGCCCAGGGCCAGCACCTGGGCCAGCAAGGACATGGCATCCCGGACGCTGCCGGCCCCTTTGCGGGCGATCAGCCGAACCGCTTCCGCGTCCATCTCAATCGCTTCATTCTCCAGAACCCGGCGCAGATGATCGGTGAGTTCCTCTTGGCGCAGTCGCTGAAAGATATGGTGCTGACAGCGGCTGATGATCGTCGCCGGAAAACGGTGTGGCTCGGTGGTGGCCATGATGAAAATGGCCTGGGGAGGCGGCTCTTCCAGCGTCTTTAAAAGGGCATTGAACGCCGCCTTGGACAACATGTGCGCCTCATCGATAATGATGACCTTGTAGCGGCAGGACAGTGGGGCATACCCGACATCCTCCTTGAGCTTGCGCACATGATCGACTCCGGTGTGAGATGCCCCGTCGATTTCGACCACATCCACGCCAGTGCCCTGGGTGATCTCCCGGCAATGCCGGCACTGGTTGCAGGGCTCGCTGGCCGGTCCCTGTTCGCAATTGATGGCCTTGGCCAGGATACGCGCGACTGTGGTCTTGCCCACTCCCCGCGTGCCGCTGAACAAATAGGCCGGTGCGACCTGGTTTTCAGCTGCGGCACGGGAGAGGATCGTACGCACTTGCTTTTGGCCGACAACAGTGCTGAACGTCTGCGGCCGGTAGGTATGGGTCAACGGTCCTGGAGACATGACTGCCTTCCGTCCGGATTAGCTGTCAAAGTGGTGCAGCCACCCGGCGTATTTCAGATTTTCCCCGCGCACGACGCGAAAATATTCCTGCTGGAGCAATTGGGTTACCGGCCCGGCCTGCCCGGCTCCGATCTGCCTGCGGTCCACTTCACGGATCGGGGTCACTTCGGCGGCGGTGCCGCAGAAAAAGGCTTCTTCAGCATTGTAGAGCTCATCACGGGTGAAGCGCTGCTCGATAACGCTATACCCCATGTCCCGCGCCAGCGTGATCAGGCAGTCCCGGGTGATGCCGCCCAGGATGGGTCCCAGCGGCGGCGTCTTCAATACCCCGTGCTTGACGATAAAAATATTCTCTCCGGTGGCCTCGGCGACGTAACCGTCCACGTCCAGCATCAGGGCCTCATCGTAGCCGTCGGCCACGGCCTCGCGCTTGGCCAGCACGGAATTCACGTAATTGCCGCAGACCTTGGCCTTGGTCATCATGACATTGACATGATGGCGGCTGAAACTCGATGTCCGGACCCGAATCCCCTTTTGCAGGGCGTCGTCTCCAAGATATGCCCCCCAGGGCCAGGTGGCGATGATGACCCGCACCGGATTAGAGCCGGGATGGACTCCCATGACCCCGTCACCGATAAAGGCCAGGGGACGGATGTAGCCTTCCGCAAGATTATTGACCTGCACGGTCTGTTCAATGGCCTTGGTGATCTCGTCCTGGCTGAAAGGAATCTCCATTTCCACGGCCCGAGCTGAATCGAACAACCGTTCGACATGCTCCCTGAGGCGCACGATGCCGGGACGCCCATCCGAGCCTTTATAACACCGGATGCCTTCGAACACCCCGACGCCGTAGTGCAGGGTATGGGTCAGGACATGGACCTGCGCCGCATCCCAGTCCACTAATTCCCCGTCGAACCAGATCTTCTCCGCTTTCTGGACCATCATCTTCTCCTTGCTGTGGCTGTTCGTCTTGGACTCTTTTCGCGCCAGGACAATTTTATCCGCGGCTGGTACGAAAATATAATTGAATAGGGGTCATACGTAATTGAAATCGCTTTCGCAATTGTTTTTCGAGATACCGCGCGTAAGACGGCTTGACCAGATTTTTGTCGTTCACAAAAAAGACAAACGTCGGCGGTGTGGTCCCGGTCTGGGTCAGGTAATAAAATTTCGCCCGCCGGTGCTTGACCACGGGGGGCTGATGCCGGCCGATCATGTCTTCCAGACCGCGGTTGAGCTGACCAGTCCCGATCCGCGTCGTGCATTCGCTCCACAGCTTTTCCGTCAGCGGCAACAATCCGCCGAGCCCAGCCTTGCTCACCGCCGAGGTATAAATGCGAGGCACATGGGAGAGAAACCGCAGTTCGTTTTCAAAATATTTCTTGAGTTGCCCCAGGCGATCACTCGGCACCAGATCAACCTTGTTCACCGCAACAATGAAGGGAATCTTTTCCCGGTCCAGAAACGAAAGGAGTTTTTTATCCTGCCCCACGACCCCCTGCAGGGCGTCCAGGCACAGGACCGTAACCTGAGCCCGCTTGCTGTTGCGCAGGGCCCGCAGGACACTGAAGCGCTCCAGACTGTCGTCGATTTTGGAGCGGCGCCTGACCCCGGCGGAATCGAGAAAAATATAGCGTTTGCCCTTTTTTTCAAAGAGGACGTCAACGATATCGGTAGTCGTACCAGCCTCCGGGCTGACCACGAGCCGTTTTTCCCCCACTAACGCGTTGATCAGTGAGGATTTGCCGACATTGGGCCGCCCCAGCAAGGCCAAGCGCAAGGTGATATCATCCTCCTGTTCCCCCTCCTCCACCGGCACGGCCCCAAGCCCCTGGAGAGTCTCCTCGATCTCCTCCTGCAGGGTCAGCGTCCCGTAGCCATGGGCTGCGGAAACCGCACTCAGGGGAAATCCCAGGGCATAGAATTCCGCACTCAGGGTGTCTTCGAGTTCAGCCCCGTCGACTTTATTGATCACCAGACGGACCGGTTTGTCTGTCTGGCGCAAAAAAGCGGCCAGTTGTTCGTCGATGGTGGACACCCCCTGGCGCCCATCGACCACAAACAAAATAAGCTGCGCCCCTTCCATGGCCTCCCGGGCTTGTTCGAAAACGTCGGCTTCTACCCCGTCGCTCTCGTCCAAAACCAGCCCGCCGGTATCCACCAGGGCAAAGGGCGGCTCACCGTGGGGCACTTCGGCATACAAACGGTCCCGGGTCACCCCGGGACGGTCGTGGGTCAGAGCCTTTTGCTTGCGGATAAGGCGGTTGAACAATGTGGATTTGCCCACATTGCGGCGTCCGATCAGTGCGACGGTTGGGAGCATGGAGATATTCGCCTCGATGGGTTCACACGGTTGAGGAAAAGGCGTCGGCAATGGACTGGGCGAAAGGCGGGTTCAGAATCCCTCTTTCGGTGACGATGCCGGTAACAAATGATGCCGGAGTAATATCAAACGCAAAATTCAGGGTGGACACCCCTTCGGGGACGATCTGCTGCCCTCCGTAGCGGGCCACTTCCTGCTGCGGCCGTTCTTCAATCGGGATCTGGGCCCCGGAAGGACATTCCCGGTCGATGGTTGATAGAGGCGCAGCGACATAAAAGGGCACGCCGTGTTCCCTGGCGGCCAGGGCCACGCCGTAGGTGCCGATCTTGTTCGCTATGTCGCCGTTGGCCGCGATGCGGTCCGCGCCCACGACCACCGCGTCGATCTTGCCCTGGGCCAGCAGCAAAGCGGCCGCATTGTCGCAGGCGACCTGAACCGGAATGTCGTCCCAGGCCAGTTCAAAGGCGGTCAAACGGGCTCCCTGCAAAAAGGGGCGGGTCTCATTGGCGATGACCCGGATGGTCTTGCCCTGTCCCACACCAGCGCGAACCACACCCAAAGCCGTGCCGTAGCCGCCGGTGGCCAGAGCGCCGGCATTACAATGGGTCATGACCGTGGCAGTCTCGGGGAGCACCGCGGCCCCGTGACCGCCGATAAGCTTATTGATCCGGATATCTTCGGCGTGGATATCTTTGGCCATCTTCAGCCAGACCCATTGCAATTCCTCATTGGCCATTTCCGGATCCGCCTCCTGGGCAGCGCGCATCCGGCGAATGGCCCAGCGCAGATTGACCGCCGTGGGCCGGGCGTCTTCGAGGCGTTCCAGCAAACGGTCCAATTCGACCCGCCAATCGCCGTTGCTCGTCAGCTCGGCCACCTGCCGGGCGCCGAGAAAGCAGCCGTAGGCCGCACAGACACCGATAGCCGGAGCGCCGCGGACAACCATCTCCTTCAGCGCGGTGATGACGTCCTCCACCGTGCGGCAGACAAACCACTTTTCCTGCAGGGGCAGGAAACGTTGATCCAGCAGCAAGAGGGCATTTTCATCGTCCGAAAAGCGAATATGGCGTTTCATCAGCTCACCCTCCTCGTTTCTTGCCTGAACCCTTGAAAATCTCTTGCAAAAACCGCTTGCGAGAGGTGTGCCGCGTTCTGCCGCCTTCCCAGCACGTCCCGAGGGCACAATCCTGGAACCGGTTCACGAATCCAGCCGCTTGGCCAAAAGCTCATTGACCAGCTTGGGATTTGCCTGTCCCTGCGTCTTGCGCATGACCTGGCCGACAAAAAAGCCGACGAGTTTTTTCTTGCCGCCCTGATAGGCTTCCACCTCGGCGGGGTTTTCGTCGATGACCTCCTGGACCACGGCCTCCAGGGCGCTGGTATCGGAAATCTGCACCAATCCTTTGTCCTGGACATATTGCTCGGGATCCAGTCCCTCCCGGAAAATTTCCGGATAAATATCTTTGGCGATCTTCCGGCTGATGGTCTGCTTCTCGATCAGATCCAGCAATGCGGCCAGTTGTTCAGGCCTGAAACAAACCTCGCCGGGGGCCAGCCCGGCTTCCCGAATTTCGCGCAGCATCTCCGTGAGCATCCAGTTCGCAGCTGCCTTGGCCGAAGCACCGGCGGCGACAACCGCCTCGAAATACTCGGCTAATTCCCGTTCACCGGTCAGGGTCTGGGCGTCATCGAGGGAGAGTTCGTAGTCATCGAGAAACCTGCGCCGTTTGGCTTCGGGCAATTCCGGAAGCTCTGCCCCCCACGTCGTCAACCAGCTTTCGTCAAGGCACAAGGGCACCAGATCAGGGTCCGGGAAATACCGGTAATCATGGGCTTCTTCCTTGCCCCGCATACTCCGGGTCACGCCTTTGTCGACATCAAACAGCCGGGTTTCCTGGACCACGGCATCGCCATCGTCAAGGATATCTTCCTGGCGGGCGATCTCGTATTCCAAGGCCCGTTGCACATGACGGAACGAATTCAGATTCTTCAGTTCGGTCCGGGTGCCGAACGCTTCCTGTCCCTGCGGCCGCAAAGAGATATTGGCGTCGCAGCGAAAGCTCCCCTCTTCCATGTTCCCATCACAAATATCAAGATAGACCAGGATGGCTCGTAACGCCTTCAGATACGCCACCGCCTCTTCCGGAGAGCGCATATCGGGTTCGCTCACGATTTCCAGAAGCGGCACCCCCGTACGGTTGAGATCCACATAGCTTGTCCTGTCCCCGGTGCCGTGCAGGGATTTACCGGCATCCTCCTCCATATGGATGCGGGTGATGCCCACCTCTTTGATCGCCTCGCCCATGGAAATGGACAACCGGCCGAATTCCGCCAGCGGCTCTTCGTACTGCGATATTTGGTACCCTTTCGGCAGATCGGGATAAAAATAATTTTTTCGTGCAAATATGGAACGCGGATTCACCCGGCATTCCACTGCCAGGGCCATCTTGGCTCCGAATTCAACGGCGCGCTTGTTCAGCACTGGCAGGACGCCGGGCATCCCGGTACACACGGGGCAGGTGTTGCTGTTCGGCTCCCTTCCAAAGGCAGTGGAACAGGAACAAAATATCTTCGAGGCGGTCTTGAGCTGGGCGTGGACTTCCAGCCCAATAACGGGCTCGTACGCGGACATGGACTACTCCTTCACATCCGGTTGCGTGGCGTTGGTGGCGAGTAAAAAGAAGATGCGGCCGCGGTCCTTGAGCCGGCCGGCCAAAGCGCCGGCTTGATCCCCGCTGCCGCAATACAGATCGAAATGGTGGCCGGTGATTGCTCCGCCCACATCCTGGGTCAGTCCCAATGAGGTGAAGGGGACTGTACTGTTCGACTGAGCAGCTGGCAAGTCCGCATTCCAGACGGTCAGCCCTCCCAGGGGCAAAACGGACCGATCCGTGGCCAGGCTGACAAAGGGGGTCAACCGTCTGCCCATGGCCCCATACGGCCCGTCCGCGGCCTTCTCAAAAAAGACATAGCTCGGGTTGGTGTTCAAAAGAGACTGCCGTCTCTCCGGATGGGCATTCAAAAACCGCCGGATGGACTGCATGCTGACGTTTCCGGAATCCAGCAGCCCCTTTTCGATCAGGACCCGCCCCAGGGAGACGTAGGGGCGGCCGTTGGCTCCGGCGTAGCGCACATGCTGGATGCGACCGTCGGGCAGACGCAGCCGTCCGGATCCCTGAATCTGAAGAAAAAAGACGTCCACAGGATCTTTGGCCCAGGCCAGTTCCAGCCCCCGTCCGGACAACGCGTCCTGGCTCTCGATCGCCTGGCGGTCAAAATAGGGCGCGATGCTTCCGTTGACCACTCGGTATCGCAAGGTTTGCCCGTCCCAGCGCGGATGGAAGCGCCCCAGGTCCACCTGTTGCAGATCCTCGGGACGGCGGTAAAGCGGGGTTTCGTAACCGGGACGCTTGTCCAGGGCCGCCTGCAATTCCGGTTCGTAATAGCCGGTGAACAGCGGCCCCGGGCGCAGGGCGTACCACTCGAAATGGCGGGCCAGGAGCTCTGGCTGCCGCGCGATGCGCGGCAGCAGCTCCAGAAAAAGCTCCAAAGAGCGCTGCAGGCGGTGCCAGGTCACGCGCAGGTTGGAGGTCTCCAGAGCCATGGCCCGGGGCGGCCGGGTCCGGACATAGGCCAAACTCCGGCGTGTTGCTGTGGCCAGTTCTTCCTCGGTGGTCGCCGCCAATAAGTACTGTACCGCCTGCCGGCTCAGGGCCGCAGCCTCATCCCGGGAAACGGCGACATACCCCTTTTGCAGGGGAGGCTCAGGGACCGGCCCGCGACACCCGCTCAGGACCAGACTCAAAGCACAACACCAGATCCCCACAGCCATCCACCGCAGTACGCGGTGTTCATACCATTTCGCAGGACGCATGCGCCCTCCTTTAGCGACCGATCGAGGCGTTGATCCGGGCATCGAAGAATTTTCCCACGCCGTATTCCCGCCGCCGAAAAAACTTCTCCGGATTGGGGCCGATGATCTGCAGCTCCGGATGCTGTTGTTGCACGTCCAAGGCGATGTGCATTTCCTTGGTGCACCCCGTGGAATAGGTGGCGTCCTTGCCGCTCCAGGCCGCCGGGACTTTCTCACCCATGAGTTCAAAACTCGTCTCGATATCTTCCACAGTCTGAAAGCGCCAGACATCAATAAGTCCGCTACGCTGCACCCGTTCCCACATATACATCAAATCATCGGCGTCCATGCCGTGCTCGAAGTACTCGGCTGGATTGATGATCAGAGTATTTTCCAGACGCTGGCGCAAGTAGGCCACAAAGGTGTTCAAGATCTCCAACGCCTTGCGGGTCTGCCCGGGAAGACTCCCGATAATGGCGCTGTAAAACATGACCGACTTGCCGCGGGATTTGGCCTGACGCATGCTCCGGATGATCCCTTCGCTGAGTTCTAAAAGCTGCGATTCCGTAAACTTGAAAGCCGAATCGCTTTTCGGTTTATGGACCAATTGGAGCGGCTCGCCGTTTTGGCGGTAAAAGCAGAGCACGTCCCGGCTCAAAGCGTGGCCGTTGCCCACCAGACGACGATAATTGGGAATGCCGCGAGCCATGACCAGGTCGGATTCCTTCCAGGCCCGGGCAAAGGTGACACTGGTACGGTAGAGATTGAGGCGTTCGCGGGTGCCGTCGGAGATGACCACAAACTGGTTCTCCCGCTGGACTTTGAGCAGTTCGTTTTTCGTGACCTGGCTGTTGTTCAGGAAATGGGCCCCTTCCAGCGCCTGAGCCAACACCTGATCGTGCTCAATATCCCAAAACGTCGGCGAATAGAAATCAAAGCCTTCCTTGAGCGCTAGAATGACCCGGTGGCGTTGCTGCAGCAAGGTTCTGATGATCAGCAGATCGAAAATGATCCCGCCGCTGTCATGGGGCAGATACAAAATCTTCATCGGTTCCCGGCGCGCCGGGCCGAAAACCTCGGCCAGAAGGTCGTCGGCCTCGGGGCACACGGCCTGCAGATTGTCTTGCTGCAACGGGGCTTCACTGCAATCCGGGGTCCGCCAGATCGTCTCCCATGTCGCCAGGCACAGCAGGCGTCGCAATTCCAGGCGGTCCAATTGCCAGCGCAATTCGGAAATATGCGCGCAGCCCATCAAGGCTGACGGGCAGGCATTGAGGGTTTCATTCAAATCAGGACTGTCGATAAAGTCCTGTGCTCGTCGGTTCCAAAGCTGTTTGTGTTCGCGAAGAGGGTCCTCGACCGCGGTCTGGGCCAGGAAAATCGTCAACAACTGCTTGAGAAGGCGCGAGGGGATAGTAAACGAGGCGTGCAGGGACTGGCGAAATTTATGGCGACACAAGGCAGCCACTCGTTTGCGCAAATAGGGGTCCGGAACGTGGTCATGGATCAAGCGGACTAGCGCCCGCCACACAGAGCGATACTCTGAGAGCAACCGTTCGGAGAGGTCGTTTTGCAAAAGCTCCCGAAGCATTTCGTCGGAGCAGGGAGCGAACACCTGTCCTTCATCCAGGACAACCATGAACCGCAATTGTTCAAGCGACGCGTTCTCTTCTGGTTTTGTAAAATATTCCAGGTGGTTTTCGATCATGAAATGCAAAAGCCAAGCATCCAGGTACGGATCCCGGCCGTAGCGCAGTTCCAACACAGAAGAAAACGAGGGGAGTTCAGGCATAGTTCCTCACTGGCCACCGTCGACAATCGCCCGTCAGCGCCCGGGTTCCTCCGGCCACGAGACGAACAGGAGACCGGGACCACCACGCCCTGGTCGGGCTTGGAGGGACAACAGGGTTAAAAATACCCTTTCGAGCGCAGCTTGTCCAAATAGGCTTTGGGGTGCAGGTTGATAAACCGGGCATCAAATGCGGAGCGCTGGAGATGGATGGCGTCCCCGGGCAAAAGGTCGAAACCGACCTGACCGTCCAGGGTCAAACAGGCCTCCGCGCTGTGGGAAGTGATATCAATACGGATACGGTGCCCAGCGTCGAGCACCATCGGCCGGATATGACTCATAAAGGGACAGATCGGGGTCATGCAGATCGCTTCCAATTCGGGGTGGACCAGGGGGCCGCCGGCGGAAACGGCATAGGCCGTGGTTCCCGTCGGGGTGGCCACCACGATCCCGTCGGCCCGAATCGGCCCGACGGGCTGGCTGTCAATGGAAATGTCCAGCCCTATCAACCTGGCGATACGCCCCCTGTTGACGACCACGTCGTTCAGGGCCCAGCCGCTGTGGATGGTCCGGTCGCCGCGCTTGACTTCAAATTCCAGGGCCATGCGCTGCGAGATCCGCCCCTGCTGGGCAAGCAATTGTTCCAGTGAAGGGTGCCAGTCCTCTTCTTCGACTTCAGTCAAAAAGCCGACGTGACCGAGATTGATCCCCAGCAAAGGGATCTGATGGCGGCGTAGCTTTCGGGCTACGGCCAGCAGAGTGCCGTCACCGCCGAGCACCAGGGCGGCATCCGGAACAAAACCGTTGAGATCCAGATTGTCCTGGTCCAAGGAATTTTCGACCAGCAAGGTGCGCACTTCTCTTTCGCGAAGCCAGAGCTGGACCTCCCGGGCGGTTTGCTGCGCGTCGTCCTGACCAGGCTTGGTCACCAGAAGTAAGGCGTGTACAGGGTGTTGCATCCGCATGCCCCTAGACGAATCAGGCGCTGCCTTCAAGTGCGAATCAGACGCCGTGAGCAGTTCCCGGGCCCAATGCCCTTCGTGAGAAAAAGTTGCCTTGCTAATAACCTCGAATCAAAGATGAATTTCGTTAACGCCTTCCTACAACCCGGATCGAAAAAAAACAAGCGCCTCCCCCTTGACAGAACGTCCATAATACCGCAAATAAAGAGATCTCGCGAGCGGGCGTAGCTCAGTTGGTAGAGTACAAGCTTCCCAAGCTTGGTGTCGCGGGTTCGACCCCCGTCGCCCGCTCCAATATCTCTGCCAGAATGATAAGGGGTGGACCTTCTGGTCCACTTTTTTTTTGTGTTCGCCCGAACTGTCCGGGCGATATGGTCCGTTCAGACCGCGAGCCACACAGCGAGTGATATGCACGAAAAATTATACGAACGCCTGAGTGAACTCATCAAGCCCCTGGCTGCCTCCTGCGGCCTGGACGTGTGGGGGATGGAAATCCCGGCCTCCCGGGGCGGGGTGTTGCGCGTGTACGTTGACAGCCCCAACGGGGTCTCTATTGATCAGTGCGCGACCTTGAGCCGCCACATCAGTGTCACCCTCGACGTCGAAGATCCCTTGCCGGGTCCGTATACCCTTGAAGTCTCCTCTCCGGGGCTCGAACGTCCCTTTTTCACCGTCTCGCAATTGCCTCCCTATATTGGACAGCCTGTCGCCCTCAAGCTCCAAGCTCCCATGCAAGGCCGCAAAAAATGGCGGGGCGTGTTGATCGAAGCCGAAGGGGACCATCTTACCCTTGATGTCGATGGTGTCGAACACGTGTTCGCCTGGGAAGATGTGGAAAAGGCCCGTCTCGTTTTTCAGGAGCCCCCCGCGTCGGGGAAATAACCACGCCTTGCCGCCCTCAAAGGGTGGCGCCTTTCGGGCATCGATGGAGAAACGGTCCATTCTGGGGCCGTGTGTAGCGTATTTGGAGGTCGCCAATGAGTATGGAATTAAAAAAAGCTATTGATCAGATCAGCAAGGACCGGGGCATCGATCGCGATTTGCTCATCGACACCCTGGAAGAAGCGGTCCGGTCCTCTGTAAATAAAAAATTCAAAAACAAATTGGACATCGAAGTCTCGTTTGATGAAGAGGCTGGGGACATCGAAGTCTATCAATTCAAGGTTGTTGTCGAGGAAGTTGACGACCCGAATACCGAGATTTCGCTGGACGAAGCCCGCATCGAAGATCCCAATGTCCAGTTGGAAGACGAACTCGGCTTCCGCATGGAAATTTCCGACTTGGGGCGTATCGCCGCCCAATCGGCCAAGCAGGTTATCATCCAGCGCATGCGCGACGCCGAGCAGGAAATCATCTACGAGGAATACAAGGACCGCCGCGGAGAGATCATCAGCGGCATCATCCAGCGCCGCGACCGGGCGGGATGGATCATCAACCTCGGGCGCACCGAGGCCATCCTCCCCAAGCAGGAACAGATCCCGCGCGAACGGTTCCGGCGTGGCGACCGGGTCCAAGGGTATATCATCGATGTCCGCAAGGAAGGCCGTGGTCCTCAGATCGTGGTCTCCCGCTCCCACCCCGACTACATGGCGGCGTTGTTCAAACGCGAAGTGCCGGAGGTCGGCGACGGGACCGTGACCATCATGGGCGTCGCCCGCGATCCGGGCAAGCGGGCCAAAGTGGCTGTGCTTTCTCAGGATTCCGATGTCGACCCCGTGGGCGCCTGCGTCGGTGTCCGGGGATCCCGGATTCAGAACATCGTTCAGGAATTCAAGGGAGAACGGATCGATATCGTGGTCTGGAACCACGATGTGGCCACCTACGCCATGAACGCCCTTTCCCCGGCAAAAATTTCCCGGATGACCGTCGACGATGTCGAAAAAACCCTGGAAGTCGTCGTGCCAGACGACCAATTGACCTTGGCCATTGGCCGCAAGGGGCAGAACGTCAAGCTGGCTTCCAAACTTCTGGGGTGGAAGATCGATATCATCACGGAAAGCCGCTACGGGGCGGACCCGAGCGATCAGGCCGATCTCGAACAGGCAGAACATGTGACCGGGATTCCGACGGACCATTTTGTACAGGCGGGCCTGGGCAGCTTGGACGCCTTACGCGAGGCCAGCGACGAGCAATTGGCGGCCGTAGACGGCATGGACACGTCCAAAATGGCTGACTTGCGGGCCGCGCTGAATCTGCTGGCCCCGAATCGGGACACGCGTGAGGACGACGGAATCCAGGCCTCCACTGCCGACGCGCCCAGCCACGATACTGTTGTGGCCCCGGACGACAGCACCGAATAACCCGGCATCCGGTCCTGAACCGGTTGCCCGCATCGTGAGACAATACAACACCAGCGGTCCGATAGAGACGACGTTTCGTCGGACCGCTTCACTCGGTAGCCGCAACCGACACCGGTTCGGGGCCGGGTTCCAGAACAAATGACCAGGCGAGTATAATGCAAAACCAGCCCGTGAACCATTCACGACAACACGGCCACCAGCCAGAACGCATGTGTGTCATCTGTAGGCGCCGTTTCGCCAAACATCAGTTGCACCGGCTAGTGGCCTCAGCGGACTGCGACCGCCTGCTTGACGATCCGAAACAGACCAGGCCTGGGCGTGGATATTATATCTGCCCAGACCCGGCCTGCCAAAAACGAATTTCCAAATTCCGGGGCTGGCGGAAGAAGTGCAAGGGGGGACGGCATGACAACTAAAATGCGCGTGAGAGAATTGTCCAACGAATTGGGCCTCTCCAATAAGGAACTTCTCCACCTGCTCAGAGAACTGGGCATTCAGGTCAAAAGCCATATGAGCGGGCTTTCAGATGACGAGGTGGATCAGGTGCGCCAACGTTTCCACGCAGGCAGCCAGAGCCAGGATTCGGTGCAAAAACGGACTACCCGCTCCGGGGTCATCGTGCGCCGCAGACGGCGCGCTGCGAAAAGCGAATCCGAGCCCGAGCCGCAACCGGCCGAAGAGCCGGAGGCCGAACCGGAAGCCGCGGCAGAGGCCGCGGCAGCGGAACCCCAGCCCGAACCCGCTCCCACCGCCCGGATTGTCGAACCGCCGCATGCGGACGAAGAGCCCGAGGAAGGTGAACCGGAAGCTGAAGAACCGGAAGCTGAGGAGCCCCAACACCCGGAGGAGACGACTCAGGCGGAACCTGCACAGGACACTGGCGTAGCCCAGGAGCCTCAGGAGACCGAAGAGACCATTCAGGAGCAGCCCGCCGAGGACTCAGAAGAGCCCTCTGAGACGGAAGCCGGGAAAAAGAAGAAGAAAAAGCGGAAAAAGAAACCGGAATCGCCGGCAGTCAAGGTCATCTCCAAACCCGAGGTCACCGCTGAAGAGCCGGCACCAAGCCCTGCTCCTGCCGAGGCAGCCGATACCGAGGCCGCTTCAAAGAAGAAAAAGAAAAAAGACAAGCGGGTAGTCGATTTCAGCAGCACGCCTGCCGAAGCCGAACCGCAAGACAAACGCAAGGCCTCGACCCAGTGGAAGAAAAAGAAAAGCGCCGGGGTCAAGGACAAAACCGGAGGCAAGGAACGTCGCCCGGGGCGCAAGCGTCAGCAGCAAGGCGGCAAGGCAGAACCGGTTCGCCCCACGACCCAGCCGACCAAGGCCTCAAAGCGTAAAATCAAGATCGACGAAGCCATCCGTTTGGGCGACTTGGCCAGGCAGCTGGGCGTCAAGGTGCAGGAACTGATCAAGTCCCTGATGCAACTCGGCATCATGGCCACTATCAACCAATCCTTGGATATCGAGACCGCCACAGTCCTGGCTGAAGAATTCGGCTACGAAGTCGAAAAGGTCGGTTTTTCGGAAGATGAATTCATCCTGCCCAAGGAAGAAGACAACCCCGAAGCTCTTGAACCACGCTGGCCGGTGGTCACCATCATGGGCCACGTCGACCACGGTAAAACCTCGCTTTTGGACGCCATCCGAGAGTCCAAGATCACGACAAAAGAGGCCGGCGGCATCACCCAGCATATCGGGGCCTATTATGTCGGCACGGATCGCGGCGAACTTGTCTTCCTTGATACGCCCGGCCACGAAGCTTTCACGGCCATGCGGGCCCGCGGAGCGCAGGTCACGGATATCGTCATCCTCGTGGTCGCCGCTGACGACGGGGTCATGGACCAGACCCGTGAGGCCATCAACCACTCCAAGGCCGCTGGCGTTCCGCTTATTGTAGCGGTCAACAAGATGGACAAAGAAAACGCCGACCCCGAGCGCGTCAAGCGCGAACTCGCCGAGTTCGATCTGGTCCCTGAGGAATGGGGCGGCGACACCATTTACGCCTATGTCTCGGCCAAGTCCCACTCCGGTCTCGACGATTTGCTCGAGATGGTTCTCCTGCAGGCCGAGGTCCAGGAACTCAAGGCCAACCCCGCCAAACGGGCCCGGGGCCACATTGTCGAGGCCAAACTCGATAAGGGGCGCGGCGCGGTCGGGACTGTCCTGGTCCAGGAAGGGACCCTGCATCACGGCGACGCCTTTGTCTGCGGTCTTTACCACGGGAAAGTCCGGGCCTTGTTCAACGACCGGGGCAAGAACATCAAATCAGCCGGCCCCTCCATGCCGGTTGAGGTCCAGGGATTTGACGGCGTCCCCGAGGCTGGCGACGAATTCGTGGCCGTGCAGGACGACAAGGTTGCCCGGCGCATTGCCGAAGAACGGCAAACGAAGCAGCGGGAAAAGGACTTGGCCAAGGAAACCAAGGTGACTTTGGAAAGCTTCATGGCCGCCAAGGCCGACGAAGAGGTCAAATCCCTGAACCTGGTCATCAAAGCCGACGTCCAGGGTTCCTTGGAGGCCTGCATCGAGGCGGTTCGCAAATTGAGCACCGACGAGGTCAAAGTGGAAATCATCCACGGCGGTACCGGGTCCATTTCCGAATCGGACATCATGCTCGCCTCGGCCTCCTCCGCCGTCCTGATCGGCTTCAACGTCCGTCCCACGGCACGGATCAAGGATATCGCCGAGCAGGAAAAAGTGGACATCCGCTTCTATGACGTCATCTATCAGATGGTCAACGAAGTAAAAGACGCCATGGCCGGCATGCTGGCCCCGGTGGTCAAGGAGGTCTACCTTGGTCAGGCCGAAGTCCGGGACACCTTCAGTGTGCCCAAGGTGGGCACTGTGGCCGGTTGCATGGTCGTGGACGGCAAACTCCAACGCAACGCCCACACACGGCTGTTGCGCGATGGAGTGGTCATCTACACCGGCAAAATCGATTCTTTGAAACGCTTCAAAGACGACGCCAAGGAAGTCCAGAAAGGCTTCGAATGCGGTGTCGGCCTGGAGAATTTCAACGACATCAAATCCGGCGACATCATCGAGGCTTTCGAAGAGGTCCAGGAAAAAGCGACCCTGGATTAGACGCGCCAACCACCAGAGAACAACGCCGGCCGCTTGCCCTGCGAACCAGGGCAGCGGTCAGCACGACATCATATGCATATAGGCCTTCTCAGCATTGAATTTTATCTGCACGGCATCGGCTCGCTCAAGGATAAGCGTCGCATTGCCAACAGCTTGAAACAGAAGTTGCGCAACAAATTCAATGTCGCCGTAGCCGAAATCGACACCCAGCACAGCCACACCTGGCTGAAACTGGAGATATTGACCCTGGCCAATGAACGCGCTCGCGTCGAAAGCGTTCTGAACAAGGCCCTGGCTATGGTCGAGGCCATCTCTGACGAAGAGATCACCGACGTGCACACCGATATATTTGGAGTCTAAGGCATGCATCGAGGGACAACCCGCCGCGCCCAGCGCATGGGCGATACCATCATGCGTGAAATCGGGCACCTGCTCGTTGAAGAAGCCAAGGACCCGCGCCTGCAATTGGTGACCATTAGCGGTGTGCGAATGAACCGGAACCTGCAGGTCGCCGAGGTCCTGTTCACGCACCCCGAAGGACGGGACAAGGAACAGGAGATCATTACCGCCCTGGAATCGGCCAGCGGATTTCTGCGCACCGCTCTTGGCAAACGATTGCGGCTTCGCTTTGTCCCGCAACTCCGTTTCACCTGGGATACGTTCCTTGAGGATATGGTCTATGAGCACCCCACTCCGGTTGGTGACCCAGACACTGACCCAAGCTGACACATTTCTGATTGTCTCCCACGCCCATCCGGATGGGGACGCCATTGGTGCTTCCGCCGCCCTGGGCTGGCTGTTGCAACGGCTTGGCAAAGAGGTCATCCTGTATAACGAATCGGGATTGCCGGAACAATTCGATTGGCTGACTCTGCCCGATCGGGTGGCGACCGAACTGCCGCCCAAGCCGCCCCAGGTCGTAGTGGTCCTCGATTGTGGAGACAGCTCCCGGGTCCATACTGACGGCAGTTTTCCCTTTGCCGAGTCCACGGTCGTCAACATCGACCACCACCTTGGCAACCCGG
This sequence comes from Desulfohalobium retbaense DSM 5692, assembly GCF_000024325.1. Classification (NCBI taxonomy): domain Bacteria; kingdom Pseudomonadati; phylum Thermodesulfobacteriota; class Desulfovibrionia; order Desulfovibrionales; family Desulfohalobiaceae; genus Desulfohalobium; species Desulfohalobium retbaense. The sequence goes on along the minus strand of NC_013223.1, from coordinate 599,078 downwards.
AATTCGGAGATATCAACTGGGTCGAACCCCACCGTTCCTCGGTCGGGGAAATGATCGGCCTGCTGGCGCAAGCCTGCGGAGTCTCCCTCAGCGGCGCTCTTGGCGAATGTGTCTATCTGGCCATGATCACGGACACCGGTTCTTTCGGCTTCAGCAATACCGGATCTGACACGTTGCGCCTGGCCGCGGATATTGTAGAGGCTGGAATAGATCCCTCGCGGATTCAGGCCCGGTTGCAAACCCAATTGACCCTGGCCAGGGTGCACCTCCACGGACTGGCTTTGCAACAGGCTCGGACTTACGCTGGGGGACGTCTGGCTGTGGTCAGCACGAGCCAGGAGATGTTCGCGGCCACGAACACGACAGCCGCGGACTGCGAAGGTTTGGTCACGGCCATGCGCAACATCAAGGGGGTCTTGGCGGGCATCAGCCTCCGGGAAACTCCGGAGGGACAAATCAAATTCAGTTTGCGCTCCTGGGGCGAGACTGACGTGCGCTCCATTGCCGCCGCATTCTCAGGCGGCGGCCACCGCAACGCTGCCGGCGGCCATCTCGACGGCCCCCTGGACACTGCTGAGGCCCAACTGATCACCCACATCAAAAACGCCTGGGGACTCGACGAAGGACGGAATACTGTTTATGGCTAAAAAGAAACCGGCCTTTCCCCAGCAACACGGCTTGCTCATTCTGAACAAACCCCAGGGACCGACCTCCTACGGCTGTCTGGACCAGATCAAACGCCATCTCGGACAGCGCAAGATCGGCCACGCTGGGACTCTCGACCCCATGGCCAGCGGGGTCCTGGTTGTATTGCTCGGGCAAGCCACCAAACTCGCCTCCTATATCAGCGGCGGGGACAAAATATACCGCGGTCACCTGCGTATCGGCCTGGCAACCGATACGTACGACATCGAAGGGGCCGTGGAACACCAATTTCCCTGGGAACACATAACACCTGAGGATGTAGGCAAGACGGTCGCCGAATGGCGCGATCTCCTGGAACAGGAGGTCCCAGCGTATTCGGCGGCCAAACACAAGGGCAAACCACTGTACGAACTCAAGCGTACCGGGCAGGAAGTGCCGGTGAAGACCAAGCCGGTGGAGATCTTTGACGCCCAGGTCCTTGACATTGCCCTGCCGGATGTCCAATTTCGGGTCTCGTGTTCCCAAGGAACGTACGTGCGCTCCCTGGCCCACAGCCTGGGGAAGCGACTTGGCTGCGGCGCGACGCTTACCGCCCTGGTCCGGGAATTCAGCCATCCGTTCGCTCTCGAACAGGCCTATTCGCTAGAAGAGGTCCTCGGCGAACCGGACTCTCTGGCTGAGAAGATCCTGCCTCTGGACAAATGCCTGCCGCACTGGCCCTCGTTGCCTCTGGACGGAAGCCAAGCCCGGGAAGTCCAAAATGGGACTCGTTTGCTCGTCCGGGACGTGACAGCCGATTTTGCTGTCCACCCGGGGGACCGGGCCCAGTTTGTTGACGCCACAGGGCGTTTATTGGCGCTTGTCGAGGCCAAATGGGAAGGACCAGTACTGGTCTGGACAATCCTGCGCGGGTTCCAGCCGCCCAAAAAACATGACGTCGCGCCCGAACGAACAAACCACGAGTAGGAGGAACCGCTGTGGCTTTGACGCAAGAGAAGAAGACAGAAATCATCGAGCAATTCAAGCAACATGAAGGCGACACAGGGTCGCCCGAAGTCCAGGTCGCTTTGCTCACTCACCGCATCACCTACCTCACCGAGCACTTTAAAGAGCACAAGCAGGACAATCACTCCCGCACAGGCTTGCTCAAGCTGGTAGGAAAGCGGCGCAAACTGCTGGACTATCTCCGGCGCAAGGATGTCCATCGCTATCGCGATCTGATCAAGCGCCTCAATCTGCGCAAGTAGACGCATAAGCGCCGGAAGCCACGACGCTTCCGGCGCTTTGCGTTGCGCCATATATTCCTGACAGATAGGAATAACACAAGATTACAAGGATTTACATGACTATGAGCAATATATTTGGCAGCACCAGCGTCAGCACCACATTGCAGGGACAGGACATTCTCATCGAAACAGGACGCTTGGCCAACCAGGCCAACGGTGCCGTCTGGGTCCAGAGCGGAGGAACCGTGGTCCTGGTCACTGCCGTGACCCAGCCCGTCACTCGCGACATCGACTTTATGCCGCTGGTGGTGGACTACCAGGAAATGTCCTATGCTTCGGGCCGTATCCCCGGCAATTATTTTCGCCGCGAAATCGGACGGCCCAGCGAGCGTGAGACTCTGGTCTCACGCCTGATCGACCGCCCCATCCGTCCCTTGTTCCCCGCCGGATTCCGGGATGAAGTGCAGATCATCGCCACCGTCCTTTCCGCAGCCCCGGAGGTCAATCCCGATGTCCTGGCTCTGACCGGGGCCTCGGCGGCGATGCACATTTCTGACATCCCCTTTGACGGCCCTATCGGCGGTATCCGCGTCGGCCAGGTCGATGGCGAGTTCGTGCTCAACCCGTCACAAAACGAGTTGGAAAACAGCGACCTCAACCTCGTCCTGGCTGGAAGCCGCGACGCGGTGACCATGGTTGAAGGCGGCGGCAATTTTGTTCCTGAAGACCGCATGGCCGAAGCCATCACCTGGGGCCACGAACAGGTTCAGGCGCTGCTGCAACTCCAGGACGAGTTGCGGGAGAAAATCGGCGCACCCAAGATTGCCGTTCAGGCCCCTGAGGCAGACACCGAACTCGAGTCCCGCGTCCACGACCTGGCCGGTTCCGAATTGGCCGAAGCCTTGCAAGTTCCCAACAAATTGGAGCGCAAGACGGCCAAAAAAACGGTCAAAGACAAGGTTATGGCTACCCTGGAGCAGGAATTCGCTGAAGAGCCGGAACGCTTGAAAGGCGCAGGCAAGATCTTTGAAGCCCTGGAAAAAGATATTGTCCGCAAACGGGTCAAAGAAACGAAGACCCGCATCGACGGCCGGGACCTGACCACAGTCCGGGATCTGAATATCGAAACAAGCTCTCTGCCGCGTACCCACGGCTCGGCCATTTTCGCCCGCGGCGAAACCAAGGTCCTTTCCGTGGCCACTCTTGGCAGCTCCCGCGACGAGCAACGCATCGAGATGCTCGACGGCGAACTCAACAAGCGGTTCATGCTCCACTACAATTTCCCGCCGTATTGCGTGGGCGAAGTCAAAATGATGCGCGGTCCGGCCCGTCGGGAAATCGGACACGGAGCCCTGGCCGAACGCGCTCTGACCCCGGTGTTGCCCACGGAAGATGAATTCCCGTTCACCATGCGTGTCGTGTCCGAAGTCATGGAAAGCAATGGCTCTTCCTCCATGGCCACGGTCTGCGGCACCAGCCTGTCCCTCATGGACGCCGGTGTCCCGGTCAGCGCCCCGGTGGCGGGCATCGCCATGGGCCTTATCAAGGAAGAGGACGAATTCCTTGTCCTCACGGATATCCTGGGCGACGAAGACCACCTCGGTGATATGGACTTCAAAGTCGCCGGAACAGCTGAAGGAATCACCGCCATCCAGATGGACAGCAAAATTGCCGGGATCCCGCCCGAAGTTCTCAAGCGGGCCCTCAACCAGGCCATGGACGCCCGGTTGCACATCCTGGACAATATGAACACCGTCTTGCCGGCGGCGCGGGCTGAACTCTCCGAGCACGCCCCGCAGTTGGAAATCGTCGAGGTGGACACCGAGCGGATCAAAGATGTCATCGGTCCCGGCGGCAAGAACATCAAGGCCATCACCCAGGCCACTGGCGCCTCCATCGACATCGAGGATTCGGGCCGGATCTCGATCTTCGCCCCCAATCAGCAGGCGTTGCAGGAAGCGGTGGACATGGTCCTGTTTTACGATCAGAAGGCCGAAGTCGGTAAAGATTACGAAGGCACGGTCAAGCGCATCATGAACTTTGGCGCGTTTGTGGAAATCCTGCCCGGTCTGGAAGGCTTGTTGCACATCTCGCAGCTCGACCAGCAGCGCGTGGAACAAGTCGAGGATGTCGTCAAGGTCGGCGACTCCGTGAAGGTCAAGGTCATTGAACAAAGCGGTGACGGCAAAATCCGGCTGAGCCGCAAGGCGGTTCTCATGGAAGAACAGGGACTGACCTTTGACCTCGCCGCAGAGGCGCGCCCCAGCGGCCCCAAAAAAGGCCCCGGAGGCGGAGGCCGCGGCGGACGGGACAACGGTCCCCGCGGAGGCGGCGACCGCCGGTAATTCCGCCAAAGGCGTCATCGCGGCTTTCCAAGAAAACCAAAGGCACAATTGCTCAGGCAGTTGTGCCTTTTTTTCCCATTGCCAAAGGAGTCACCGTGACCGCGACACCGACCGTCTGGATCAGTGCAGTGGAAACCTCGGCAGACATGCACGGAGCCAGAGTCATGCGCAGTCTGCAAGCCCGGTACCCCGGCCTGCGCTTTCGCGGAGTCGGCGGCCCGGCCATGCGCCGGGCCGGGCTCGACGCCGTGGCCCGGGCCGAAGACTTGTCGGTCATGGGGCTGACCGAAGTCCTCGAATTTCTGCCACGGATTCTCAAAATCCTGCGCCGCGTCAAACGGGAACTGGCCGCCACAGCCCCGGTGGCCGTGGTCTGCATCGACGCGCCTGATTTCCATTTTCCGGTGGCCAAACGGGCCGCACGCCTCAAACTCCCAGTGGTGTATTATGTGGCGCCCCAGGCCTGGGCTTGGCGCAAAAATCGGGTCACATTCCTGCGCCGGTACGTCGACCGGCTCATGTGCCTGCTCCCTTTCGAGGAATCTTTTTTCCGTGACTACGGGGTCAACGCCCGATTCGCCGGGCACCCCTTGCTGGAGGACATGGCCGAGCACAACGCCGCTCCTGGCCATCCGGAGTCTGCCGTCCTGGCAATTCTGCCCGGGAGCCGGCACAAGGAAATCCACTCTCTGCTGCCCCCCTTTCTGGACACGGTCCGCCGCCTCCACCACGCCCACCCGGATCTCTCCTGCCGCCTCATTCAGGCACCCGGCATAGCCGCAGAAACGTTGCTCGAACACTGGCCGGAATCTGTGCCGGTCGAACTCGTTACAGCCGAGGCGCGGTGGGCAGCTCTGTCCACGGCCACTGTCGCCCTGGCCGCATCAGGCACCGCAACCCTGGAATGTGCCCTGTTGGGCCTGCCCACGGTCGTGGCCTACAAAGTGTCCCAGGTGAGCTACGCCATCGGCAAACGATTGGTTGACGTCCCCTATATCAGCCTGCCCAATCTGATCATGGACAAACCGTTATTTCCTGAATTTTTGCAGGACGATGTCTGTGCCGACCAACTCAGCCAAGCGCTCGAACAGTGGCTGGTCTCGCCAGAAGACCGCATGCAGACCCGCTCCGAACTCCAAGGGTTGCGCCACAGACTCGGTGGCAGGACCGCCTCTGAGGAGGTGGCCGAAGCGGTCCTGGAAGTCGCCGGACTGGCCACACCCGGCACAAGACACCCCTAGTTGAGCGACTCGTCTTTGGACGACACACAAAAAAAGGCCCGCTCCGGGCGAATCCGGTGCGGGCCTTTTGTATTACGGTCGTCCTCGACCTCGCCAATTGTCAGGAATCGGGGTTATTGCAGATAGCGCAAGAACTCGTTCTGATTGTCCATGATCAACCGGGTGCTGTTGGAGAGCCCTTTTTCATAAGCCTCCAGACTCCGGACAAAGGAAAAGAATTCCTTATCCTGGCCCAGGGCTTCGGCAAAAATACGTGCCGCTTCCGCGTCACCTTCACCGCGCAGGATCTGGGCCTTGCGTTCGGCCTCAGCAAGCATGATCGTCCGATCCTTATCAGCCACGGCTCGGATTTTCGAAGCCTCTTCGTGCCCTTCCGAACGGTACCGTTTGGCCTCACGCTCCCGCTCGGAGCGCATGCGCCCGAAAATGGCCATCTGGTTCTCCTCGGGCAAATCGGTGCGTTTGATGCGCACGTCAAAGATCTTGATGCCGTATTCGTCAAGCAGGGCATCCGCTTTGTCCCGCACAGCGGTCATGATATCCCCACGTTTCGAGGAGACCACTTCATTGAGCGTGTATTGTCCCAACTCAACCCGCAATTCGGAGTACACGATATCGTCAATCCGGGACACACCCTGACTGACGGTTCGTACGGTACGGTAAAATTTGAGCGGGTCTTCGATACGCCAACGCGAATAATTGTCGACAACCAGATTCTTTTTATCTTCGGTCAAAATCTCGGCCGGATTGGCATCATAGTCCTGAATCCGGTGATCAAACAACAACACATTTTGTACAAAAGGCAGCTTGAAATGCAGTCCCGGACCCACGGTTTCTCCAACCGGTTTTCCTAACTGCAGGATAACTCCACGCTGCGTCTCATCCACGGTGTAAAAGCTCTGTCCTATGCCCACGAGCAAGAGGACGAGCACCACCGCCACAGCTATTCCAGTACGCTTTGGCATACTTATTTTCCTCCCCCGGCTTGGGTGTTGCGGCCGGAACGCGGCAGTCGTTCCAGCGGCAGATACGGCACCACGGATTCCATGGCGTCTTTGGAAATGATGGTTTTTTCCGTACTGGGGTTCGCCAGAACTTTTTCCATCGTTTCCAAGTACAGCCGTTCCGAAGTGATCGCTTCAGCCTTTTTGTATTCCGCGAGCAACTTCAGAAAACGGGCCGAATCACCCTTGGCCTGACGGATTTTCGACTCTTTAAAGGCCTCGGCTTCACGGGTTATTTCAGCGACATCCCCTCGGGTACGAGGAATAATATCATTGCGATAGGCCTGAGCTTCGTTGATAAAGCGGGTCTTATCTTCCCGAGCACTGGCCACGTCCTTAAAGGCATCCACGACCTGATCCGGGGGATGGACATCCTGCATCTGCACAGCCACGACACTGATACCGCTGTTATAACTGTCCAGGATCTCCTGAAGCAGTCCCCGGGTGTCGTTCTGGATCTCGGTCTTGCCCTCGGTCAGAGCAGTATCGATCCGGTTGCGACCGATAACTTCACGCATCGCTGCTTCAGCGGCGTCCTTGACCGACTTGTGTTGCTCGACAATATTAAAGAGATAATTTCTGGCGTTTTTGATCTGGTACTGGACGATAAACTGAACGCTGATAATGTTTTCATCCCCGGTCAGCATCAAGGCCTCTTCAGGGATTTGCCTGAATTGCGTTTGACTATAGGAGCCGGGCTCACCCGCACCGCGAAATCCAATTTCAATGCGGTTGACTTGACTCACAGCTGGAGTCTGTACCGTTTCAATAGGAAACGGCAGATGGTAATGCGGACCAGGTTGGGTCATACGGGAAAACGCCCCGAATCGCTGGACAACCCCTACCTCTGCCGGCTCGACGATATAAATCCCGGTGGTCGCCCACAGCAACAGGGCGAGCAATATGCCCACCTTTATTCCTGAACCCTTGAAATTTTTAAACTTACGTAGTTTCTCTTCCCAATCGAATTGAGGCATCTGCGGCCCGCCACCGGAACCGCCCTGTTGCCTCTGCCGTCGCTCTTGGAGTTTTTCCCAATCCCAATTCATGCACACTCTCGGCAATGGATTACATAGACAGACTTCCCAACCCCGTCCAGGACGGGGGGCCTTTTTCCAAGCTGATGTCACCAGTAATAGGGGACCCCAGCGGCAAGGTCAAGCAGACACGCTTGCACGCCCGACAGGGGTGCTGTAGAAACAGGAACTTTGCCGTCCAGGCAGGCTTCCTGACCGAGCAGAGAGTTGCTTTGCTGAGTGCTCTCTCCGCAGACAGGCCCCGACCTCATCCGAAACCCTTTGAACCGTGGTTCAGTTTGCGCATTTGTACTGGATTTTCAGGGACTCAAGCAGATAGCCAAAGGTTGTCCGATCCAGAGAAAGGAGTACGCCGTTCATGCTTCCCATCCGTCCTGACGTCTTTCGGGCTTACGACATTCGAGGCCGTGTAGATACTGATTTCGACCCCGAATGGGTCCTGACCCTGGGGCGCGCCTGCGGCACCTTCTTCCGCACGCACGGCTTGCGCCAATGCGTAGTCGGCCACGATTGCCGGCACAGTTCGCCGCTGTACAACGACCGCCTCATTGAAGGCCTCATGGCCGCGGGCATGGACGTCACCGCCCTGGGGATGGTTCCGACCCCGGTCTTGTATTACTCGATCAAGACGCTTCACCGTCAGGCCGGGGTGATCGTGACCGCAAGCCACAATCCGCCTGAATTCAACGGGTTCAAGATCTGGCACGGACAGACCACCATGCACACGGATCAGATTCAGGACCTCTATGCCATCATGCGTGAAGGGGTTTTTGAAAACGAACCGGGCACGTACTCTGAACTCGATATCGTCCCCGCCTATCTGGAGGAACTCAGTAGCGACATTGCGTTGTCCAGACCGGTCAAGGTTGTCGTCGATGGCGGCAACGGCTCCAGCGGGGACATCTGCGCCCGCTTGCTGGAAAAGGCCGGAGCCACAGTTGTTCCACTGTATTGCACCCCGGACGGCTCGTTTCCCAACCACCATCCGGACCCGACTGTGGCCGCCAACATCGTTGACCTCCAGGAGGCGGTCGTTCGTGAACAGGCCGACTTCGGTGTCGGCCTGGACGGCGACGGCGACCGCATCGGCGTGGTCGACGCCCAGGGCGCCCCGCTGTACGGCGATCAGCTCCTGGCCGTTTTCGCCCGGGACGTCCTCACTCGCCAGCCCGGGGCGACCATCATCGGCGAGGTCAAATGCTCCCACCTGCTCTATGAAGACATCGCCCGCCATGGCGGGACCCCCATCATGGGGAAGACCGGCCACTCTCTGATCAAGGCCAGAATGCTGGAAACCGACGCGGCCCTGGCCGGAGAGATGAGCGGCCACATGTTTTTCGCCGATCGCTACTACGGCTTTGACGACGCCCTGTATGCCGCCTTGCGTCTGGCGGAAATCGTGGCCAAAACGCCTGAAACGCCGCTGGGGCACATGCTCGACGATTGGCCAGAAACCCAGAACACGCCTGAAATCCGCATTTTCTGCCCTGAACAACACAAATTCCGCATTGTGGATACGGCCCGGGAATCTTTCCGCGAGCAGGGCCTGTCCATCAACGAAGAGGATGGGGTGCGCATCGAGTTCGGTGACGGTTGGGGGCTTCTGCGGGCCTCGAACACCCAGCCGGTGCTCGTGCTCCGCTTCGAGGCCCAATCGGCCAACCGGTTGCAGGAGATCCGGGACATTGTGGAAATCCCCCTGCAACGCTGGATCGAGGCCCTGCCAGAAACGCCCGCATCCGACAAGGAGTCCTGCTGATGTCCGAGACTTCTGTTGTGCGCCTGTATACAGACGGTGCCTGTCTGGGCAATCCGGGCCCGGGGGGCTGGGCAGCGGTTCTGCTCTACGGTGGCGAAGCCCGCAAGGAACTCAGTGGCGGTTACGCGAAAACCACGAACAACCGCATGGAGATGCTCGCGCTGATCGAAGGGCTCAAGGTTTTGAAGCGGCCGTGCCGGGTCAAGGTCTGGACCGACTCCCGCTACCTCCACGACGGCCTGACCAAAGGGTGGCTGCAAAAGTGGCAGAAAAACGGCTGGAAAACCGCAGCCAAGAAGCCGGTCAAGAACAAGGATCTATGGCAGGAACTCGCCGCTTTGACCAGCAGGCATCAGCTTGAACTGCATTGGGTGCGGGGCCATAGCGGCGACCCCGAAAACGAGCGTTGCGACGTCCTGGCCAAGGCCGCAGCAAACCAACCCGGCCTCGCGAAGGATCCGGGCCACGAATAAGTCCCATGTCAGCCACACCGCTTGCTCCTTTGGATCAGCCACTCGCTATAGGGGACAAGTCCCTTACAAACCGATTCCTCCTCTCGCCTATGGTCGGGGTGACCCATGTGGCCCTGCGCCGGCTGCTCCACGACTTTGGGGGATTCGGACTGCATTGGACGGAAATGTGTTCCGCTTCAGCTGTGCTCCAGGAGGATCCCCGCATCTCCCCGGTCTTCCGTTTCCACCGCGATGAACTTGCTACCCTGGTCTGCCAGATCATGGGCAGCGAGCCCGAGACCATGGCCGCTGCAGCACGCCGGATACAAGACGAGGGCTTTTTCGGTGTCGACATCAATATGGGCTGTTGCGTGGCCGCAGTCCGTCAACAAGGGGCTGGAGCGGCCCTGCTGCGCGATATTTCCCGGGCGGCGGCGATAGTCGATGCCGTGCGTCAGGCCGTGGACATCCCCCTCTTTGTCAAGCTCCGTAGCGGCTGGACTGACCAGGGGCCGGTCGTCGTCCACGCGGCCCGAGCGTGTGCCAAGGCCGGAGCCGACGCCTTGATCGTGCACCCCCGCCTGGCCCCGGACCGCCGCACCCGGCCGCCCCAATGGAGAGACATCCGGGCTGTCTGTGAGGCGGTGGATCTCCCTGTTTTCGGCAACGGCAACGTTTTCACTGCTGACGACGCAACAGCCATGCTCCGCCAAACTGGCTGCCAGGGCATCGCCCTGGGCCGCATGGCCGCGGCTCGTCCCTGGATCGCCGCCGAGTGGCTCGGCCATTTTCATCCTGCCCCTGAAACCTATCCGAAAGTGGCCCAACGCATGGTCGAGCTCCTGTGGACGTCATTTCCCGAGGGGCAAGCCCTGCGATTGTACCGCAAATTCATGAATTATTTCGCGGCGAACTTTGCTTTCGGGCACCGGCTGCGCAGCGACTTGACCCGCTCCGCAACCCCGGAGGATCTTTACAAGGAGATCGCACACCACCTGACGCCGCTGCCGCAGCTCACACTGCGCCCCAACAGCCTGCTGTTTGCCGCGTGACCGGCATCTTGAGCCCGCTTTTCAACGTGCTGCATGACCGCAGCGAGAAATGCGCGGGCGGAACTTCCGACAAAGGGACCCTGCCATGAGCCTTCTTCTCCGCAACGCCGTGCTCGGCGAAACCCCTACTGACCTGTTCATCGACCGCGGCGTCTTTCAACGCATCGGCCCAGATCTGGACATCTCGGCAGACAAAACGATCGACGCCGCTGGCAAGGCCATTGTGCCTCCGCTGGTCAACGGCCACACCCACGCGGCCATGACCCTGCTCCGCGGCTACGCGGACGACATGGAATTGCACACCTGGCTCACGGAACATATCTGGCCCCTGGAGGCCCGGCTGAGCGAGGAGGATGTCTATGTCGGATCACTCCTGGCCTGCCTGGAGATGATCAAGTCTGGAACGCTGTTTTTCAATGATATGTACTGGCATTTCGAGGGCACCGCCAGGGCGGTGACGGAGATGGGTCTGCGGGCGGCCCTTTCGTCGGTCTTCATTGATTTCGGGGATGCCCGGACGGCTGAGGACAAACAGCGACGCTGCCTGGACCTCCTCGCGACCTACAAAGAAGTTGACCCGCGCCTGCAATGCGCTCTCGGCCCCCACGCCGTGTACACGGTGAGCCGGAAATCCTTGGAATGGATCAGAGATATAGCTGAGGAACACGATCTGCTGATCCATATGCATGTGGCCGAGACCCGCAAAGAGGTCGAGGACTGCATGGCCGAGCACGGCAAACGCCCGGTCGCCTATCTGGACGAACTCGGCCTGCTTTCCCCGCGTCTTGTCGCTTGCCATGCAGTCTGGCTCACCCCTGAAGAAATGGAGCTCCTGGCCAAGCGCGGCGTGAACATCGTGCACAATCCGGTCTCGAACATGAAGCTCTGCTCCGGAACCAGTCCCGTGGAATCCATGCGCCAACATGGCCTGCGGATCGGACTCGGCACGGACGGCTGCTCATCCAACAACGCCCTGGACATGTTCAGCGAGATGAAATCCGCGGCGTTGGCAGCCAAAGTGGCGACCGGATCACCCAAAGCCCTCCCGGCTGATGCCGTGTGGGAGATGGCCACTGCCCAGGGGGCTGCCATATTCAATCTCAACCACGGGATAACCGAAGGGGCCTGGGCCGACTGCCTGCTGGTGGACCTCGATCAACCGGCAATGGTGCCCTGCTACAACCTGACCTCCAATCTGGTCTATGCCGCTTCCGGAGGCTGCGTGGACACAGCCATCTGTAACGGCGAAGTTCTGATGCAAAAGCGCCATATCCCAGGAGAAGAGGAAATTATCGCCCGGGCCCGGGCCTGTGCCCGGCGTCTTGTTGCTGGGTGATCGCCCATCGCTTCCTGAAAAAAGCGCTTGCCCTTGACGGCGTTCCGGTTTTCATTATGTATGGATAATGAAGTGCCCTTCTGGGATGCGCGTCGAATCCTGCCTGCTTTTCTCTACCCTTCGAATAAGGAGGTGAGTGCGATGTTTAGAAATCTTCTTCCCAGTTTACGCCGTGAACAAAGTGGTTTGGCCTATCGCGAAGACCCCTTCACAGAGATGATGGAACGCTTTTTTCGCAGCCCTTTCGAAGGATTTCCCCGTGAATTCGGTGACTTTCCCAGTATCGACCTCAGCGAGACCGACAAGGACATCGTGGTCAAGGCAGAGATGCCCGGCATGGAACCGGAGGATATTGATCTCTCCGTCGAGGGCGGCTCGCTGATCATAAAAGGGGAAAAGAAAAGGGAAACCGAGGATCACAACGAGAATTACCACCGTATCGAACGCAGTTACGGCAGCTTCTACCGCACCATTGCGCTACCGAGCCAGGTCGACGAGGCAAACGTCAAAGCCAATTTCAAGCGCGGGGTGTTGCAGATCACCCTGCCCAAAAAAGAAAACACTCAAGGCAAAAAGATTGCCATCGAGACCTGAGTGCCTCCCCCTGTCGCTATAACGCCCCGGCAAGGTCCACCTTGCCGGGGCGTTGTGCATTTCCGTCGGAGGCCACGATCACTGCGGCCGCGGATCAAACTTCAAAGCCCAGGTCAATTTTTCAGGCTGTGCAAAGGCGCCGGGATGCGACCGCCATGCCGGATAAACCCGGCCGATCCGTCCATGTCCCGCACCGGCATGATGTGTGCCTCTCCCAGGAGCCCGCCGAAGACCGCCTTGTCACCGGCCTGTTTCCCCGGAACAGGGATAAGCCGGGCCGCAGTGGTCTTGTGATTGATAACCCCGATGGCCATTTCGTCAGCGATGATGCCGGCCAATGTCACCGCTGGAATGGCGCCCGGCAAGGCAACCATGTCCAGGCCCACCGAACAGACTGCGGTCATGGCTTCGAGCTTTTCCAGCCCTAGATGCCCCTGATGGGCTGCTTCAGCGATGTTCAGATCTTCGCTGACCGGAATAAACGCCCCGGACAGTCCTCCCACAGACGAACTGGCAAAGGCCCCCCCTTTTTTCACGGCATCGTTGAGCATAGCCAAAAGCGCCGTCGAACCGGGCACTCCGATATGGGAGAGCCCCAGCGACTGGAATATCTCACCGACGCTGTCCCCCACATTCGGGGTCGGCGCCAGGGACAAGTCGACAATCCCGAACCCGACGCCAAGGCCCTTGGCCACTTCCCGACCAACGATCTCACCGACCCGGGTGACCTTATACGCCGTGCGTTTGATGGTTTCGGACAATTCCCCCAGCGACAACTCAGGATTTGCGGCCACCGCCCGGTCAATGGCCTTCTTGACCACGCCGGGCCCACTGACGCCGACATTGATGACCGCGTCCGGTTCTCCAGCTCCCAGATAGGCTCCGGCCATAAAGGGAACATCTTCAGGAAGGTTGGCGAAGACGCACAATTTGGCGCACCCCAGCCCATCCCGGTCCGCCGTGGCCGCCGCTGTTTCCTTGAGCACCTCTCCCATACGCGCGATGGCGTCCATATTCAGCCCGGAACGTGACGAAGCGACATTGACCGACGCGCAAACACGCTCGGTCGACGCCAGGGCTTCAGGCATGGCTTCCAGCAGATGCGTGTCCCCGGGTGCCATCCCTTTTTCGACCAATGCCGTGAACCCGCCGATAAAATCGACGCCGACATCGTGGGCGGCCCGGTCCAGGCACCGGGCCACTTCGACAAATTCCTCGGGCCGGCATGCAGCGGCGACCAACGCGGCCGGGCTCACGGCTATGCGCTTGTTGACGACCTCGATACCGTATTTTTCGCCGACCTGATCGCATAGAGCGACAAAGGACCGGCCGAGCCGGTAAATCTTGTTGTAGATATTCTGTGTCAGACGCTGCACATCATCGCTCTGACAATCATAGAGACTGACCCCCAGCGTCACGGTCCGCACATCGAGATGTTCGTTTTGGACCATCTGCAGGGTTGAAAGGACTTCACTTTCGGTAAGCATAAACGCTCCGCATGGTAGGAAACTGCTGAAAAGCCGACAGGAACTGTCCGACCGGATCGTGCCTCTGGTTCGCGAGTCGGCAGTATGGTTATAGCCGGTGAATCTCTTCGAAGATCGCCTTGTGCTGGACGCTGACCTCCAGTCCGTCACGGGCGGCGCGCTGCTGCAAAGCGGTCCGCAACGCCGGCAGCGAGGTGTCTTCAGGCACGGTGACTTCGTAAATCATGACCATCTGATCCGGATAGGCCTGAGACCGATTGACCGCCTGAAGATTACAGATATTGACCGCATGGGTTTTGAGCACCCCGGCCATGGCGGCGATCAGGCCCGGGGCATCGGGCCCGATGGTGATGATCACGAACGACGCAGCCTCCCGAGGCGAAGGCGCAGCGCTTTCCTCGAATTCGCGAACGACACAGTTCAGGCCCTGAGGAGCCAAACGGTCTTCGAGGCTGGTGCGGACCTCGTTGACGGACTGCGCTCCTGGAATACTGGCAATAAACAGGGCCGCAAATTGCCCCTGGAGGATCGTCTGGGAGACATCCTCAATATTGCATTCCAATTCAGCGAGTATGGCCGCAACATCAGCCACTATTCCTGGTCGGTCCTGCCCCACCACACTGATAATACTCTTGTGCATGTGTTTTTCCATGGGTCTTGCATCATTTTGGGCCGTTCGGCCTGCTAACTGCCTATTGACAAATTCCCTCTGACGCAGGTCTTTCAAAAAACCCAAGGAACGGCGCAAAAAAGTCCAATATCACAGCGTGCGCAATCGCACGCAAGAATTTGAAATTTTTGCAGTCTTGCCGCAGTTGGGAGATGTGCAACAGCCTGCTAATCCCGTTTTTGAAGGAAAACTTCTATCCGCCTGGCTAGAAGCGAACAGCTGAAGGTCAGCAGAAAATACAGAACCGTGACGGTAATCCAGACCTCAAAGGTCAAATAGGTAGCCGCCATGAGTTCCATGCCTTGAAAAGTCAACTCCGGTACAGAAATAACAGAAACAATTGCGGAATCCTTGATCGTAGAAATAAACTGTCCGGTCAGGGGCGGGATCACACGCCGCACGGCCTGGGGCAGGATAACATACCGGAGTTGTTCGAACTTGGACAACCCCAGGGCGTACGCCGCTTCCCACTGACCACGCTCAATGGATTGGATCCCGGAACGGACGATTTCGGTGATATAGGCCCCCTCATACAGGGCCAGGGTGACCACGGCGGAAATCGTGGTCATGAGTTGCGCGGGTTCGGCAAAAACGAGAGCGATGATCTTTTGGGCCAGAGGGGGGAACCGCCCCACCATCTCCTGCAATCCAAGGCTGGGCAACAATTGATCGCTGAAAAAATAATAGAGCAGAAAGACCAGGACCAACGGGGGCAGATTCCGGCTGAGCACGACATAGCTCTGGGCGATGAGCCGTTTGAACAGGCTCGGGCTGACGCGAAACAGCCCCATGACCACGCCAATGCACGTCGCCAGCAACGTACTCCAAAAGCTCAGCCGAATGGTGGTCAAAAGCCCCTGTAGCAAAAGATTGGGAACCCAATGCCCGGCCTGCTCATCATAGCGGACCAGATATTGGGGAATGACCTCCCACTGCCATTTATAGGCCAGTTCCGTGGCGGCGTTGTGTAACAGCCAGGAACCGCCGCCCACGACAACAGCCAGAAACAAGGTGTCAAACCAGGTCCATTTGGCAGGCCGTTGCCACAAAGCGTCCTCTCCGAATGGTCAATCGTTGAAAAAAGAGGGCGGCCATTGGCCGCCCTGTGCCGTGTGCTGTCAATTCCGTCACAGACCGCACCATCTCGGCTCGTGCAGAACACCATATCGCGCGGACCGTTCACAGCCCCATGCAAACCACCGCTACAAAGTCCACAACGGCAATCCCTCTCTTGACCCGCAAAACCTGAAATCTTTTGCGGCGTCACTGTTCAGGGCAGATGGGCAATTCGCTGCGCTGAAGCTATTGGATCTGGTCCTCCCAGTCCATGGTCGTGAACCAATAGGCGTGGCGCTCTTGCAGCCAACCTTCAGCCTTTTTGACCCGGACCCAATTATTCAAAAAGTTCAGGAAGTCAATATCTCCCTTGCGGATCGCGAAACCGATGGGTTCGGTGGTGAATGTCTCGCCGTCAAGGGGCAGGTACAGCCGCTCCTTGTGCAGTATCGCCTGCTGTTCAGGCAGGGGCTGGCTGGCCACCATAGCGTGGGCCCGCTGAGTCAACAACTCCTGAAGGGCTTGGGCTTCGTCATCAAACAATCGGATGGTGGCCTCGGGCATATGTGTTTTGGCTGCCTGGGCCGCGGTGGTCCCAATCCTCGCAGCGATTGTCACCGAGGGTTTATTGAAATCCTCCAGACTCTCATACCCAGGGGCGACTGATTTGTGGGCCACAATGGACATCCCGGAATGGTCGTAGGGAACACTGAAGTTCACTTTGAGGTTGCGCTGAGGCCGAATTCCCATGCCACCAATGATGATATCGAACTTCCCGGTCAACAATGCCGGAATAATACCGGACCATTTCGTGGGCACAAATTCCGGTTCGACCCCCATATCCGCGGCCAATGCCTTGGCCACATCAATCTCGAAGCCGATGAATTCCCCTTTCTTGTTTTTCATGGCCCACGGCTTGAAGGTCGAGAATCCGACCCGCAAATTTCCTCGTTTCTGGATCTGTTCCAGTGCGCTTGCCTGGCTCAGGGCTTCGCGCACATCCGCTGACTGGGCCGCCGTCCCCAAAAGGGCCACTGCCATCACGCAACCAATCATCACTGCCAATAGCTTGCGTACACGCATCTCCGCCTCCATTGTCGTTGTTGAGTTCACGCTATGTGCTCCTGTCCACAGGAAACTGGTGCCTCGCCGTGGTTCTGCCCGCAGACTCAGACTGTCCAAATCCCGTCCATTGATTTCGTCACCGCAGTCCCGGAGGCGGATCAAAGAATCTTACTCAGAAAGAGCCGGGTGCGCTCCTTGGCTGGCTGCGTAAAAAACTCCCGGTTCCGGCCCTCCTCCACCACCTGACCATCTTCCATAAACACGAAACGGTCGCCAACCTCTCGGGCAAAGCCCATTTCATGGGTCACGACGACCATGGTCATCCCTTCGCGAGCCAGGTCCTTCATGACCTCCAGGACCTCACCGATCATTTCCGGATCCAAGGCCGACGTCGCCTCGTCAAAAAGCATGACCGCAGGACGCATAGCCAGGGCACGAGCGATGGCCACCCGCTGCTGCTGCCCGCCGGAAAGCTGGCCGGGAAAGGCTTCCATCTTATCGGACATCCCGACCTTCTGCAGCAATTCTTCCATGAGTTCACGTGCTTGGGCCTGACTCATCTTTCGCACCCGTTTCGGGGCCAGCATGATATTTTCCGAGACCCGCAAATGGGGAAAGAGATTGAACGACTGGAAGACCATACCGACTTCGGTTCGGATCTGCAGCCGGTGCTGGGGGTTTTCATCCAAAGGGATCCTATCGATGACCACGCTTCCGGAATCGATATCCTCCAGGCCGTTCAGACACCGCAGAAGCGTCGATTTCCCGGACCCTGAAGGTCCGATGACCACCACGACTTCACACCGCTCAATGGTCAGATCGACTCCTTCCAAGGCCACAACCCCATTGGGGAAACGCTTGGAGAGGCCGTGCGCCTCGATGATCGGAGCTCCGGTAGACGAAGCGCCGCACGGCGCATGGTGGGCAGGAGAATCCATGGAATCCTCATCGCGCCCGCTGTCGGGCGATTGGTTTGGCTGCTCAAGAGCCGGAAAGAATGAATCGGGCCGGCTGGGGAAACCAGCACCCCATCCCTCACGCCGAATCGGCGGCCATTTTGCGTTCCAGGCCCCAGGCCAGCGCGGAAAGGGTAATGGTCAGAACAAGATAGAGACCTGCTACAGTGAACCAGACTTCAAAAGCCAGAAAGGTCTCCGCAACCAGGGCCTGGCCCCGCATAGTCAGATCATAAACCGCAATGGTGCTCACCAGCGCCGAATCTTTGACCAGGGACACTGCCTGGCTGGTCAACGGCGGGATAATACGCCGCAAGGCTTGTGGCAGGATGATCTTCCGGTACATGTCCCAATTGGACAGCCCCAGACAATAGGCGGCTTCCCATTGGCCTCGATGGATGGAGACAATGCCAGCCCTGAAGATTTCCGAGGCATAGGCCCCTTCAAACAGACTGAGAGCTAAAACTGCCGAGAAAAAACGGCCTATCCCAAAAAGAGGACCGATCACAAAATAGATGAAAAAAATCAGGATCAACAATGGGGTATTGCGAACCAGCTCTAAATAGATCCGGGCCACGAGGCGGCCCATGACCGATGGCAAGAGCCGGAGCAAGGCCGCCCCGAGCCCAAAGACCAATGACAGCAAAAGACTCACCCCGGTGATTTTCAAGGTCACCAGCAAGCCCTGCAACAAAGGTCCCAGGCTCAACTCCCCCTGTTGCACCGTCCCGATATATTCCGATATGCGGTACCATTGCCAGTTGTATCCCAGGTTGCCGGCTCCACGCCCTCCGAGCCAGAGCAGCGCCGCCATAACCAGCACATACCGGAGAATACTCCACCACGGCTCCCAAGCCTGCAGTCTCTGGTGGATCTGGTGTCGGTTCATGACGCTCCCGCCTTCTACAAACACAGATGTAGTCAATCAGGTCATCCCCCGGCCTGTTGAAAAGACCGGATCTCTCAGACTGCTCCACGCCCAAAAACGCGGCGCACACGTCCAGGTCTGCCGGCGTGGTCGGCGTTCGCTAAAGCGCGCCATGCGAGGTGTTGAAGCGCTGTCTGCGGCGAGAACAAGGACAGATGGTCAACCGGGAGTCGCCGGGCATGGCGGGATACAGGATCCCTTGCGTGCTGTACCACCGCGCTGGAAAGGGCGCTGTTGCAGTGTATCGACAAAGATTCATCAGATCCTTGATACCTGAAGCACAATATCAGGCGAACGCACCCAGAAGAGGAACAAAGGCGACGGCCAGAAAATGCTCTTGTGCGTAGTCCTCCTCCGATGTCCGTGTCATGCGCACGATCACCTGCCTGCCGCGATCGTTTTCCACCGGCATGATAAGGCGCCCTCCCACAGCAAGTTGCTCGACAAGGGGTTGCGGAACACGTCGCCCCGCGGCCGTGACGAGGATAGCCTCAAACGGGGCCGCCTCCGGCCACCCCCTGGTTCCATCACCAATGCGGCAAACAATATTGGTATAGCCCAATTCGTGAAACACCTCGCGCACACGGGCGTCAAAGCTTTCCACCCGCTCGATGGTATACACCTCCTGGGCCAGGCGACTGGCCACAGCCGCTTGGTACCCGGACCCTGTCCCCACTTCCAGCACCCGGTCTGCCGGCTGGAGTTCAAGGAGTTCGGTCATATAGGCCACGATATACGGCTGAGAAATGGTTTGCCCGTCCCCGATAGGCAAGGGGGCGTCGTCGTACGCCGCGTCCTGGTACTGCGCGGGGACAAAACGGTGCCGCGGGACATCGCGCAGAGCTGCAAGCACCCTGGAATCACGTATCCCCCGGGCAACGATCTGCTCCTGTACCATGATTTCGCGCTCTGGACGCCGCTGGAGATTTGTGTCGAGGCTGACCATACGCAAGACTCCTGTCTTCCAGTCTGGCCCGAAGATACACAATCTCCAGGCTGGAGACAACAGACAACGAACTTGCGGCGTCGGGGCTCCTTCTATAAAGTGCAGTCAGAATCAGAGAGAGTGACCCTCAAGGAGGCATGTATGGATGAAGGCAAAAAAAAGTGGAAAGCGCATCTTGACGGCGCCGAGGCAGCCAAAATGTTGCGGAGCCTGGCTGATGATATCGAATCCGGGCATTTCAGCATCTTTGCAAGCCAATTGGACATTGCCCCCGAGGCCGACTTCAAAATCAGCCTCAAGCAAAACGAAGGCAAGCAGAGCCTCGAATGCAAATTCGAGTACCACGGCCGCCGCAAGGAAGGCGGAAGCGGGGACTCGACCGGAGGCGAAGAGTACGACGACCTCAAAGACCGCATGAAAAGCGATTTTAAAACGATCAAAGAGGCCGTGGCAGCCACGACCCTTCCCGGCTCAAAAACCGCTGAGCGCTTTATTCGCGATTCCCGGATCATGTGCACCTATCCCGGTATGGGCGATCCCTACTACCCGGAATATCTCAGCGTGGTCGACCAATTCGCCCAGGCCCTGGCCCAGGAAGATGCCGCTGCTGTGTCCACAGCGGTCACCGAGTTGGAACGGCTCAAACGGGAGTGCCACGACCGCTACAAATAGGGTCGGTGTCGCCTCCAGGAAGCCAGCGTACCAACCGGCATACAATACATACACTCGAGTTGCCCCCACCTGTGACGACAAAAAGAGGCAGGAGCATAAGCTGCTCCTGCCTCTTTTTGTCGTCAGCCGCCGCCTGGCGGTTATCGCCCCCAGCCACGGCGTATTCCCTATCCGCCGAGGCCATATCGGGACGATAGCCCTAGGAATCGTGATCCGCCTTGGGGCCGTGCTCGTAGTTGAGATAAAACAAAAAAATCCCGATCAGTCCTAAACCCAATACAACCATCAGACCTTCAAACATCGTCTCCCCCTTCTCGGAATCGCAGGTCGTTCAAATGCCATCCTCCTAGCCCAGACAGGGCAACCTTGGCAACCCAAAGCTGCCAGGAATACTGGCACAATAGCCGGCTCGCCGGCCAGAAACAAAACGGCGCGAAATCAGCCCCCCAGGAGCTGCTGCAAGAAAATCGTCGCCAATCCAAGGAAAATCAAAAATCCGCCGACATCGGTGGCCGTGGTCACCAATATTGAGGATCCCAAGGCGGGATCAAGTTTAAGCTTGCGCAATGTCACCGGGATCAGAGACCCGAAAAAACCGGCCACCACCAGATTAACGGACATGGCCACCAGGATGATGAGGCCAAGCCAGACGTTATCGTACCACGCCCAGGCGATGGCGCCCATGACACCGCCGATGAGCATGCCATTGACAAATCCAACGCCAGCCTCCTTGAGTAGCACCCGCCAATTGTCCCGCAAGGGGACCTCGCCCAGCGCCAGAGCGCGAACGACCACTGTCAGGGACTGGTTGCCGGCATTGCCTCCAAGCATGGCCACGATAGGCATCAAAGCCGCCAGGGCGACGAATTGGGAAATGGAGTCCGAAAAAAGATCGACTGTATAGGCCACGAAAAGCGCTGTGCACAAATTGACCAAAAGCCAGGGAGCGCGCATTTTCACGGAACGCCCCACCGGGGAATTCAGGCTCTCGTCAGCGTCCAGGTTCGCCAAAAGGTACATGTCCTCGGCTGTTTCTTCCTGGATAACGTCATAGATGTCGTCAAAGGTAATGATCCCCACAAGTCGTTCATCCTCCGAGACCACCGGAATAGCCAGAAAATCGTAGTGCTGCATTTTCTTGGCCACTTCTTCGATGTCTTCATTGACCCGCACCGAGATGACACTTTTGCTCATCACGTCGCGCACGAGTTTGTAGCGCGGCGCCATGATCAACTCCCGCAAAGAGACGAACCCAATCAACCGCAGCGCTTTATCCACGACATAGATATAGTAAATCGTCTCTTTCTTGGGTGCCTGGAGGCGAAGCTGTTCCAGCGCGGCACTGACAGTGTCATCAAAACGGATCAGGGCGTAATCCGTGGTCATGTACCCGCCGGCACTGTCTTCGTCGTAATTGATGAGCTTGATAATGTTTTGACGCTCCGCGCGAATAAGCAGCGACAGGATCCGCTCCTGCAGGGCGTCTTCCATATCGTCCAAAAGGTCCGCCCGATCATCGGGGCTCATCTGGGAAACCAGATCCGCCAACGTCTCCCGGGACAACCGGAGCAGGACTTCCTTTTGCAATTCAAAGGAAACGAACTCAAAAAACGGAAGGGCGTGCGAGGCTCCAACAAGTTCGATATATTGCGCCAGGGCATCGACGCCCATCGGTTCGACGTATTCGGCCCAATCGGCCGGGTGCGGCGAATACGTGTCGTAGAGGGTCACAGCCTGTTCAGCGTCGCCGCTGGCTATGCACTCCAGTAAGTGTTCGACAACTGTAGTGGATTCGGTCATGGCGACCTCCCTTTTCACCGGCATCTCAGGCACTGAGGACGCAGCATGGTCCCCCGTGCCGGACATGCCGATCGCGGTATACTTCATCGTTCTCTTCTGCCACCCGAAGCAGGCACAAGCCCCCGGGTGGTTCTTTGCCCCGGGCAAACAGCGGCCACTGCCTGCGCTGACTGGCGAAAAGCGCTGCGCCCTCCAGCCGGTTCAAAAACCAGGGCTACGAATGGTGGCCAATCAAAGAGCAGCCTCGTAGCACCATATCCCGAACCCGAGGGCCAGGGTATAAAAAAGGGGATGATCCCGGCGGATCATCCCCTTTCATAGACAAAAGCCGGCCTTGCCCTTTTCAGCGGGGATCCAATTGACAATCATGTCGGATGTCTTCTCCCTCGTCAATAAAGACGACGGTCTCGGAGATATTCGTGGCCAGATCCCCGACCCGTTCCAGGCTATTGGAGGCCAAAATCGTGTGTACGGAGCGCTCGATGACAATCTGTTCACAACACATGTAATCGATCAATTTTTTGATGATCTTGATGTTCTGCTCGTCAGCTTCACGGTCCATCTTGCAGACTTCCACGGCCTGGTTGGTATCCAGATTTGTGAAGGCCTGGATGGACTGCTTAAACATCCGGAAAACAACATCGCTCAAGGCCTTCAAAATATTATGAAACGGGAGCGCCGGCCGCTGGTTGAGCAACAAGGCCCGCTCAGCGAGATTCGTGGCCTGGTCGCCGATGCGTTCCAGATCCACGGCAATGCGCGAACAACCGACGATAAATCGCAGATCATGGGCCACCGGCTGCTCCAGGGCCAGCAAGCGCACGCACCGCTCGTCCACGGCAACCTGTAAACGGTTGATTTCTTTATCCCCGTCGATAACCGTTTCAGCCAATTGGTCATCGCGGTCAAAAACCGATTGGAGCGCTTTTTCCAGAGCCCGCTCTGAAAGCGCGAACATATTCATGATTTCATTTTTGAGTTTATCCAACTCACGCTGTAAATGCGTCTGCATACTCAGCTCTCTTTCGGCAAAACGTTACAGAAACTCCTCTGGCGGTATCAGCCAAAACGTCCGGTGATATACTCTTCCGTTTGTTTTTTGCTCGGCTTGGTGAACATGGTCTCGGTCTCATCGACCTCCACCAGTTCGCCCATGTAAAAAAAGGCCGTATAGTCGGAGACCCGGGCTGCCTGTTGCATGTTATGGGTGACGATGATGATCGTCAATTTTTCCTTGAGTTCGTGGATCAATTCCTCGATTTTCTGGGTCGCGATCGGATCCAGGGCCGAGGCCGGTTCGTCCATGAGCAGGACTTCGGGTTGGACTGCCAAAGCACGCGCAATGCACAACCGTTGCTGCTGCCCTCCAGAAAGAGATGTCGCCGGCGCTTGAAGACGGTCGGCCACCTCATCCCATAATCCGGCTTTCCGCAACGAGGTCTCCACCAATTCATCCATTTCCGGACCCTTCTTGGCCACTCCATGGATCCGGGGAGCGTAAGCGATATTTTCATAGATCGCTTTAGGAAACGGGTTCGGTTTCTGGAATACCATCCCGATGCGCCGCCGCAGGTCCACAACGTCGACTTTATTGTCATTGATATCGGCGCCGTCCAAAGCGACTTTCCCTTCAAGGCGCGCTTCCGGGATCAATTCGTTCATGCGGTTCAAACAACGTATGAACGTACTCTTGCCACACCCTGAGGGGCCGATAAGGGCGGTGACCCGATTCTCAGGAAAAATAATATTGATATCTTTGAGGGCCTTGAAGTCGCCATAGAAAAAATCCACATTCTCAGCGGCCATTTTTGCCTGAGTGGTCATGAGAACACCTGTGCCTGGAGGTTGGAAAAAATTGCCCGCACTGGACACAATGCCTTGTAGCCTGACTGCGCCCCTGCCGCCTCATACAGCTGGGCAGGCGAAGGGACGCTTCATTGCCGAAAAAACGGCTTACGCAGAAGAGCATTCCCGCAGTGTAAAGCGAAATGCTGACCCTTCTATTTGACCGGGGACGGGGCTTTCGACCCAGATTCGTCCAACGTGATTGCGCACGATATGCCGGGCGATGGCCAGTCCCAATCCCGTCCCGGCGACCTGCTTGGAGCCGTGCTGGACGCGGTAGAACCGCTCAAAAATCCGCTCCTGTTCCCGTTGCCCGACCCCTGGACCGCTGTCCACAACGCTTATCTGCCATATCGGGCCGTCCTGCTCCGCTTCTATGCGGACCTCAGTATTTTCCGGGCTGAATTTGATCGCATTTTCAAACAGATTGCGTAGCACCTGGACCAAGGGGTCGTATTCGGACCACACGCACACCCCGGCCGGGATCTGACTCTGGTTGAGTGAGACATGGTGTTCCTCGGCCATGGGTTGACAATATTTCCACGCCGCCTGGATGGCGTTGGTCAGCAACACCGGGCCGAGTTCCCTGTCGCCAGCGTTGGACTCCAATTTCGAGAGCTGGAGCAGATCTTCCAGTAAGCGGGACATGGCGTTGGCATTTTTGACCACGACCTGCATATAGGCGTGGACGGCTTCGGTCTCCACCTGCCCCATATCAAGCAGTGTCTCGGCATACCCTTTGATCGAGGTCAACGGCGTTCTGAGCTCATGCGAGACATTGGCCACGAAATCCCGGCGCACCCGCTCGAGCCGTTTGAGTTCGGTGATATCGTGGAAGACCACGATGGCGCTGATGTCCTGGCTTTCTGCTGGCAAGGGCAACAGATTCACATCGTAAATCCGCTCCTGCATTGTTTCGACCTGCAATTGGGCGGGCTCCATGCTCTGCTTACCCACCGTTGCAGCGACCATTGCCTCGCAGGCGCCTTGCAGTTCCGGACTGCGGATGAGCTCAATCGGGGCCCTTCCCACCGGAGAGGTGACCTCGAGAATATTCTTGAGTTCGGTATTGACCATGCTCACCTTGCCTTGACGGTCAAGGACCATGACCCCTTCGTGCATGCCATTCAAAATGGATTCGAACTGCCGGTTCTGATCGCTGATGGTCGTAATATGGCTCTGAATGCGCCGGGCCATGCGGTTGATGGCCTGAGCCAGGGGTAAAAATTCCCGTGCCGGAGTGAATGCAATCCGCTTGTCGTATTCCCCATTGCCGATGGCATCGGCGGTCTGCCCCATGCGCAGCATGGCCCGGCTCACGCGGGAAGCGAGCCAGAAACTCACCACCGCGCACACTGCCAGCCCAATAACGAAGAGGATCAGGTACTGCTGGAACAGGCCGTCCAGACGTTTGTCCACAGCGCTGAGATGCACGGCCATGCGGATGAAACCTTCCGGGATTTCCGATGTGGCCTCCATGGTGCGGGCCACATAAAGCAAATCGGTTTTCAAGGTCTCGCTGTAGCGCAGACTAGAACCGAAACGGCGCTGCATCGCCTCCTGGACTTCCGGTCTTTGCTTGTGATTTTCCAGTTGGCGCACTTTGCGCAGGGGCAGCGAGGAATCGGCGAGAACCGTCCCGTCCTGGCGGATATAGGTAATCCGGACATCAAGCTGTTTCCCGATCTGGCGAAACTGCTCGTTCAAACCCGCCGGGCCTTCCTGTGCCAAGCCCTTGCGCATGAGCCACTGCATGTGCCCAAGCTTGAGTACTGCCTCCCGCTTGGCTGCGGCCAGCAGTTCCTCATGCAGAACCTGCTTGGACAAAAAAAGCGGCACAAATGAGGCCAGGAACAGCAGCCCCAACAAAACGCTCAACAATTTGGTACGCAACGACACGGATCACTCCTCCTGACCGTGGAGGCGGTAGCCCACCCCGCGGACGGTCTCGACAATGGCAGCATACGGTTCAATCTTGTGCCGCAAGCGGCGGACATGGGTATCCACGGTTCGGGCATAGCCTTCGAATTCATACCCCCAAACCTTGTTCAACAATTGATCACGGGTCTGGACCTTGCCCCGACTGCGGATGAGATGGACCAAAAGCCGAAATTCGGTGGCTGTCAATTCCCGGTCTTCGCCGTCGACGGTCACTTTGTAGGTCCCGAAATCGACGCGCAACCCTCCCGACTCCCATAGGGTTTCTTCTTCCGGCTGCGGTTTGCCGCGACGCATGACCGCCTTGGCCCGGAGCAAAAGCTCCCGGGGACTAAATGGCTTCACCACATAGTCGTCAGCGCCGAGTTCCAGTCCAACGATGCGGTCGACCTCGTCGCCTTTGGCTGTGAGCATGATCACCGGTAAATGTTTCGTGGACTCCCGGGAACGCAATTCACGGCAGACTTCCAAGCCATCCTTGCCGGGCAGCATCAGATCCAGGACGACCAGGTCAACTGGTGCGCTGCTCAAAACATCCAGGGCCTGGAACCCATTTTCCGCAGTCAAAACTCGAAAACCGCCGTTTTCAAAATTGATGCGCAACAGATTCAGGATATCCACCTCGTCTTCCACGAGGAGCACAGTATAGGTGGTCATAGTCGTTCTTCCTCTAGGGGTTAGATCCGCCTACCAACGGCGCTCGTAGCGTTTGCGCAGAAATACAGCCGCTGCATTCAGGGTCAATAAGACTGCCAGCAAAACAATGATCGCCGCGGCCGTGCGCTCGGCATAGGCCCGCAAGGATGCCGCAGACCAGGTGTAGATCTGTGCCGGAAGAACGGTGGCCGCATCGGTCACCCCGCTTGGCGCTTCCGGGATATAGGCCATCATTCCGACAATCAAAAGCGGGGCTGTCTCGCCCATGGCCTGGGCCAGTCCGATAATCGTGCCGGTCAGGATCCCGGGCAGCGACAATGGCAGGACATGGTGCCAGACCACCTGCCACGGGGAGGCTCCCACCCCGTAGGCCCCTTCACGGATCGAATCGGGCACGGCCCGCAAGGCCGCGCGGGTACTGATGATGATGATCGGCAGCGTCATCAGCCCCAGCGTCAATCCGCCGGCCATGGCCGACGATCGCGGCACCCCGAAAAAATTGATGAAGATGGCCAGCCCCAGCAGCCCGAACAGGATCGAGGGGATTGCTGCCAGATTATTGATATTGACCTCAATGGCCTGCGTGAATCGGTTGTCCGGAGCAAACTCCTCAAGATAGATCGCGGTCATGACCCCAATGGGAACACTAAAGAGCAGGGTCAGCGACAGGACGTATATCGAGCCGACCACAGCGGCGAAGATACCCGCAATTTCTGGCAACTTGGAATCACCACGGGTGAAAAAACCGGTATTGAAGGCGAGCTTGACCCGGTCGTTGGCCTTGAGGGAGTCGATAAAACGCTTCTGTTTCGGTTTCAGGCGGTTGGACTTGCCTTTGAGGTATTGATCGACTTCAGCGTCGGCTATGACCCATTCCGTCTGGGTCGTGCCCATGAGTTCGGGGTGTTTTTCGATTTCCAGGGGGATCGTCCGCAAACGCCCCCGGCTGACAAAATAGCGTATATCTTCGTCCACCGCCGCCAAAGGAAGTTCGGCGCTTTGTTCCGTATAATGGATCTCGGCCTTGATTCGGGCCTGAACAAAAGCGGTATACCCTTGGCTGATGATGTCGAAAAAGAAAAAGACCAGAAAAGCACAGGCCAGAACGACCGCGCTCAGGGCGTAGAAACGAAACCGCTTCTCCGCCCGGTACCGCCGTTTATTCATGGTCTTGGCCGTGTCGGCTGAGAGTGCCTGCCGCATGGATTCGTGCCTCGTCGTCTGTGGTTATTCGTATTTCTGCTTGAACTTGCGGATCACGATGGTCGACACAATGTTCAGGGTCAGGGTCACCATCAACAACACCAGGCCCAGCCCGAACGCGGATAGTGTTTCCGGACTGTCAAAGGCCTGGTCCCCTGTCAGGGCGTCGACAATGCGCACTGTCACCGTGGTCATGCCCTCCAGCGGATTCCAGGTCAGATTCGGCCGCAGACCGGCAGCCATGACCACGATCATTGTTTCGCCCAGGGCCCGGGAAACAGCCAAAAGCACGGCGGAAACAATGCCGGGCAGGGCAGCTGGCAAGAGCACCTGCTTGATCGTTTCCGAGCGCGTGGTGCCCAGGGCGTACGACCCTTCCCGCAAACTCTGCGGCACCGCACTGATGACATCATCGGAAAGAGAAGAGACAAACGGAATGATCATGATCCCCATGACCAGACCCGGCGTCAGGGCGTTGGTATAATCCGCTTCCAGACCGAGCGATTCGGCCAGTTGGACCACCAGCGGACTGACGGTGATGGCCGCAAAAAACCCGTAAACGACTGTAGGGATACCGGCCAGGATCTCCAGCATCGGCTTCATGGCACCACGCATGCTGTGCGTGGCGTACTCGGACATGAAAATCGCCGCAAAGAGGCCAATGGGCACGGCGACTACCATGGCAATAGCCGTGATCATGAATGTCCCGGCGAAAATCGGGACCGAGCCGAAATCAGGCTTGGCGACAGCTTCCCCGCCGCGCCCGGCACCACCGAGAAAAGCGGTATCCGGACTCCATTGGGTTCCAGTCAAAAAGTCCCAGAAACTGACCAATTGGAAAAATTTAATCGCTTCGAACAAAATGGAGACCACAATGCCCACTGTGGTCAAAATCGAGATCAAGGAAGCCGCCAGGAGAAGGCCACGTATCCACCGCTCCACAATATTGCGGGCTTGCAGCCCAGGACTGATGGTGCGCAGGCCAAGCCCCAGCCCCGCAATGAACAGAACGCCGCTGGCAGGCACAAGGAGCTCACTGGGCAGCGTCACCAGGCCAAACCAATGCAATAAGGCGGCAATGCCGTTCAAGGCCACAGCAGGGGCTGCCATCCAGATCACCGCATACCAGCCGTAGGCGCCGGGACGGGAATGCAGGCGGCGGCCTTCTTGTGATTCTTTGGCCGATGCCTTGTTTCGCCCGATGTAATAGGCCATCGCCCCCAGCGGCAGGACACCCAAGAAGCAGACAATGATCAAATAGCTACTCACACCAACCCCGATGTACGGGCAGCGGCCAAGGCACTACCCTGTTTTGTTCACATTCGTGGAAAGACAAATCCGGCCCGTTTGCATTCCATACCGCTGTTCAGCCTGGAATGCGCGCGGACTGCGGGGGCCAAACCTAGTGCATTGTATTCAGCACTCGTTGAATAGCAAGTCGCCGGAATGCAGGACCGAGAAAAGGGCCGGCCGGTGCGTACCGGCCGACCCTGACAGACATCCAACTGTTCAAAAAAACCCTCGGGTAATTGACTATTGGATATCGCTCAACTGCAGATTATTGCGATTCTCCCAGTTGGCGCGCTGGGCTTCACGTTCTTCCTTGGGCAAGGGGATCAGGCCGATGCCCTTGAGGTAGCCCATGTCACCGATCATTTTTTCACTGAGGAACAGATCAACATACTCTTCCATGCCGTCGACTTCGCCCAGGTGGGCTTTTTTGACGTAGAAGAACAGGCTCCGGGAAACAGGATACTCGCCAGAAGAGATGGCAGCCGGTTTCGGGGCCACACCATCGATAAGGGCGCCCTGAATGCGGTCGCTGTTTTCTTCGAGGAAGCTGTAACCAAAAATGCCCAGGGCTTCAGTGTTTTTGTCCAGCTTCTGCACGATCAGGTTGTCGTTTTCCCCAGCCGGGACATACACGCCGTCCTGGCGGATCTTGGTGTATTCACCGCCGTAGCCGTCAATGTCTTCAGAAGCGGCTTCCATGACGAGTTCTTCAAAAGCGTCACGGGTACCGGAGCTGGTGGGAGGGCCGTAGACCAGGATTTCACGGTTCGGCAGGTCCCCGTTGATCTGATCCCAATGGGTGTAGGGGTTCTTGACCAACTTGCCATCCTGGGGCACTTCAGCAGCCACGGCCAGGGTCAGCTCTTCGCGAGTCAACGCCAGCTCGGGATTGTCGATATTGTGCGCAATGGCAATGCCGTCATAGCCGATGACGACCTGCACGATGTCTTCAACACCATTTTCCTGGCAGCGTTTGAACTCGCTGACCTTGATCTGGCGGGAAGCGTTAGAGATGTCTGGAGTGTCGAGGCCAACACCCTGGGAGAACAACTTCATGCCGCCACCGGAACCGGTGGATTCGATAACCGGGGTCGGGTAGTCGGTGGTTGCACCAAACTCTTCAGCAACATAACTGGCAAACGGAAAAACAGTGCTCGAACCAACGATGCGGATCTGGTCGCGAGCAGAAGCGGTCCCCAGACCGATAGTCAGGACCATGGCCAAGGCCAAGGCGCAATACAAAACACGTTTCATAACTTCCTCCAAATTCGTGAGCGTTGTGTTTCGTCTTGGAACGCATACCCAAAACAGGGACAGGTCTAGGTGCCTTATGTGACAATCCTGCGACAAGGAATTGCTTTTTATGTGACACGATCACGAAAGGAAGAAATGGTTGTTCAAGGCGGCTTCACTCCTCAAAAAAGGTTTTGGCTCACCTCCCGTGCCAGCCGCCCCTTGGCCGCCGCAGCAACGGCGCTCCCGGCAGCCACAAAGGCACCCAGTGTAACATTGCGGTAACAAACGCCACGTCGGCCACCACCGGCCCGGCCGCTCGTGAAAGGACCCCCATGCTCTCTCAGCCCAATCTGCTCGACAATCTGACCGTTGTTCTTTTTCAGCCCAAGTTCGCAGAAAACGTGGGCAGTACTGCCCGTGCCTGCGCCAATCTCGGTTGCCCCAACCTGAAATTGGTCCAGCCCCCGGCATGGGATCTGGAGCGGGCAGCCCCCCTGGCTACGGGACGGGGAAAAGAGGTGCTGCACTCCCTGACCCTGCATCCCGATCTTCCCAGCGCCTTGAGCCCGCACCACACCGTTTACGGGACCACCGCCCGGACCGGCGGATGGCGCAAAGCCATCCGGACCCCGGAACAGGTCGCGGAGGACGTCGCTGGCAAGCTCGCTGCCGGGCACCAGGTGGCGGTCGTCTTCGGTCCCGAAGACCGGGGACTGTCCAATGAAGAAATCGATATCTGCGGTCAACTGCTGACGATTCCCACGGCCAGCGAGGCCACCTCGCTCAATCTCAGCCAAGCGGTTTTGCTGGTCTTATACGAATGGTTCAAAGCGAGTTCGGGGAAACGGTTTCTCCGGACCACTCCGCCCCAATCCCGCTTGTGCACCCACGAAGAGCGAGAGACCCTGCTGACTTCAGTGCAGGAGGCGCTCCTCCGCCTCGATTTTTTCAAAGACGACAACGCCGCCTATTGGATGCTCCCGGTACGGAGGTTCTTCCAACGCTTTGAACTCCGGCGCCACGAATTCAATCTCCTCATGGGCATTTGCCGTCAGGTCAAATGGCTCGCGACCCGCACGGACACCGACCGCCATGACCCGTAAACGTCTCGAGCCTGAATCCGCACACCTGACACCAGACGCAATCACGGTTCGGGGGCACGGCCTCAGGCTCGAGGTGCAGACTGCAGCGTTTTGGGGCAACGTCAGCGTGAAAACCACATGCCGCCTGCAAGGAGGAAGATCGCCAACGGGCTGCTAAAAAACCTCGGCTTCAAAACGGTAGACCTGGGTCTTCTTGCTTTTCCAGGCCGTGGGAGGCAACCCGGCTTTCACGCAGGTCTGCCCCAAAAAGGTCTCCCGGTCCCACCCCTGCTCTGTGGCCACCTGGGGCAGCAACAGCCCCGAATGGACCGAACGTTGCACCAGCAGGCCATGGCGTCCCGGCTCAACCCCCTCCGGATCGGTCACCGGCTCCAAGGGACCCAGCACGGAAATCTCGATCTCCAGGTCTTTGATTTCACCTTCCTGCAGCGAAGGGAAACGGGGGTCGTCAAAGGCAGCGGCCTGGGCCATATCCGCAATGGTCTGCCACAAGGGCCGGTCTCCGATAACATGTCCAATGCAGCCGCGCAGATGCCCCGCCTGCTTGAGGGTCACAAAGGCGCCCAAATTTTCCTGCATTTGTTCGCTCGGCGCTTCCGGCAAGTGCTGCTGGGGATCAAAACGGCTGCGGATGCTCCGCTCGGCCAGATCTTTCAGGGCGCGTCGTTCCTGCTCATTCAAAGCCAACTGCACGATACATTCTCCTTTCGTTTATTTTGAGGTGCCCCTCCAGCCTGCAATCAAGCCGAGCACCTCCTATCCGACACTCTCTGTGTCCCCCCCGAAAAACAATTCCAGTTCCGGAGCCCGAACATCCCAAGACGACCACAGCTCCGGAACTGGGATTGTGAACACGGTCTGGAAGCTGCCTTGAGCGCCACAGGCAACCGTTATCACTAAGACAACGCTGTATCGGTCACTTCGTAAACCGTCTCCGGAACTTCACCCACGCTATTGCTCCAGACCGAGGACACAATTCCAGTTCCGGAGCCCGAAATCCCAAAAGAATCAATCTGTTGGACCGTCTGTAGTCCCTGAGCGTTGCAAATCCAAGCTCAGTTCAACAGAGGCGCCCTCACGCTTGACTGTGATCTGCATCGGTTCTTCGGCCTGGACTGCGTCCATGGCGGCCTGATGCAAGTCCCACAACCCGGTGAATGGCTCACCGCCCACTTTCACCAGAAGATCACCGCTTTGCAGTCCGCCCCGAGCGGCACGACTGCCGGGCTCCACAGTCATCACTCGAGCCCCTTCAGGACGCATCTCCATGGTAAACCCCAGGCGGCTGGTATGCTGCAAGGGGCAATAAAAAAACCAGTCGGCGGCCTCAGCTTCGGGCAGCGTCCCGCCACGCCATCCTATCACGCTTACGATCTTCGCTTGGGGGTCCCAGCGGTGCAGTCGGGAGACAATCCCCCAATCGTATTCAACATGCCCGGTCCCGGTCAGGATAACCACCGGTCGCCCGGTCTGCGCGTGCACCCGCCGGGCCCGACTAGCCATCTGGGTATCCCAGATGGACTGGATCAACATGAACCGCTCCAATGAACCGCTGGTAGCGTTGCCCATTTGCTGGAACAGTTTCTGGTGCCCGGAAAATTCTTCCTCGAGGGCCTGCCGCTGAGGTTCTGGCGGATCCAGGATCGTTACGGGGAGCCGCGCCCGTTTCTCAGGCGCCATCCCCTCAAGTCCCTTTTCCCGCACCTCGTCCAGGACGGCCTGCTCGATATTCAGCGCGTACAAATCGACCCCGGCGTCGGAAGCGACTTGGAAAACCGGCTTGTACAGCGAATACGGGTGGCCCCAGCTTGTCTGCCAATCAAGGGCCTCAGGCAACTCCTCCACGGAGAGCCGGCCCTGGTTGAAACGGTCCAAAACAGGCTGTTTCGCTGCCGGCACCATTTCCAGGCCAAGCACAGGCTGCAGGTCCTGGGAGGCCAAGACCTGCAGCACGTCCGCCTGCACCGCATGATCGCAGGCGTTGGTGTGGGCCTCGCCCATGAGGAGGTAGTCGACGTGACGGGCCTGCTGCGCAAAAGCAAAAAGGGACATTGGCTCCCCGGCGTGGGTGACCAATGTCCCTTTGCGCAAACCCGCGGCCGGATCGCTTTGCAGGGCTGGCGGCCCGCCACAGGCCGCCAGCAACAAAGCGCCAACCACAACAGAGATGATCGGCATCAATCCCATTTGCGCTTGTCCTCGATGGGTTTGACATTCGGCGGCAACGCGCCAGGGGCCAGCACTTTCAACGTCGGCCGCAGTTTGATCCGCTCGCGGAACATGTGCTGCAATTCGTCGCCGCGCTGAAAATCCGTGGCCTCGACATACAAGGTCATCTCGTCGATGCCACCGGGGTTGGTGACTTCGATCTGCCACCGCTTGATCTCGTCAAATTTGGAAATGACCTGCTCGACCTGGTGGGGATAGACAAACATGCCCTTGATGCGTGCGGTGGTATCCACCCGGCCGACAATGCCGCCAAGTCGCGGCGAAGTCCGGCCGCAGGGGCACGGAGTGCGGTCGATATAGGCCAGATCGCCGGTGGCCAGACGGATCAGGGGATAGGTTTTATTGAACGCGGTGACCACGATCTCTCCGACCTCGCCGTCCTTGAGCGGAATCCCCGTGTCCGGGTGGCAGATTTCGACAAACGCCCGGTTGGCCACGTGCAACCCTTCGCGATGGAAGCACTCGTAACCGATACAGCCGACATCCGCTGTGCCGTATCCCTGGCGCATGATCATGTCGAATTTTTTCTCCAGAGTGGAGCGCATCTTTTCCGAGAGCTTTTCCCCAGTCACGAAGGCGACTTCCAGGAAAAGATCCTTGCGCAGGTTGTGCCCGGCCTCTTCGGCCTTTTGAGCCAAGTGCATCAGATAACTCGGAGTCCCGACGTAGCCGGAGACACGCAGCTTCTGCATGATCTCCAACTGCGTGTTCGTCGACCCTGGACCGGCCGGCACCACGGAACACCCCAGATTGCGCAACGGTTCTTCAAACATGAGCCCCGCCGGCGCCATATGGTAATTGAAGGTGATCTGCGCGATATCGCCGCTGCGAAATCCGGAAGCGTAAAAAGCCTCGGTCCAGCCCCAATAATCGTCGCTGCGGTCCTCGGGATCGAAAATCGGGCCCGGGGACATGAAAATACGGCGCAACTCCCCAAGATCTTTGGTCAACAGCCCGCCAAGACGCGGCCCCATGGACTGCAGAAAGATCAATTCCTTCTTCTTCAGGATCGGAATGTGCTTGAGGTCAGAAAGCTCTCTGAATTTATTGACATCGAATTGCGCCCGATCAAACCGCTTCTTGACGTCCTCGGAATACCGGTACGCGTAGCGGAGCAATTCTTTGAGCTGGATCAAATAATATTGTTTGCGTTCGGATTCATCCAGCACCTCTCTGCGGCTGAAGATCCCTTCTGTGCGATCCTTACGGGTCATCGACTCCTCCCCCTTTTCTCCTCGTTCGCACCGGGCGCCTTGGCCGCGTCGAACTTGGCGGCACCTTTGCCCCGGCGCTTTACATCCCTTCGGCCTTGGGCCCAAGGGGATTTATTGACACATCTCGCCTCAAACCGAAAATCGGAACACAAATGATCACGCCCCACTCCAAGTACTCAACGTGCACCCCGGCTGAGAAGCGCGTCGAACCTGGAAAGGGCCCCCTTCGCGAAAAACCGAGACCTGCTGCACTTCAGGCGGCCGGGTCCTGATTCAGACGACGCTGAGACCACCCGCCGCTTTGCCGGCAAAAGACTGCAAACCGTTTTTCCTCTCCGGACTCGGGCGCAACGGCGGGCTTTCGCCGGAAAAGACTCCCACAAGGCGCCACAAAGGCCACTGCCCCGAAAAGAAAATCACTAGACGTGGAAAACCAAGTCTAGTGATACTAAATACACTTCATGCGCTTGACAAGGCGCAATCAGGAGGCGCTCCGCTTTCCTGAGTCAAGCGGGAAAAACGCTCGTATTGTATAGACAGCTTGAAAATCAAAAATCGCAGAAAAAGCACAACCGTAACGCAGTCGGTGCCTGAACGCATTTGCAAGCGGTGTTGCCCCACCACGATTGGGTAACCCCCAGCGGTCTGCTGCGCTGGCACCGCCTCTTGCCCCGCCTTGCCGAGGAAGACGGTTTATGCCGGACCATGCCCAAAACTCTTTTTTCAGACTGGGATAGGACCCTGAAAGCGGTTCACGTCTCCAGGCAAGCCAACCAGAATAGAACCAGCCGCTTGGGAATCACTCAAGAACGGTGTCCTCGGGTTCGGCCGCAGCAATGGCAGGGGCGGCAAGTTCCTCGCTACTCGCAGCGCCACGATTGCGGGCAAAGACAAGGTAGCCGGTGTGGGCCACCATGCGGTCTTCAGGCCGCAGGCGGTCGGAGACCGGTTTATAGCGCCGCAAAAGGATCTCCACCACCTCAAGATCGGTCAGCAGACCGGTTGTTTCAATCTCGGCGAGCAGATTGCTGATCTGATTTGTGGTGGGCAATAAAAAGCCCACTGGAGCGCCGGGTTTGACCACGGCCGCCGCCTGGGGGACGTACATATCGGGAGTACGCACGTCGAGAAACAAGGCATCAGCGTCTGTTTGCTCAAACCCCTCTTCGATATCCCGGATATAGCGCTGAACGCGGTGGCCCAGGGCAACCTGGTCGAGATTTTTTGCGCACAATTCGGAAAATTCCGCACGCCGCTCATAGGTATAGACCTTGCCGGTGTCGCCGACGTACCAGGCCAGGGCCATGGTCAGACTCCCCGATCCCGTGCCGCATTCCACGACGCGACTGCCTGGCCCAACCCCGAGTTTCATCAGGATGTACCCGATCTCTTTTGGGTAGATAATTTGCGTCTTGCGCTTGATCCCTTTGATCAAATCGTAGATGGTAGGCTTTACAACCCGATAGGGACGCCCCAAATGGGTCTTGATGGTCGCTCCAAAATCGGCCTGCCGGACCTCGTCCATCGAAAGAAGTCCGTCATGGGTCTGGAGCACTTCTCCGTCCTGGAGCAGGCGCAAGTATCGCTTGCCCTTTGGGCTGACCAATTGTACCAATTGCCCTGGCTCTATCATACAACCTCCAAACATTTAAGAATAGACCGGTGCCCAAAACGAGTCAAGCACAACCCGCCCCCCCGTCCTACCGTTACCTCTTTGGTCCGGTGGCTTCGAGTCGTCTCGGCCGCTCCCTGGGACTCGACCTCCTCGGCGGACCGATCTGCAGCTTTGACTGCGTGTATTGCGAAGTAGGGCGCACCAAGCTCCACACCTGTCAGCGACGGGCGCATGTCCCCGCATCGCGACTCGTGCAGGAACTGCGGCAGTGGTTCAAGGAGGGGCACCAGCCGCCGGATTACATCACCCTCGGCGGGCAGGGGGAACCGACCCTGAACAGCGAACTGGGTACGCTGGTCCACCAGGTGCGGCAGCAGTGGCCGACTATTCCAATTGCCGTCCTGACCAATTCCTCCCTGTTGCACCGCGAGGACGTCCAGGAGGAACTGGCAGAAGTCGACACGGTGCTGCCGTCGCTGGACACCCTTGTCGATACGGAATTTCACCATCTCAACCGGCCTTGCACCGGGGTCGACCTGAGTCGCATCAGCCAAGGGCTCTTGGAATTCCGTCGCCGCTACAGCGGCAAAATCTTTCTTGAAATTCTTCTGGTCCATGGCATAAACGACACTGCAGAAAATAAAAATCGATTACGGGAATTTATTGCAGAATTTTCCCCGCAGCGTGTAGATGTCGTTACCATGACACGGCCCGGCGCCTTCAGTGAGGCCCGGCCGATCCCCAATTCAATACTTCGTTCCTGGCGCGAGGCACTTGGTGCCTGCCAAGATCCCGTGGCGCGGTCATCCGCACCCGAAACACACACCACCTCACCGGTACACCTGGACGGGCAAGCCATTGCGGCCACAATCACCAACTCATTGGCCAGACGACCGCAAACTGTGGACCAGCTGGCTTTTGCCTTGAATTTTGCCCGTTCCGACGTCGCCGCGACCCTGGATGCCCTTCAAAACCAGGGGACTGTCGTGGTTCTCACGGGAACGGATGTCCCGTATTACGGGCTCGCGTCAAGCGAACGCAACTAGCAACGAGGAGCGACATGGCTCAAAAACGCAAACGCAAAATGTTTATCAGTGTCCTGCCCGGCGAACAGATTGAAGTCGTCATCGCCCAGGACGCCAAGGTCCAAGAATACTACGTCGAAATGCTCAACCAGGCCAAGACGAAGGGCAATATCTACAAAGGGACCATCAACAACATCGACCCCGCCCTGCAAGCCGCCTTCATCCAATACGGGGCCAAAAAGAACGGGTTCCTCCAGGTCGACGAAGTCCACCAGGAATATTACCAAAACGATATCAAGCCCAAAAAAGGCTACAAGTACCCTCCGCTGCACAAGGTCCTCAAACCGGGGCAAGAGGTTCTTGTCCAGGTGGTCAAGGAACCCACTGGGTCTAAAGGGGCCTTTTTGACCACCTATCTCTCCCTGCCCGGTCGCTATTTTGTGCTCACCCCGGGCCGTGAACAGACCGGGATTTCCCGCAAAATCGATGATGAGAAGGAACGGGAACGGCTGCGCAAGATCATTGAAGACTTCAAGCTTGATCCCGGTATAGGGCTTATTCTGCGCACCGTAAGCTCCAACCAGACCAAGACCAATCTCTCCCGCGATCTGCAATTTCTCAAACGGCTCTGGAAAGAGGTCCGCAAACGCGGGGTCTCTGAAAAAGCGCCCAGTTTGATCTACGAGGAAAAGGATCTCGCCTTTCGGGCGGTTCGCGACTACCTCACCGATGATGTCTCCGAGGTCTGGGTTGATCATCAGGAGACCGCCAAACAGATCAAAGAATACGCCTCGCTGGCGTTTCCCCGGAGAAACCGCCTCGTCAAGCAGCACACCGACGCTGACCGCTCCCTGTTCGAACGCTTCAATCTCATCGACCAGCTCCAGTCTGTGTACAGCCGACAGGTCACCCTGCCCAGCGGGGGCAGCCTGGTTTTTGACCAGACTGAGGCGCTTATGGCCATCGACATCAACTCCGGCAAAATCGGGGGCGAAAGCAATTTCGCCGAGATGGCCCTGAAGACCAACCTCGAAGCGGCCGAAGAAATCCCCCACCAATTGCGCCTGCGAGATATCGGGGGTCAGGTTGTGATCGATTTTATTGAGATGAAGGACAACAAACACAGCCGGGACGTGGAAAAGACCCTGCGCGCGGCTGTCAAAGACGACAAGGCCCGCACCAGTGTTGGTCGGATCTCCCGTTTCGGTCTTTTGGAGATGGTCCGCCAACGTATGGGGTCCTCGGCCCTTTCTACGACCATGGAACCATGTCCCTGCTGCCAGGGCGCCGGCATCCGGCGTAATCTCGAATGGCAGGCCATGCAGGCCTTGCGCGACATCCGCTACCAGTTGAACAAAAAAAACGGCGCATCCACTCTGGATTTCCCCATTGGCAAAGAACTCGCCCTGTATCTTTTGAATACGAAACGGGACCGATTGACCGAACTCGAACAGGAATTCCAGACCACGATCACCATCTCCGCGACCGACAATGCCCTTACCTAGACGCCTTCTTCTGCATATCTGCTGCGGCCCGTGCGCCATCGTTCCCCTGCGCCGTCTGACTGAACAGGGGATCGAGGTCACGGGCCTATTCTCCAACCCCAATATCCACCCGCTTCAAGAGTATCTGCGCCGGCGCGACGGGGCCTTGGAGGTCGCGGAGCGGTTTTCCGTCAAGCTCATCTGCAAGGATGCCGACTACGACCCCGCCGAGTTTTTGCGGCGGGTGGTCTTCCGCGAAGCGCACCGCTGTTTTCTCTGCTACCAGACGCGGCTGGAGCGAACCGCCTCCATCGCCCGCAAGGGGAGCTTCGACGCCTTCAGCTCCACCCTGCTCTACAGTAAGCGGCAAAATCATGCCGCGCTGGCCGAACTCGGGCACCAGATTGCCGGCAATGGCGCCTGCCGGTTCTGGTACGAGGATTTCCGCACCGGCTGGCGTGAAGGGATTCAGACGAGTCAGGAGTGGGGAATTTACCGGCAATCGTATTGCGGCTGTCTCTACAGCGAATTCGAGCGCTTCCAGAACGAACTCCAGTCCGGCTGAGCCGCCCCTGTGCTTCAAGCCTGCCGCCGCCCGTTTATGCTGCTCTATATCCACTTCCCTTTCTGCCGCAGCAAATGCGCCTATTGCGCCTTTGCCTCCGGCCCCGGCTCCCGCGAGGACATCGCCGCCTGGACCCGGCTGGTCTGCGCCGAAGCCCGTCTCTGGGGCCGACGTCTCGCCAAGCCGGAACTGCAGACGGTCTATCTTGGCGGCGGCACCCCGAGCCTGCTTCCTCCGGAAAGTCTCCACCGTCTGGTCCACACCCTGCAGTCCGCTTTTGTCTGGCCGCAGGGCATCGAATGGACACTTGAGGCAAACCCGGATTCGTTCCAGGACCCCGCCTACGCCAAGTCTCTTTACGACCTGGGAGTCAACCGGATCAGTTTCGGCGTCCAAAGCATGGCAGACAGGGAACTCGATCTCCTGGGACGGGCGCATACCGCCGCGCAGGCGGTCCGGGCCGTCACCCTCGCCCGGGAAGCCGGAGTGTCCAATATCAGCCTGGACCTCCTCTGGGGGCTGCCCGGGCATACGCTCACCCAATGGGAACACACCCTGGAACAGGCCCTGGCGTTAAAACCGCGTCATCTCTCCTGCTACGGACTGACCCCGGAACCCGACACCCCATTGGCCGGGGATCTGGAGGCCCGGGCCATTCCGCCTCTGCCCGATGAGGACATGCTCACTGCGATGTACGACCACACCGTGGACGCGTTGGGCCAATTCGGGCTGGAGCAATACGAGATCGCCAATTTCGCCCAGCCCGGCTGGGAAAGCCAACACAACAGCGGCTATTGGCAAGGCTGGCCCTACCTGGGCCTGGGCCCGGCCGCGGTATCCACCCTCGAGGGCAGCCGTTGGACCAATCCGACGCATCTAGCCGCCTACGCCCGGGCGGTCACCCAGCAAACCCTCGGCCAGTCCGCCCACCAGCTCACCTGCCGGGAGCGCTGCCTGGAGACGCTCATGCTCCAGCTGCGCACCCGCGCCGGTCTGGACTGCTCCACCTTCGCCCGCGAATTTGGCACCGATCCGCTGACCGCCTGCCCCGAATTGTGCGCTCAACTTCAAAACCAAAGATTGGCGGATATCGCCGCCGGCACCCTACGCCTGACCTCCGCCGGCATGCTGATGGCCAACAGCATTACCGAACGCTTGAGTAGCGTCCTGCTGCCCTCGCACTGAATTTGTACTCCCCACGCGCCCTATTTCCTGGCCGGAGGCACATCCCGGCACCGGGGCCCAAACACATCCTAAAAACTCCGCGCCCCGGACCGCCCCATCCGCCCGTGCAAACGCGAAGGCGCCGGCCCTTTCCGCAGAAAGAACCGGCGCCCGAAACGCTTTTCCGCGAGCGCGGTTACGGCTTACGAACCGTCCCCGTCCTCCAGCAATTGGGTATTACGGAAGTCCCGATAGATATTGGGATGGTGCATATCGAAGCCCATATCCATGGTGTGGCAGACCGCGCAGTTCTTGTTCGAGGAAATTGGTAGCGAATTGCCTTGATATTGCTGCGGCTGGATATTGTCCCGATTTTTGCCGTACATATTGGTGGCCGGATAGTTGGCGTGGGTCGAGCCGTGGCACGCTTCGCACATGATGGTTCCGGTCTCCTCGTGACGCAGGCGGAAAAGTTCGTCGGCGCCGGAGGTCCACTTGTTGAATCCGGAAACATCCTTACTTTCCGGCTTGCCATAATCCACGTGGCAATTGAGGCAGTCCGGTTCGTTGATCCACGGAGTCCGCGGGCGGATGTGCTGGACCTTGTCCACTGTATTGGGTTCGAGATGGGTCATCATCCGGGCCGCGCCCTTTTTCCCGGCCCGTAATTCCTTTTTCAGCAGGCTCAGAGCATGATCCTCCAGGCTGCCGTGACAACTGGTACAATCCAGACCAACCCCGGCGTGCACCCCGCGCAGGCATCCGGTCGGCCCTGCGGCGGACGACGGATGGCAGGAACTGCACACCTCGGCCCCGCGGTCAGTCAGGTAATTGGCGTGCCAGCCGTGGATCGCGGCGGGGAAGTTCATGATATTGGGGTAGTCCGGGTTCTCCTCGGTTCCCAGCACCGGATCGGGATGACAGCTCTGACAGAGTTTCGGCTCGCCGTTGCGGGCGGCAGCAAGAAGATCGGTGCGGTTATTCTTGTCGTGGGTCGCCAGGATGTCCATGGAGGTCGCATCAGTGAAGCCGGCCTTGCCGTCCACCCGCCAGGAACCGCCGTGACAATTTTTGCAGCCCATTTCCGTACTCGTTGGCGCGACCATCGAGGTCCGGGCCAGGACCTCGCCACTCTGGGCATCCTTGGCCGTGACATGGAACAGCGGATACGGCATATATCCGCCCTCTTCAGGATAGGGGACAACCGGCACCAGAGAGGCCTCAAAAGCGGACAGCTCTTTGCTCAGATGCATCTTGCCGCGCATGCCGTTTCCGGACAGGCCGACATTGTCTTCCAGTTCGGTACCGAAAAGGGCCTCGACATTGTCCCAAAACGGGACCTTGCCGGCAGGGTTTTCAAATCCCTCTTCCACGGCGTATTCGATCTCCACACCTTTGGTGACGACCTCGGGGATCGGTCCCCGCCGGATCAGCTGAGCAAAGAGATCGTTGGCCGGAGGCAGCAGCACCCACCAGTCGGAACTGTCGGAGATGCAGTGCATGCCCAGGTTATTCCAGGCCAAAAGGACATAGTCGTCTGAATCGGGGTCAAACGGGGGCACAGCATGCTGCCGTTGCGCAATGGCTCCGGCTTCGTGCGGTTCGGCCGGTTTCTTGCCGTGAAGATCAGAGACGATGTAGGCGGCAAGGGCCTTGCGTTCCTGTCGCGTGCCCATAAACCGGGGCATGTAGTCGTTGAGTTTACCAAGCCCGTCGAGTTGGGCGTCCATGGCGAACAGATCATATTTGGCGGTCAGCGGCAGAATATCGTTCTGCGGACCGTCCACAGAATGGCAATTCATGCATTGCAAGCGGAATATTTCCCGGCCCGCGGCCTGGCGGTTGTCCGGGGTGACCGTATCGAAACTGGTCCATTTGGCGCTGGCGAGAAAGCCTTGGGCGTTGATGCGCTCTTCCTGGGAGGTCAATATCCCGTTGGAGTACATGTAGTCGTAAATCAGATACGGGTGGCGCCCGGCTTCACGGATATATTCAAAACTGCCCATATATCCGAGGGCCAGGGCCATGAGCACAAAGGCCAGCGGGCGTTGCCACCTCCGTCCCCCCCGGGCGGTCAGGAGCAGGCCGCCGAGAAACACGGCCCCAGAAAGCCAGAGAAAGGCTTTGAAATACGGCACGAGCTCCGGAGAACGGTCAAGAATGAGTTCCCGGGCCGGCTCCGGAACCGATTGCAGATACCACCAGCCGGAGGCGACCAGAAAGACCATCGGCACCAGGAGCCACCGTGCGTTGTAACGGATCAATTGCGCCCGTGCCTGCTGATCTTTCATGAACGTGGCGGTCACAAATCCAAAGACGCCAGCCAGGACAATGGCCATGAAGGTCCGGAAGACGAGCGACGACCAGAAGGTGGGATTGAAGAAGCCGTGCCAGAAATTGCCGGTTTGCAACCACTCGCCCGGCGTCAGCATAAAGGCGATGATGCCGTTGATCAGAAACAGGGAAGCCCAGGCGGCGCCGAAATAGATCCAGCCCACGGTGAGGTGGCGTTGCTGGTCCATTTTGCCGAAGGTGTAGAAATAAACGAACAGGGCCACGATTTCGACAACAAAAAAGACCCATTCCGTGGCCCAGCCATACAAAAAGTTGTGGATCAGGACCGAGGTCGCGCCCGGACTGAGCACCGAGATGGTAAACCAGATCCCGACGCCGGTCAGGCCCCCGAAGACCATGGTCAAAAGCAGAAAAAACTTGGCGTGCTTGCGTGTGTATTCCAGGATGGACTTCGAGTTTTCCCGATACGCCTTGCGCTCGGTCAA
This sequence comes from Desulfohalobium retbaense DSM 5692, assembly GCF_000024325.1. Lineage (NCBI taxonomy): Bacteria > Pseudomonadati > Thermodesulfobacteriota > Desulfovibrionia > Desulfovibrionales > Desulfohalobiaceae > Desulfohalobium > Desulfohalobium retbaense. The sequence continues at coordinate 555,456 of NC_013223.1, read as the reverse complement.
GACGAGGAAAAGTCCGCCGCCAACAGCGAAGTGGGCTACAAAGACATGGACGATGGCCATCAGCGCGATCGGCAAGCCGCCGCCAGCCGCAAAGAGTTCCCAAACCGGATAATTCATGGCCTAGACCTCCTTCCCTGTCTTGGCGGCCAAACGGAGCAGATACACGACCATGGCCATTCCGGCGACAAAGACGAGCAAAAACAGGACCAGCGGCGAATATTCCGGATCGAGCCTGAGATCGGAGAGGGTGAAATACGGCTCCAGGTAGCCGGCCCGGACGAAGTCGCGCATCACGGCCATGATGGAAATGGTGGCGACCAGGGCTACCGCAGCCGGGACCGGACGGCGCTGAAACCCAAGCAAGAGCAACAGTACCGCCCCGCCGATACCGAGAACCAGCAGCGCTGTGGCCAAGGAATCTCCGCCCATGAACTGGAGCATGACCTCCCGTTTCAGGGTGATCAAAAACCAGATCCCAATGACCATCTGGGCCAGAGTAGCATAGGTAAACCACTGCATGCCCCGATTGATGCGTTGCTCACGCTGCTCCGTGGAGGGCTGGGCGGTCTTGGCGGCCCACAGGGCGACGAAAAGCCCCCCGACCGCCACCGAGGCGACCATGAAATGGAGATAGCGCGGAATCAGCGTCGGGTCGGAGAGATTCAAAAGCATTCCGCCGGGGGAGGCGAAATACCGTTCCCAGGCCTCGGGCCGGAGCATGAGGGTCATATTGTTGGTAAAGACAAAGCCCACTGCCAACAACAAGAAAACCGCCGAACCGATGACCCATTTCCGCGCCCCCGCCAAACGCTGGTACCGAAAGTTATAGAGATACGCCAGATAATATGCCAGAATAACGAGAAAAACTACAGCGATCCAGTACACTGCGATAAGAACTGAACTGACATAAATGAACTGGCCATAGAGGACCTGCAGGAATAATAACGGGGCCACGCCCAGATTGACCGTAAAAGCAATGATGTAGGTCAGCTTATGGGACAGGGCTTCGGCCACGGTCCCCTCGCCGCCCTGCGCCCCGCCGCGGAGTTCATCGACAAAGGCGATGATCCCGGCACCGAGCATGGTGTTCATGAACAAGAGATGAAGGACAAATGTCACCAACAGCAGGACATAATGCCACCCCCACGGCACAGGGATAGCGTCGGCGACGGGAACAAGGGATGACGGGTCCATACCCCCTCCTGAGAACCTTGAGAAATGAATGGAAAAAGTGGACTGGACGGGGGCGGCCGGACAACGCCACGGCAACAGCAAAGCGTGTCTTTCGTTTGCCCCCTTGCAAATCTGACCGGTCCCCGCACTTGCCACCATAGGGGCGATCGCTCCGGGGATGGGGGATCTTCCCCACGCCCTGGAAGCGATGTGCGCCTGGCAGGCGAAAATCCTGTGCGAGGTACAAGTCCAGTCCGACCGATCGCAAAGGCCTTGAATGCAAGAGCCAGATTCTCGAATCCAAGGTTTTCGGCGCAGCTTCAGGCTATACGGAGATCCCGTCCGGAGGTCAAATCCCGGGCTCCTGGTGCTGCTGGAGGCTTGCCAAAGCCGAGGAAAGAAGCCACAACACCCCCATGTCCACCATGTATCTTCTTCTTTTTGATGTAGGCAACACCAACACCAAAATCGGGCTCTCCCAGGACGGGCGACTGCTCGGATCGTACAGTTTCCCGAGTTCCACTGCGGATACAGCCGACACCTGGGGCTTTCGCGTCCTGGAGATCTGCCGCTACTGGGAACTGGCTCCAGAAAAGCTCACTGCCTGGATCATTTCCTCGGTCGTGCCGCCGCTCAACGACGCTCTCAAGGTTGCCGGGGACCGTTTTTGTGCCTGTCCCGTCCATTTTGTCCCCAAAGATATCGGCGTGCCGCTGGAGAACCACTACGCCCGGCCCCAGGAGGTCGGTGCCGATCGCCTGGTCACAGCATTGGCCGCCCGCCGCCGTTTTGCCACCCCGGCGATCATTGTCGTGGATTTCGGCACAGCCACGACATTCGACTGCATTCAGGACAAAGCCTATCTCGGAGGGCTGATTTGCCCCGGGGTCTTGTCCTCGGCCAAAGGCCTGGCCCTGCAGACAGCCAAACTGCCCCAGATCAGCCTGGAGCTCGACAGCGATGAAGTCCAGATCGGCATGTCGACCTCCACAAGTCTGAACCACGGTTTCCTCTTCGGTTTTGCCTCCATGATCGAGGGGTTGTGCGCCCGAATCCAGAAACACCTCTTCGGCGAGGTCACCGTTGTGGCCACGGGCGGCTTTGGGCGTCGCCTGCAACCGGTCTGTCCCTGTCTGGAGCATGTCGAACCCGATCTGTTGCTGCAGGGGCTGCAATACGCCGCCGATCAGCTCAGCTGCGACATCCTGGGCGGACAGCCGTCCTCATCCCAGCGCCGGAGTTGATGCGGCCCCGTTCCAAACCCCCAACCGTCTCCCCTCTGGCCCTGTCCGCGGACCCGGGTTCCGGCCAACGTCCGGAGTCGCGGTCTGTGTACCGGCCAGGTTTCACATAATCAGCAATCATAAAAGGAGCGATCCTATGCGTAGCAGCACTATCACCTCGGTCTGGGCCAGGGAAATCCTGGACTCCCGGGGCAACCCCACCGTTGAGGTCGAAGTCGGTCTGGAAAGCGGCGACACCGGTCGGGCCGCTGTCCCTTCCGGGGCATCGACCGGCGCCAGAGAAGCCCTGGAATTACGGGACAAGGACGCCAAACGGTATAACGGCAAAGGCGTGACCAAGGCGGTAACCAATGTCATCGAGGAAATCGGCGACGAGATCGCCGGGCTGGACGCGGTACGCCAAAACGAAGTCGACGAACGGCTCCTGGAACTCGACGACACCGACAACAAATCCCGCCTCGGCGCCAACGCCATGCTCGGGGTTTCCCTGGCTGTGGCCCGTGCTGCCGCTGCCTTTGTCGGCCTGCCGTTGTACAGGTACCTCGGCGGCGTGAACGCCAAGATCCTGCCCGCGCCGATGATGAACATTCTCAATGGCGGGGCCCATGCCTCCAACAACCTGGATATCCAGGAATTCATGATCATGCCGCTGGGCGCGGACAGCTTCTCCGAAGCCCTGCGCATGGGCGCCGAAACCTTCCAGGCCCTCAAAGGGCTGCTGGCCCAGGACGGGCTGGTCACCGCCGTTGGCGACGAAGGCGGTTTCGCCCCCAATCTCAAATCGAACAAGCAAGCCTTCGAATACATCATGCGGGCCATTGAAAAAGCCGGATACGTCCCCGGCAAACAGATGGCCCTGGCCATCGACGCCGCCGCCTCAGAATTCTTCAAGGATGGCAAATATGTTTTGGCCGGCGAAGGCAAGACCTTGAGCGCTGACGAACTGGTCAAACTGTACGCCGAATACTGCAACGAATTCCCCATCGTCTCCATTGAGGACGGGCTGGCCGAAGGCGATTGGGACGGCTGGCAGCGGCTGACCCACGAACTCGGCCACGCCGTCCAGCTTGTAGGCGACGACGTCTTTGTCACCAACCCCTCTCTGCTCGCCGACGGGATTGCCGAAGGGGTCGCGAACTCCATTCTCATCAAACTCAACCAGATCGGGACCCTGACCGAGACCCTGGATACCATCGAGATGGCCCGGGAAGCCTCGTACACCACGGTCATTTCCCACCGCTCCGGGGAAACCGAAGACCACTTCATCGCCGATCTCGCTGTGGCCACGAACGCCGGACAGATCAAGACTGGCTCGCTGAGCCGCTCCGACCGTTTGGCCAAGTACAACCAGTTGCTGCGAATCGAAGAGGAATTGGACGAACAGGCTCTGTATCTCGGCCCCGCCCTGGCCATGACCTGGTTCGAAGCAGACTGAACCGGTCTCAGTGTACCGACCAAAACAGAAAGGCCCCGCCGGAGCGCGCTCCGGCGGGGCCTTTTCACTCCACTTCCCTGGAGCCAGGAACAATATGCCTACCGGCCCTCGAGTCCCCCTGTCTGACGCAGGGCCTCGTACAACAGCACGGAGGTGGCGTTGGCCAGATTGAGACTGCGCACCTGCCCCCAGATCGGGATGCGCACGAGTTCTGCGGCCTGCTCGCAGATCGCGGAGGGCAACCCACTGCTCTCCGGGCCGAGGACGATATAATCTTCTGTGCGAAACGCAACAGTATGGTAAGCGGCTCCCTGGCGGGCGCTCGAAGCCACCAGACGGGCCCCTGATGGCAGAGAATCGCAAAACGAAGGCCAGTCCGGCCAGACCGTAAGGTCCAGGTGTGGCCAATAGTCGAGGCCGGCCCGCTTCAAATACCGGTCCTCCAGGCGAAACCCGAGGGGCTCGATAAGATGCAAGGGCGTTGTGGTCGCGGCACAAAGACGCCCGATATTGCCAGTATTGGGAGGGATTTCAGGTTCAAAAAGAACAATCTGCATGAGGGGGTCCCAAGGGATTCACGGAATGGAAGGGTCTGCACCGGACGCTGCGAACGATTCTGCCATCCCCAAGAGAGGGTACGGCCATTGCCATACCGGCTGCATGGCTCCGGGTGTCGGCATAAAAAAGACCCTGCCGGAGCAGGGCCTGGGAAGAACAGGATGGTGGGCGGTACTGGATTTGAACCAGTGACTTCCACCGTGTGAAGATGGCACTCTGACCAACTGAGTTAACCGCCCAATGGAAAGGCTTTATAGCCAAAACAGCTTTGGCTGACAACCACTTTTTTGACACAGACATGAACCGGTTCTGGAGTTTTGCTCCCGGCCTGCAAGCTGCCTTCAGCGCCCCAAGAGCCGTTGCTTCCTGCCAACACCCTGACCGGCAAACACCCTGCAAAACCCTAAAACTACGCCCACGCTCTTTTTGCAGGCCAGGGGCAAAATTTCAGAACTGGAGTTCCGAAATTCACACATTCGAATCCCCCCGTGCGGGCCCCCTCTTTTGGCCGGGGCCTGGACGCGAGGCCGCTTTTGCAGTAGAGGCGTCTGCATGCATGAAATGTCAATCGCACAAAGTCTGGTGGAAATCCTGCAGGATGAGATGACCAAACACGGCGTCAGCCGCCTCAAGCGGGTCAAGGTCAAACACGGCCGCCTCGCCGCTGTGGTCCCCGAAGCGCTGGACATGGCCTTTCAGGCCCTGACAGTGGAGACGGATATGGCCGGGGCAACGTTGGAGTTAGAGGAGGTGCCAGTACAGGTGCGCTGCAGCGCCTGCGGCGCCGAATTCGCGCCCGAAGAGGCATCCACGCTCTACCTCCCCTGTCCCCAATGCGAGGAACCGTTTGGTCACGAGATCCTGAGCGGCAAAGAATTGTACATTGATGAGTTGGAGGCGGAATAAATGCAGATTCCCGTGGTACGCGATATCCTGGAACAAAACGACCAAGTGGCGGAAGAACTCAAATCGCTGTTTGCCGAAAAAAATATCCTGGTCTTGAACCTGATGAGTTCGCCGGGGGCAGGGAAAACGACCCTGCTGGAACACACCCTCCACGCCTTGAAGGAGGAATTCGGCATCGGGGTCATTGAGGGCGACCTCCAGACCTCGAACGACGCCGAGCGCGTCGCGGCCACTGGGGCCCAGACCATCCAGATCAACACCGACGGCGGCTGCCATCTGAGCAGCAACATGGTCAAAAAGGCCGTGGAGCAATTGGATCTGGACCGGCTGGACATCCTGTTCATCGAAAACGTCGGCAACCTTGTCTGCCCGGCTGAATTCAACCTCGGCGAGGATCTCAAGGTCACCTTGCTCAGTGTCACCGAGGGCGACGACAAGCCCGAAAAATACCCCTACATGTTCGCTCTGTCCAAGGTCGTGCTCCTGAATAAGGTCGATCTTCTGCCCTACGTCGATTTCAGCCTGGAACGCGCTGAGCACTTCGCCCGGGCGGTCAACAAGGAGACCCAGGTCTTCTCCCTTTCCTGCCGCGAGGGCGACGGGCTCGACGAGTGGTACGAATGGCTCCGCGGCGCGGCCAAAGACAAGCGCACCCACTCCTGATTCCAGGGGCTACCGGCGAGACCACGTTGCGGTGTCATCAAAGACCGTGTTCCGGATTTGAACGGCCTGTGGGGTGCGGTGGATTACGCCAGTCAGCCAGGACAGCGTCCGACTGATTGACCACCGCCCCGCGGACCGCGATACGCCATTTTTTCCAGGCCGAGGCGAAACTTCGGAACCGGGTCGCCCGAGGCCAGCATTTGAATTCTCTTGGACGCAAATTGGAAGAACACCATGGCGTTTCCCGACAATTTGCCCTGCGAGGCCATCCTGGACAGCATTGCCGACGGGGTGTTCACCGTGGACCTCGAATGGACGATCACCTCGTTCAACCGGGCCGCCACTCAGATTACCGGCATCGCCCGCCAGGATGCCGTGGGGCAAAAATGCTGGGAGGTCTTGCGGTCTTCGCTGTGTGACGGCTCTTGTGCCCTGGAGACCTGCCTGCGGGATGCCACCTCCATCAGCAACAAATCCATTTTTATTATCCGCCCCGACGGGAGCAAAGTGCCCATCTCCATCAGCGCGGCCCCATTGCACAACCACCAGGGCGAATGCATCGGCGGCGTGGAGACCTTTCGGGACCTGAGCGCCATCCAGGTCATGCGCCAGGAGATGGAGCAACGCTACACCTTTGAAGACATCGTCGGCAAAAGCGAAGCCCTGTCCAAGATCTTCCGCATCTTGCCGCAGGTGGCCCAGAGTCCGTCCTCGGTTCTGCTGACCGGCGAATCGGGCACAGGCAAGGAATTGTTTGCCCGCGCCCTGCACAACCTCAGCCCGCGCCGACAGGGCCCTCTGGTTGTAGTCAACTGCGGCGCCCTTCCCGAGCACCTCCTGGAATCCGAACTTTTCGGCTACAAGGCCGGTGCGTTCACCGACGCCAAAAAAGACAAACCCGGCCGATTCCAACTCGCCGATGGCGGGACCCTGTTTTTGGACGAGATCGGCGATCTGCCTCTGGCCCTGCAGGTCAAACTGTTGCGGGTGTTGCAGGAAAAACAGGTCGAACCCCTCGGCGCTGTGGCTCCGGTGCCTACGGACGTGCGGATCATCGCCGCCACCAACCGGGACCTGGAACACCTTGTTCGCGAAGGCCGGTTCCGCGAGGACCTCTTCTACCGTCTCAATGTCGCCCAACTCCGACTGCCCCCACTGCGCGAGCGGCAGGAAGACATCCCCTTGTTGGCCAACCATTTCATACGGCGCTTCAACCTCCTGCAAGGTAAAGAGGTCCAGGGCATTTCCGAGGACGCTCTGGCCACCCTTATACGTCACGATTTTCCCGGCAACATCAGGGAGTTGGAAAACATCCTCGAATACAGTTTCATCCTGTGCTCTTCAGGATTCATCCAACTCGAGCATTTGCCGGAAAAATTCCATCCTCAGGAGGCAAGTTCCCCGAACACCAATGCCCCCATGACCATGGAAGAGGTCAAGGTCCAAGCCGCCCGGCAGGCCCTGGCCCGCAACCAGGGCAAAAAAATGGCCGCCTGCCGCGAACTCGATATCAGCAAGGATACCCTGCGCCGCCTTTTGCGCCAGGGGTAAACAAAAAATTCGCCCTCCATACACCCAAAAGACAAATAATTCGCCCATCCTAGCCCACCGAACCACTCCTTCTTTTCTCTAATTGCCTGACAAAAATAGAAAAACAAAATCGGCACGGACATTGCTATAAGTAACTCACAGAGCGCAAATCGACCCGTTCTGAAGAGTACTGCCAATGAAAATTTGTCTGGCCATATACCAATCACGCCTCGCGGCGTTGTTCGACAACGCCACCGGGTTGCAGGTCTACACTTGTGAGTCAGACAACACTATTTGCCCCGCAGGTGATATCTCCCTCCCATTTGGCGACCCTACGCTCCGGGTTTCAGCCCTATCTTCCTGCGGGGCAAATATTCTCCTTTGCGGCGCCATAAGCGGTTGCACCACGCGCATGATCCAGGAACACGGCATCAATGTCTTCGGCTGGCTCCGCGGAGACATCTCCACTGTGCTTGAGGCTTGGCGCGAAGACAGGCTGGAAACGCTTTTGATGCCGGGATGCCGCGGATTTCGCTGCTGCCGCCGCTTCCGCGGGCCGCATACGACGCAATAACGGGTAAGGAGGATTCCCCCATGAAAATTGCTATCACCGCCCAAGGCCAGGATCTCAATGCCCCGCTTGATCCCCGCTTCGGACGAACCGGCGGGTTCATCATCTACAATACCGATTCCGGTGAGTTTTCCTACATGGACAACCAGCAGAACCTGGCTGCCACTCAGGGAGCAGGAATTCAAACCGCGCAAAACGTCGCCGACACCGGGGCTCAGGCGGTCTTGACCGGCCATGTCGGCCCCAAGGCCTACACCGCTCTGCAGCGTGGCGGGATCGACATCTATCTGCTGCAAAGCGGTACCGTGCAGGAAGCGATCACCGCCTTTGAAAACGGCGAACTGACCGCCGCAGCCGGTGCCGACAAACCAGGCCACTGGTAATACATCGGTTTTCCACAGGATCTCAGACAACAACAAGCGGCCCCTTTGCGATTCACGCACACCGGACCGCACTGACGACCCTTCAATTGAAGGAGGTGCTCCTATGCCAGGACTCAATGGAACAGGCCCGTTTGGCGAAGGCCCCATGACTGGACGTGGTGCCGGACGGTGTTCCGGTGCCGTTCAAAACCAGGGATTTGGTTTCGGCCGTGGCCTTGGCCGCGGTTTTGGCCGCGGCTTCGGTAGGGGATTCGGGCGCGGATTCTGTCGCTGGGGTGTCAATGCCGCTCCAGGTGTTCCGGCCCAGCCCATGACCGCGCAGGACGAAGAACAGGCCCTGAACACACAGCTCTCCTGGCTCCAACGCCAGGTGCAAGCCCTTCAGGACCGTCTCGCCCAACTCCAGGGCGACACAAAATAAGTCCCCACGGACACGCGGCCTCTTGAAAATGACGCTCCTTTGATCAGCAAGGGAGCGTTCATTTCCGTGTGGCCCGCACAGTCCCCAACCTTCCCGCCACACACAGCAGGGTGCAAACGCGGGTGCTTGGAACAGGAGGGATGTCCTATGGCGCATCCACGTTCATGTCCCCAAACAATGGCCAACCAAGGCCACCAAGACAGCTTTTCCCGGTCTGTCCCTGAAGCTGGGGGCGCGTGTTTTTGTCCATGTTGCGGCGAGCGCTTCCCTCGCAAAAGGGGGACACCTTGTGTGGACTCCCATTGTCCCGTGTGCGGCGGCCCCATGACCAGTTGCAAATCCTGACTGAGGGATCCCGCAGTCCGGGCAGCAATCCCCGGGGCCGTCACAGAATACCTGCGAGACCGCAACTCCCCCTTGAATGCGCTCGTATTGCCCAGGAACGCACCCAGGATACGCAGCATTTTAAACGGGTTGCTGCTTTATACCCAAGAGGAACGTTCAACGGGCTCGAGCCCCATTTTGAGTTGTATCCAACGCGCCAGACTCGGCCCCACCCAGGCAGATGCAGGCAGTGAAATCCGGCACACTGGGGGCGCTGACCTTCACGGCCACGCCCGGCTGCGGTCTGGCAAGGAGAAGCATATATGCGTATCGCCATTGCCAGCGGCAAGGGAGGCACGGGGAAAACAACCGTGACCACCAACCTCGCCGCATATGTATCCCAAAACACCCATGGAGTGTCGCTTGTCGACTGCGACGTCGAAGAGCCCAACGCCCAATTTTTTCTCGATGCCCACTGGGAATACGAGGAAGCACAACATGTCCCTGTTCCCGCCATTGACCAGGAAACCTGCCTTGGAAGCGAGTGCCGGCAATGTGTCGAGGCCTGTCGCTTCAAGGCCCTGATCTGGATGGTCGATGAAGTCATGGTCTTTCCGGAACTCTGCCACAGTTGCGGCCTGTGCGAGACCATCTGCCCCGTCGGGGCTGTCGGCCAGAGCCATCGCACCATTGGCGACGTCAGACAGGGCAGCGGTCACGGCGTAACGCTGACCGGCGGTCTGATGCGCGTCGGCGAAGCCATGGCGCCTCCCTTGATCCAGCGGGTTAAAGCCAAGGCCCCGGAAACGGCCGAGGTGACCATATACGACTGCCCGCCCGGCACATCCTGTCCGGTTATCGAAGCCCTGGACGGGGCCGACTACACCGTGCTGGTCACCGAACCCACGCCGTTTGGTCTCTATGACCTCCAATTGGCGGTCGGCCTGCTGCGCAAACTGGGCAAACCGTTCGGGGTCGTGCTCAACCGTGACGGCATGGGCGATGACCGGGTCTTGGACTACCTTGAGGCCGAAGGGATTGATCTTCTGGCCCGCCTGCCCCACAGCACCGAGGCGGCCGCAGCATACTCCAGGGGCGAACTCCTCGTTGAGGCGCTGCCTGAAATGCAACAAGCCTACGCGGATCTGTGGTCAGGGATTGTGGAACACATGGCGGCGGAAAAGGAAACGGTATGAAGGAACTCGTTATCATCAGCGGCAAAGGCGGGACCGGAAAAACAAGTATTGTTGCCGGCCTTGCGGCGGTCGGCCCCAAAATGGTGCTCGCCGATTGCGACGTGGACGCGGCGGATCTGCACCTCATCCTGGATCCCGCCGTGGAGCAGACCCACGATTTTTATAGCGGCGAACTCCCGGCCATCGATCCGCAAAAGTGCACTGAATGCGGGGTTTGCGCCTCCTCCTGCCGCTTCGGCGCTATTTCCGAGGACATCGAAATCCGCCTCGAACAGTGCGAAGGATGCGCCCTGTGCAGTTATGTCTGCCCTGAAACGGCCATTTCCATGCACCCCCGACTCTGCGGGCAATGGTTCGTTTCCGGGACACGCTTCGGTCCGCTGGTCCACGCCAGCCTGGGCATCGGGGAGGAAAATTCCGGCAAACTGGTGACCACGGTCCGTCAAAACGCTCACACCGTAGCCGAAGAACGCGGCTATGAATGGGTGGTGGCCGACGGGTCCCCGGGAATCGGCTGCCCGGTCATCGCCTCCTTGACGAACGCTTCGGCGGTCTTACTTGTAGCCGAACCCACAGTCTCGGCCATCCACGACCTCAAGCGAGTCAGCGAACTCACCCGCCATTTCCAGTTGCCGACCATGGCCGTGATCAACAAGACCGACGTCAATCAGGAACTCGTCCAGGAAATCCGAGAATTCTGCCGCGCCCATCGTATTCCAGTCGTCGGCGCCCTGCCCTACGACCCCCGGGTGACCAAAGCCCAGATCCAGGGCCAGAGCGTCAGCGAATACGATCCGCAGGGCCTGGGCGAATTGATGCGCGGTATATGGAACCAGATCGAAACCCATATCTAAAAGAGGAGACCCCCTATGGCCGAACACGGATGCTCCAGCTGTTCCTCCGGCGGCTCTGGCTGCCAGGGCGGCAAAAACGAACAGGAAGATCAAAAGCTCCAGAACTGCCTCTCCCGGATCAAGAACAAGTTTGTAGTCTTGTCGGGCAAGGGTGGGGTGGGCAAAAGCACGGTCGCTGTCAATCTGGCGGCTTCCCTGGCCATGGCCGGACAAAAGGTCGGCCTCCTGGACGTCGATGTCCACGGACCGAGTGTGCCGCGCCTGCTGAGCCTTGGGCAGAGCAAACCCCATCTCGACAACCAATGCATCGAACCCATCCAATGGGATAAAAACCTCTGGGTCATGTCCCTGGGGTTTATGCTCCCCAATGCCAATGAGGCCGTCATCTGGCGCGGTCCGGTCAAAATGGGGCTCATCAAGCAATTTCTTGAAGACGTCGCCTGGGGCGATCTCGATTACTTGATTGTCGATTGCCCTCCCGGAACCGGAGACGAGCCCCTTTCGACCCTCCAGCTTTTGGGGCAGGACGCCGAGGCCGTCATTGTCACCACGCCGCAAGGTGTGGCCGTGGACGACGTCCGCCGCTCGGTCACCTTCTGCCAGCAACTCGGCAACCCGGTATTCGGCATTGTCGAGAACATGAGCGGTTTTGTCTGCCCCAGTTGCAAAGAGACCGTGGATATCTTCACTTCCGGTGGCGGCGAAGAACTTGCCTCGGAAATGCACGCCCGCTTTTTGGGCCGCATTCCCCTGGACCCGGAAATCGTCCGCGCCGGCGATGAAGGATATGTCTTTGTCAAAACCCACCACGAAAGTCCGGCGGCTCAGGCTGTGGGCAGTATCGTCAAGCCGATGCTCGCCAAACAGGAACTGCTGCAGGAAAAGCCCGCCGGACAGACCGCGCCGGCTCCGGAAGCAGACGGTGAAATGCTCATCGCCGTTCCGGTCGCTCAGGGCCAGCTCTGCATGCACTTCGGCCATTGCGAACAATTCGCCCTGGTCCGTGTAGACACCGCCAACAAGACCGTGCTCGGCACTGAGATGCACACCCCGCCGCCGCACGAACCGGGAGTGTTGCCCAAATGGCTTGCCGACCAGCAGGCCAACCTGGTCATTGCCGGGGGCATGGGCTCACGGGCGCAATCCCTGTTCACCCAGCACGGCGTCAAAGTCATCACCGGCGCTCAACCCGGTGCGGCAGAAGAGGTGGTCGGCTCCTATCTGGCTGGCACGCTACAAACAGGACAAAACATCTGCGATCACTAGCATATTTGTGATCCGGGCCCCTGCGCTCGGAGGCATGAACACAGGGCCGCTCTTTCCTCTCCTCCCTCTCATGTGTCACGCCATCCTCACAACGTCGAAGCCCCCGCCAGATTGGCGGGGGCTTCGACGTTGATATGACCTTGGAGCGTGAACCACGCTCGAGCCCTGTCTATTGTGCGGCGTCTTCCACACCCTGAAGAATCCGTTCCCCAAATCCCTGGCAGCCAACAGTCTTCGCGCCGCTGATCTGCGAGGCCAGATCCACGGTCACCTCCTTGGTCGCCAGCGCGGCTTCAACCCCGGCACGCACCAGCCCAGCCGCCTCATGCCATCCAATGTGGTCCAGCAACAGCGCCCCGGACAGGATCAGGCTTCCGGGATTGGCCTTGTCCTGGCCGGCGATGGTCGGGGCCGTGCCGTGGGTCGGCTCGAAAAAGCCGAGTTGGTCGCTCATATTCACGCCCGGCGCCAATCCCAGACCGCCGACCTGCGCTGCCAGCGCATCGGAGAGATAGTCGCCATTGAGATTCGTCGTGGCGATGACATCGTATTTTTCCGGAGAAATCAGGACCTCCTGGAACATGGCGTCGGCAATGCGGTCCTTGACCACCAGTTTGCCGCCAGCGTCCTGGCTTTCGGTCACCGTCTGCGTTCCGAATTCCTCTTCGGCCAATTCGTAGCCCCAGCCACGAAAGGCGCCTTCGGTGTATTTCATGATATTGCCCTTGTGCACCAGGGTCACGCTCTCGCGCCGCTGGTCGAGAGCGAATTGCAGGGCCTTGCGCACCAGCCGCTTGCTGCCTTTTTCGGTCATCGGCTTGATGCCGATCCCGGCCAGGTCATCGATCCGAGCCCCGAGTTCCTCGCGCAAAAAGGCCGCCAGCTTCCGGGCCTCTTTACTTCCAGCCGGCCATTCGATACCGGCATAGACATCCTCGGTATTTTCCCGGAAAACGACCATATCCACCTTCTCCGGGGCCTTGAGCGGCGACTCGATCCCCTGGAAATACTGCACCGGCCGAATGCAGGCATAGAGTTCCAGGGTCTGGCGCAAAGTCACATTGAGACTGCGAAAGCCGGTTCCCACCGGAGTCGCCAAGGGCCCTTTCATGGCCAGATCCGCCCCCTGCAGCGCAGCAAGGGTCGCCTCCGGGAGATAGTTCCCGGTTTCGGCGTAGGCCTTTTCTCCAGCCAGCAACTCTTCCCAGACCAGCCGGCGCGATTCCCCGTACGCGGCTCGGATTGCCCCGTCCAATACCGGGCGCGCCGCACGCCAGACTTCAGCCCCGATGCCGTCGCCCTCAATCCAATAGACTTGACGTTCGTCCATTATCTCTCCTTGTCATGTGTTCCTGGGTCCTCCAGGAGTTCAAAATCCCCGATTGACGTGTTCTTGCGCACATTGTCCCAATAAAAAATCCGGCCATTCATGGTAATATAGACGCCGTGGCCCATGACCTGCACGGTGCTGAAGGCGCACCCCAGATTGAACAGGGCGTCGGAGCGTCCAAAGGTGTAAGGGATCATCGCCCCGACCAGGGCAATGGTCTTCTCCAGTGCATTGCCGCCCAAAAGACGGGCGGTCTCAACCATCGTATCTGTCCCGTGGGTGATGATGATCCGCTCTTCGGGAGCATCAACGCACCGCTGGAGCACTGTCTGCCGGTTCTCCTCGGTCATCTCCAGGCTGTCGACGAGCATGAGCTGTTCCACGCGAACAGGCACCCGGCACCGGGCCTGCTCCAGGATATCCTGCAAATGGGTCTTGCCCAAAACGAGCTGACCGGCTAATTTATTGTAATCCTTATCGATGGTCCCGCCGGTAATCAAAATACGGATCGGCTTTTCCGGGTGCTGCGCCATGGAGCCCTCGTGGGTTTGTGCTGCTCTGGTTGCCGCTGTCTACTAGCCGCGACAACCATGCCAGGTCAAGGCGGCGCGCTTGACCCGTGGCAGATCTCAAACTAAGACGAAGCCTGCTTCAGCAAGCAGACGCCGGTTGTCGGCGCCGGTTCTTGTGGCTCACGCGGACTCCCCATGACCTTGAAAGCACGCCTCCTCTCCACTCTATTCATCAGTTTCGGCCTGATGGCGATCCTGCTCACGCTGATCTCCCACTGGGTCATTCTCAGTGATTTTGATCAGCTTGAGGTCAAGACCATGCGTGCCCATATGGAGCGTCTGGACCGTGCGATGGATAAGTCCTTGCAAAAAATCGACCAGACAGCCCAGGCCTGGTCTCAATGGCGAGCCGCGGCCAATTTTGTCACTGACCGCAATGACAAACAAGTCTTTGCCTCCCTGCTGAACAAGCAGACCATGCAGACCCTGCATCTGAACCTGCTCATGCTGAGAGACGCCTCCGGCGATATCCTCTTTGAACGCTACTACGACTACACCGAGCGCAAATGGATCGAACCCATTTCAGGCACCCGGGGGCACCTGTTCCATCTTGCCAGAGAAGGCTCTCCAGAGGTCAAAAAAGGGATCTACGCGCTGCCCAAGGGGCCCTTGCTGGTCAGCGCCAGGACCATCTCCTCGGCCGGGGAGCCGGTGGGGACCCTGGTCATGGGGCGCATCTTTTCCCAGCAGGAGGCCAAAAGCATGGCCTCGCTCACAAATCTGGACATTGCGGCCTACGATCTCAAGCACCCGCCCCTGCCTCGCGACGTCAGCTCCGCCTTGTACCACCTGAGCCTCAAATCCCCCCGGCACATCAAAGCCACGGACAATGGCCAATTGCACGGCTATATGCTGGTCAAAGACCTTTTTGATTTTCCGGCTATCTTGTTCAAGGTGAGCCTGGAACGCTCCATCCACGCCCAGGGAATCCGGGCCGTAGCCATGCTCATGGCTTTTTTCGTGGCTGTCTTTGCCCTGTTCGCCTTTGCCAATCGGTTTGTGTTCCTGCGCTACCTGATCCGCCCCTTTCGGTTGTTGCGCGCTGATCTGGACAAGATCGAGGACCTCAGCGACCTCTCCAGGCGGGTCTCCATCCCCCAGGAACCCGAATTCCAGGCTGCGTCCCGGGCCATCAACCGGACCCTGGCCAGTCTCGAGGCCAACCGCAAGGAACTCACCGAGGCCCATGAACGCTACAGCGCTGTGGTCAACCAGAGTTCCGAGGCGATTTACATGTACGACGCCCGGACCAAAAAAGTCCTTTTCGGCAATCCGGCCATGGCCAATCTGCTTGGCTACCGGAGTGAGGAATTGCTCCAGTGCACCGTTTACGACCTGGTTGAGGCTTCCAAAACGGATATCGACGCCACGATCCAGAATATCCTCTTTGGCACCCCTTTCGTGGGCGAGCGCTCCTACCGAACCAAGTCCGGTCATCTGGTGCCCATGGAAATAACGGCCTCCCTGGTCCATTACCAGGGCCGGCGGGTGGTCAGTGTTGTCGGTCGCGACATCAGCGAGCGCAAAAAATCCGAAGAACGCATCCGGTATCTCGCCTACCACGATCAGCTCACGGGACTGCCCAACCGGACCCTGTTTCTGGACCGACTGGAGCAGTCCCTGAAGGAGGCCCGGCGCAACAGGGACAAGCTGGGACTCTTTTTCCTGGATCTTAACGATTTCAAACACATCAACGATTGCCACGGGCACAAGGTCGGGGACCGGCTTTTGCTGCAGGTAGCCGAACGTTTGCAATCCAGTCTGCGGGAAATGGACACCGTGGCCCGCTTGGGAGGCGACGAATTCGTCGTCATTGTCAAAGGCGGAGCCAGTCGGCACAATTGCCGCAAGGTCGCGCGGAAGCTTATCCAGTCCATCGATACCCCCTTTCTTGTGGAAGAAATCGATCAGGAAGTCCGCATCGGCCTGAGCATCGGCATCAGTATTTTCCTGGACGATGCCGCTACGCTGGAAGAACTTATCCAGCACGCGGACACGGCCATGTACGCCGCCAAGCGCAACCCCAGCAGCAGTTGGGAATTCTTTGCAGCTTCATCGGCCCCTGGAACCTGTCAAACCTCAAACGCACCGGTCGAGTCCGGAGAGAACCAGTAAATATGACCGAACCCCACTCGCTCATCGGCCATCTCGAACGCACCGCCCAAACCATCCGCGACCTGGAGGCCAAGGCGCAGCAGGCATTGAACAGCGGCGACCCTGACGAATACAAATCCTTGCTGGAACGCAAGTGCGAGACCCTGGAAGACCTGCCGCAACGCCTCGCTCCAGCCCTCAACGATCTCCCGCAGGACCAGCAGTCATCGGTCGAAAGCCAGATCGCAGGGTTTGCCCAGCGGGCGGCCCAGGCCCTTGAACTCGACAGCGTTTTTTTCATGTACGCCCTGCTCTACCCGGAAACGTACCAACCCGGGGCTCCCAACGACCTAGAGGCCTTTATCCTCACCTTACGCTCCTCACTCTAGCCCACTGGAAGGCGTGTGGGGCGTGCGCTGATTGTGGAGCGCAATGCCGAATTCGAGTCAGGAATCCCGGCAGGACCCTTTTGGGACCACCAGGGCGGGGAGGTCGGTGATGGCGGGGACAATGAAGTCAGCTCCAGCAGCCGTCGGACTCCCAGCTTGGGCTATCCTGCAGCCAAGTTGGTGTGGTCCCTGAAAATCCAGAGACCGGGTACCGACGGCGAGAGTCCGGGCCGGGTCGAGATGGTGGGCGTCCAGAAATTGGAGATAGGGGGCGGGGTCGGGTTTTGGTGGAGTCACGGCCTCCCGGGTCAACCATTGGGCCACGCGAAAGGCGTCCTGCGGAACAACCGCCTCGACAAAAGGAAGAGACGCCAACGTGACAACCCCGACTGTCAGTCCCTGGTCTGCGAGGTCCTGAAGCAACGAGGAGACCGGGGCCAAAAGCCGGGTCTGCGCTGCGACGGCCATTTCCGTTTCCAGCAGGGCAAAGCGGCACCTGGTGTGAAATTCCAGGGCCGTCTGGCGGTCGGTCTGGACCAGCAAGTCCCGGGCGCGGTCCACTGCCGCCCAGATTGTAGGCGCTTGAGGAAGGGCAATATCAAAGGCCGCGGCAATCGCCGCGGCCTTTTTGTGCATCTGCGTCGTGTCCAGGGGGATTTGCGCCAGGGTTCCCCCAAAGGCGAAAATTATTCCCTGGATGCAAGGAATACTGGACACAAAACGGCTCCTTACTCCACAATCTCTTGCAGGGTAAGATCAAAGTTCAACGTCTTTCCGGCCAGAGGATGGTTGGCGTCCAGGACCACCTTCTCCTCACCGATCTCGGAAACCGTGACATGGGCTTTGTTCCCGTCATTGAGGGTCACTTCCAGGACCATCCCCAATTCGGGTTCGAGTTGGGCGGTGATCTCTTCTTTAGGAACCTCGATGAACAACTCGTCCCGGGTCTGGCCATAAGCCTCGTCGGGATCAACAGCCACAGCCTTGTTTTCGCCGATCTCCATGCCGGTCACGGCCGACTCGAATCCAGGAATGATCTGATTTTCGCCAAGAGTGAATTCGAGGGGTTCGCGTTCCGACGAATCGTCAAAAACAGTGCCGTCGTTCAGGGTGCCTTTATAATGGACCCGGACCTTGTCACCCTGTTGGGCTGTACGCATGGTTCCTCCTTGTGGGATTAAAGGGGCTTGACGGCATCAACGCCCGCCAAGCAGTATGTCTACAGAAATGGACTTGGCTCAACCAAGTAATGCAAAATCGTAGCTGGAAAGGTGAGGCATTGTAAACCGTGCAGCGCAAATTCTCTCCCGGCCCGCTCGGGCTCCTCATCCTTTTGTTTTGTCTCTCTTTCTGGCCCCAGACGGCCGGGGCGGAACAATTGCGGTACACAATTTCCTGGCACGGTCTTGAAGATACTGAATTGGAACAGACGTTGCGAGCCGTCTCGAACACAGCACAATATATCGAGACCCCACCAGCCTCCCTCGGACTGCTCCGACAGCGTATCAAGGAGGATATCCCCCGCTTGCAACAGGTATTGCAGGCCCGGGGCCACTTCAAGGCTCAGATCTCGCATCAGATCGACCTGCAGGCCTCGCCCATCGAAATCCGCTTCCGGGTCATTCCTGGGCCCCAATTCGCTTTGGAAAAAATCGTCTTTCGGTCCGAACGGCCATTGCCGAAACAGGTGGGCTTTCCCACCCCCGAACAACTCAGGCTCTCCCCCGGCTCGGGCATCACCACCGAGGCCCTCGTGCGGGGACGCCGCTTGGCCGAATCCTATTTTCGCGACCGCGGCTGGCCTTTTGCCGAAGTCCAGAAGCCAGAGGCCACGGCTGATCACGCCACCGCCACGGTCAGTGTCGTCTATCCCGTCTCTCCCGGCCCCCGCCTGCGTTTCGGTCCCCTGCGGCTGGAAGGGCTCAACCGGGTCAATCCGGTCCATGTCCGGCGACAAGTGGCCTGGGAAAACGGGGCCTGGTATAACGCCACCCAAGTCGATGCGACCGAGCGGGCCCTCCTGCAAAGCGGTCTGTTCACCACGGCCGCGATCCGGCGCGGTGAAGCCGGAGAAGGCGACATGGCCCTGCCGCTTTCTCTCCAACTCCGAGAACGCAAGCCGCGCACGGTCAAAGCCGGGGTGGAATACACCTCCGACTTCGCCTTTGGAGCCCAACTCAGTTGGGAACACCGCAACCTTTTCGGGCGTGGGGAACGGTTGCAGACACAAGCCAAATACAACGCTGCGCAGAAAACTCTTGAATCCTCCCTGCGCTTCCCCTCCTTTCTGGACCCCGCGCAGGAACTCGTCCTGTCCAGCGATCTGACCGAAGAGGATACCGACGCCTACACCAGCCGCCACCTGCGCAACAGTGTCCGCCTCGAGCGGCAATTGACCACCTCCTTGCGAGGCGGACTCGGGATTGGACACGAATACCTCGAACAGGAAGAAGATGATGCCACGGACATTTTCAACCTGATCTCCGTGCCCCTGTTTCTGGATTGGGACCAACGCAACGATATCCTCAATCCGACCCACGGCTACCGGCTGCAAATCCATGCCACGCCCTACCAGGATATCGCTGATGAAACCGGCAATTTTTTTAAATACAAGGCCACCGGTTCCCTGTATATTCCTCTCATGGCTGGACCACGCCTGGTCTGGGCCGGGCAGGCTGGCTTCGGACAAATCCTCGGGCGCACCGGCGCGGTTCCGACCAGCAAACGGTTCTTTCCCGGCGGCGGGGGGTCCATTCGGGGTTTCCGGTACCAAAGCGCCGGGCCGTTGGCCTCCGACGACACCCCGCTTGGCGGGCGCAGTGTCCTGGAACTCTCTTCGGAATTCCGGATCGCCCTGAGCGACAAGTGGGGAGGCACCGTTTTTGTCGATACCGGGCGGGCCTATTCTGGCATCGAACCCGAAACCCGGGAGGAGCTGTTCTGGGGGGCAGGTATCGGCCTGCGCTACTATTCCGGAATCGGTCCCCTGCGGCTGGATGTCGCCACCCCGCTCAACCCCCGGGAGGGCACGGACGATCCGCTGCAATTCTATTTCAGCATCGGCCAGGCCTTTTAAACCTGCCCCATACCGAGCAGATGGAGCAAGAAAACCGCTCTGGCTGTTGCAAGGCACCATCTTCCCAGGCCGTCGACAAATCCCCAAAAACGGCGTGCAAACAATTCTGAATCGCTGAGCGCTGCTCACTAGGCAAGGATTGGGCCGCTTTACCGCCATGAGCTGACTCTGGCTTCCCCTGCCTCGTCCAGGCAGGGTTCCAGGGCAAGAGAGGCGATATTTGTGTTGCAACGACTTTTCCGTGTATTCATCTTCGGCCTCGTTGCAGGGCTGCTCCTTCTCGGTGGGATCTGGGCCGGTCTGCAGACCGAATACGGCCGGAGCACTC
The DNA here is from genome assembly GCF_000024325.1 of Desulfohalobium retbaense DSM 5692. Lineage (NCBI taxonomy): Bacteria > Pseudomonadati > Thermodesulfobacteriota > Desulfovibrionia > Desulfovibrionales > Desulfohalobiaceae > Desulfohalobium > Desulfohalobium retbaense. The sequence continues at coordinate 535,143 of NC_013223.1, read as the reverse complement.
TGCTGCACGCGGTGGAATATATTACCGCCCTGACTTCCCCGATCGAACTCGAACTCGAAGGCCTTGGTTCGGGATTTCCGGGATCGGTGCGCCTGGAACGCCTTGAACTCGCTGACGCCAACGGCACCTGGATGGCAGCCGAGGCCATTGGACTCGATTGGGATTGGTCGGCGTTGTGGCACGGCCGCCTCCATGGCGAACGGCTTTTTGCGCGGGAAATCGTCTGGTACCGCCCGCCGCAGACCCCACCGGACCCGGAGCAGGACACCCCGCCCTGGTGGCTTTTGTCCCGCCTCAGCCTGGAGAGTCTCAGTATTCCCAAACTCACCGTGGCTGGAGACCACCCAGCCGCCTTGGCGGTGAAGGGCCAATTTGACGGCCGCCCCGAGGCACTCCGGGCGAACCTCGCCGCCAAGGCCCTGCAGGGCAAGGACACGCTGCGGCTGAACGGGCGCTTCACCCCGGAACAGGCGGCCTACGAGCTGACCCTCGAGACCACGGCTGAGGCCCAGGGGCCGTTGGCCCGGCTGACCCGCCTGCCTGGACCGTGGCACGGTCGCCTCCAGGCCAACGGGACCCGCCGGCGCGGCTCGGGAACAGCCCGCTTTAAAGGCGAGCACCTGGGTCAGGCGACCGTTGACTACAAAACGATCCCGGAAGCCTCCGGGGTCAGGACAACGCTTCAAGGCCGCATGGCCCCGGCCGCCTCGGTTGTGCCGAGTACCCTCGCCCCCTGGCTCGCACCCGGCGTGGACCTGCGACTCACAATGGTCGTGCCCGAATTGGTTCCCTCGACACTCCAGCTGGAATCGTTCGAACTCCGCAGTCCGGAGTTCAACCTGGACGCCTCCGGAAGCTGGCAGCGTAAGCAGCGCCAATGGCAAAGCCAGGTGGCCCTGAGATTGGGCTTGGGCCCAGTCGCCCCGCCACAAGGGCTCATGCTTCCCGATACTCTCCATATCAGCGGCGATCTCTCCGGATCATTCGCCGGCACCCCCACCTCGCTGCGTTGCACTCTGGATACCGATCCAACAACACTCGCCTACAACCAGCCCGGCGACCTCCGGAAACTCACGCTGCACAACAGCACCGTGAGTCTGACGGCCGAGTCCACCACTTTGACCGACTGGCGGGTCCGGGTCAGTGCCGCTGGCACCCTGGAAGGAGACTCCAAGTCAGGCCCAATGACCCCGCTATCGTGTCTTGGCGAACTGCACACCGACGACCGTTTGCTGTGGACGATCCCTACAGCGAGCCTGCGTCTGGATGACACCGAAGCCCTGACCCTCGAGGGCCGTTTCAATACCAAGGAAACCACCGCTGAAGGCCGTCTCAGTCTCACCCCGGAGGTTCTGCGCCGCCTGCCTCTGCCTTCCGGAGTGGCGCCTTTTCTGCCGCAGGGCATGGTGACGACCTCTTTCAGCGGTCGAGGCTTCCCGCTCGATCTGCAGGGACAGCTCAAAGGCGATCTCAGCTGGCCCCGGCTGCCCGCTCGGATCCGTCGTCTCGGCGGAACACACGATGTCGCGCTGCTGGCCGACTGGGGCTGGCATTCGCCGCAACAGCTCCGCCTGGACAACCTGGATATTTCCACGCCCTCAGGCCGCGTGTGGGGCGGCGGGACCCTGAACACCGCCTCCCAACGTTTTGCCGCCAGGCTCAACCTCAGCCTGAAGTCAACATCCTGGCCGGCTGGCAACCTCGCGGTGTCCACAGCCCCGCTCAGCGCAACCCTGGATGCGACCGGGGCTGTACCCCGGCCCGTGTTTGATTTCCGTCTTGATTGCCCTCGAATGCGGGTCGGCAATCTTCCTGCCCTGGAGGCGTTCCACGCCGAGACCCGCCTTGTCGCAGATGCCCGCGGCATTGCCGGCCCCCTTGCGCTCCAGGCCCGGCTGGGCCAGGACCGTGCCGAGTTGCGGTCCGCGGTGGCCTGGCGCGACAGGGTGCTCTCGCTGAGGAATCTGAACGGCCAGTGGGGAGACTCGAATATCACCGGGAGGGTGCGCTGGCCCTCCGCCAATGGTCTGCCCAGCGCTTCGCTCAGCCTGGATGCGGTCCTGGGCGAACTGGCCCAGTATGCCACCCTTCCGGTCAAAGGCCGCCTCCAGGCCGACCTGGACATCGCCGAGCGTCCGGAGAATCAAAAATGGGCCCGGTTGGATTTTACGTGTCAGGACGCCGAATGGGGGCCCCAGTGGACGGCCCAGCGACTCGAAGGTCAACTCGCCCTCGACGCCCCCGAACCTCCACTGCGGGGCTCAGGCTCCCTCAATCTGACGGAAGTGAAGCGCGGATCCTGGCGGATCAATTCCGGGCGGCTCGCGGCCCAGGGAAGTCTGGCTGATCTCGCTTTCACCTCTTCCCTCAAAGGGCACTCCGGTGTCGCCCCGTTCGCTTTGAGCAGTTCCGGTCTTCTTACCAAGGATGACACGGCCACTCGGGTGCGCCTGGACAGCTTCAACGGCACCGCCACTCCACGTTTGCCTTTCCGGTTGGCGGAAACAGCCCGATTGAGCAAAGAACCTGGCAAATGGACACTGACAATGCCCCACCTCAACCTGGGACCGGGGAAACTCACTCTCGAGGCCAAGACCGAGCGCAACAGGGTGGAGGCGCGTCTGAGCGGGCAAAAGCTGCCTCTGGCCGGGCTGAACCCGTTTGTGCCCTGGTCCCTGGCCGGCAGCATCACGACCCGGGCCGATCTGACAGGGACCCTGCAGTCCCCTCGCCTCCAGGGCACCCTGGCCATCAAGGACAGCAAAATCCGGCAGGGTCGCTGGCGGGAGGTCCCCACGCTCGAGGCCGAGGCTTCCTGGGATTGGCGGCCGGGAACCTTCCAGGCCGAGATCGGTGCACGCCAGGCGAGCAACGGCACCCTCAACGCCTCGGTCTCCCTGCCCCTGGATTTGGCTCTGGCGCCTTTCACCATAGCCCCAGACCCCGCAGGGGCCTGCCGTGGCAGCCTGAGCAGTTCCCTGAGCCTCAATTTTCTGCCTCGGGTCTTCAACGCCGACGGTGTTCTCCTTCAGGGCCAGCTTGCAACCACGGCCACCCTCGACGGAACATGGGAACGTCCCGATATCCAGGCGGAAGCGGCCATGGACCAGGGACATCTGGAACACGTCTACCACGGCATTGTCCTTGAGGAGATTGCCGGGCGTTGTGAACTCGATACCAGCGGCATTTCCGAGCTCCGGCTCACGGCCACCGACGGCGCCAAAGGGAATTTGACCCTGGAGGGGACGATCCCCATACAACCGGAGCCCCGGGCCGACCTCAGGGCCCGCTTCGAGCAGATGGCCCTGGTCCGAAAGGACCAGCTGGAAGCCATAGCCTCCGGCACTGTCGACCTGAGCGGCCCCTTCTCTTCGCCCCGGCTGACCGGTTCCGCTACCCTGGAACGCACCGAGATCCGCATCCCCGAGCAGTTGCCCCCGTCGGTCACCGGTGTCGAAATCGTCGAAGTCAATGCTCCGCAGGAAGAGACCTCCGCCGGCTCATCCCGGAGCCGCCCCCCTGCGGCTATCGATCTGGACCTGGAATTGGATATTCCCCGCCGCTTTTTTGTCCGCGGACGCGGGCTGGAAGCCGAATTCAAAGGCGGCTGCCAAGTCACGGGCACGACCCGAAAACCCCGTTTGCAAGGCGAACTGGAAGCCGTCTGGGGCCGTTTCACCTTTTTCAGCAAGACGCTGACCATTGAAACCGGACAGCTCTTCTTTGAACAACGCTCACCGCCAGCGCCGCGGATCAATGTCGCCGCCGTCAACAGGCAGGATGATTTTCTGGCCCGGATCTGGCTCACCGGTAAGATCGACGATCCCGGGATCCGCATGGAATCCGAGCCGGCCCTGCCCCAGGAGGAAATCCTGGGCCGGGTCCTGTTCGGGCGGTCCATCACCACCTTGACGCCGTTGCAGGCCTTGCAACTGGCCCAGGCGTTGCGGGCCTTGAGCACCGGTCAGACCGGAGGCTCTCTGACTACACGCTTTTTCGAAAAGACCCGCCGGCTGCTGGAGCTTGACGAATTCGGTGTCACCGGGGGCGACGGCGGCCCCTCCTTGGGAATGGGCAAATACATCCAGGACAATGTCTATATCCGGGCGCAAAAAGGGTTGGAGAGTGAGGAAGACAAGATCGAAGTCGAGGTCGAACTCTCGCCACACACCAGTGTGGAAAGCCAGGTCGGCGGGCAGGGCCGCAGCGGGGTGAGCCTGAACTGGAAACTCGATTATTAGTGACTGAGGCACTTCGGGAGGTCGGGAATCATCGTCCTCTTGAAGTTTCCCGTGCATCTGTCGTCGTCCCGAGCCAGAACGAAAACGCCCCCGATCTTGCAGGCAAGGCCGGGGGCGTTTTCGTTGTGCTTGGAAAACAATTGCTACGGTGCGATGGACCGCTCATAGAGCGCGGCAATGGCCTGACGTCCGTTTTCCTGCAAAAACCGGGTCCCTGTGCCGGTGAAGTGGCGCTTGGTGATCAATGGCTCGGCGATCTGATTCCACTGATCCTTATCCCACTGAAACCATGCGTCTTTCTCCTGATCAAAAACATAGGTCGGCTTGTTGCAGATTTTGGCGAATTCCGCCCCCCAGCCGGTGCCCCCCTTGACCGTGTCGTCGGGCTGGATAATGCCGACAATAAAAATCTCCTGGCCGCTGGAGACCTGCCAGCCGATGGACTGCAAGACCCTGCGGAACAAGGGACCTCGGGAATAACTCCGGCGCATGATTTTTGAAACATAGGTCAGGCTGAAATCCTTGAGTTCCAACTCTTCGGTGGTCAGCATGCGGATACCGCGTTGCCGCTCGATCCGGTGGCCCTCAAATGAATAATTGACTTCCTGGATGCCGTATTGCTCGGCCAGGGCCCCGAAAGCCGCTTCCGTTCCGGTTGCTCCGCCACTGAAAAGAATACATTCGTTGGGATTCAGCATAACCGCTCCTTACAAGAGATTCGAAGACTACACAAAAAGGGCCAGGTTCAGTCTGAGCTGGAAACGTGAGGCGCCCGGGCCAAGACGGACGCGGCGTCCCGACGGCAGGAGCTCATCCTGGGCAACGGGGCACAGAACTTGACGTTTCCCAGTCCAGGTAGCACCCGCCCGGGCCGTTGACAAGCCTCAGCCTCGGGCCTAGAAGCGCCCTTCTGGCTCCCGGCACCGTGCTCAAGGTTCTTGCTTCGCGCTCGGCCGGCGGCACACCCATCCACCCCCGACACCCTGCTCGAGTCCCCATGTCGTTTCGCCGCTCCCCAATGTACCTCTTTTTGCTCGTCCTGACCGTGTCCGTGTGGGCTGGGTTTCAGGGCTGGCGGACGCTTTTGAACAATTTCGCCGTTGAGGTCGCCCACCTCGGCGGGCACCACATGGGCGTCATCCAATCGGTCCGCGAGGTCCCGGGGTTTCTCGCTCTGCTGGTCATTTATATCCTGCTGATCGTCAAAGAACACCGCTTGGCCGCGGTTTCCGTACTCATCCTCGGCCTCGGCGTGGTCCTGACCGGATTTTTTCCCTCGTTCTGGGGCGTTCTGCTGGCCACTTTGCTCATGTCCTTCGGCTTCCACTATTTTGAAACCGTCAACCAGTCCCTGACACTGCAATACTTCTCCGTGGGCGACGCCCCGCTCGTTTTCGGTCGATTGCGCGCAATCGGCGCTGCGACCAGTATCGGCGTCGGCCTCTCCATCTTCGCCCTGGCCAACTGGCTGCCCTATAAGCTCCTTTTTGCCCTGCTGGGCTGCATCAGCATTGCCGGCGCCATGTGGTGCCTGTTCCAGGACCCCACGGACACCAATATGCCGTCGCAGAACAAGCATATGGTCCTGCGGCGGCGGTACTGGCTCTTTTACACCCTGACCCTGCTCGCCGGGGCCCGGCGGCAGATCTTCATCGCCTTCGCCGTATTCTTGCTCGTGGAGAAATTCGGACTCAGCGTCCAGGAGATCACCTTGTTGTTCGTGGCCAACCAGGCCCTGAACTACTTTGTCAGCCCCCTGGTCGGACGGGCCATCAACCATTTTGGCGAACGCTCGGTCTTGAGCGTGGAATACGCCTCGCTCATCGTCGTCTTCCTGGTTTACGCCCTCAGCGATTCCCAATGGCTGGTCCTGGCCATGTATATCGTGGACCACGTGGTTTTCAATTGCGCCATGGCCATCCGGACCTTTTTCCAGAAAATCGGGGATCCCGGTGACATCGCCCCGAGCATGGCCGTCGGCTTTACCATCAACCATATCGCGGCGGTGCTCATTCCGGCCGCAGCCGGCCTGATCTGGCTCGTCGACCCCGCCTGGGTTTTTCTCGGTGGCGTGGGGTTGAGCCTGTGCTCGCTGCTCCTGGTCCAGGCCATCCCCTGGCAGCTCAAAAGAAGCCGCACCGCTTCATCCGGTTAGATAGGAGCGGACCGTCTCCACTTTCCGCCGGAGGCGTCCCGAATCTCCGGCCCGGCTGTCGATCTTGACGGTCATATACACCCGGTCGCTGTCCTGGCGCAGACGATCGTGACATGCCTTGACCACGGCCATGACCTCGTCCCATTCCCCCTCCAGGCAGGTCCCCATAGGATGCAATTCATAGGGCACGCCGCTGCTGCGAATAATCTCCAGCGCCGCGGCCACATATCTGCCCACACTTTCGCCCTTGTCCATCGGGAAAAGGGACAATTCCGCTAATACTGACATGGTTCTCTCCTTGTTGCTCTGTCTCTGCCCCATTCTGAACCAGGTGTCCCAAACGTAGCCGTGCCCCTCCAAGCGGGTGGGAACGCTACGCAGCCTGTGAGCGAGTTTTTCCTCGCCGCTGGGACCAATACCGATACCCCACCTTAGCACACCCACTTCTCCATGCGGGTATCGGTGTTGGGAACAACGGCGAGGAAGCTGTCTGAGCGAGCCAGGATGCGTGCCGTTCCCACCGGCGCAGATTCCTCAACCTCCTCGACTCCCGCAAAAACCAGCCGTCTGCGAGGCCCTTCCCGGCGGGTGGGAACGCTACGCAGCCTGTGAGCGAGTTTTTCCTCGCCGCTGGGACCAATGCCGATACCCCACCTTAGCACACCCACTTCTCCATGCGGGTATCGGCGTTGGGAACAACGGCGAGGAAGCTGTCTGAGCGAGCCAGGATGCGTGCCGTTCCCACCGGCGCAGATTCCTCAACCTCCTCGACTCCCGCAAAAACCAGCCCTACTGCGAGGCCCTTCCCGGCGGGTGGGAACGCTACGCAGCCTGTGAGCGAGTTTTTCCTCGCCGCTGGGACCAATACCGATACCCCACCTTAGCACACCCACTTCTCCATGCGGGTATCGGTGTTGGGAACAACGGCGAGAAAGCTGTCTGAGCGAGCCAGGATGCGTGCCGTTCCCACCGGCGCAGATCCCTCAACCTCCTCGACTCCCGCAAAAAACCAGCCGGTCTGGGAGGCCCTTCCCGGCGGGTGGGAACGCTACGCAGCCAGTGAGCGAGTTTTTCTTCGCCGCTGGGACCAATGCCGATACCCCACCTTACCACACCCACTTCTCCATGCGGGTATCGGTGTTGGGAACAACGGCGAGGAAGCTGTCTGAGCGAGCCAGGATGCGTGCCGTTCCCACCGGCGCAGATCCCTCAACCTCCTCGACTCCCGCAAAAAACCAGCCGGTCTGCGAGGCCCTTCCCGGCGGGTGGGAACGCTACGCAGCCTGTGAGCGAGTTTTTCCTCGCCGCTGGGACCAATACCGATACCCGCCCCGCCCTTCGCCTTACCTTGCCAACGGGGCACAATCATGCCAAGAAAATAGAAAAGAATTGCTGATCCTGCATACGAGGTTTCCTCCTGAATCCGCCAACCGGGCCGCGGTATTCCGCGCTCTACTGTCCAGGACACGGATTCAGGCCCCCTTCCTGGCTGCCCAAACGGGAGGCGCAATGTCTGCAAGCACCGTCAACAATCGCACCCAACTCCAGGCCTTTACTCCGGAACGGATTTACGACCCTGCCGAATTTGCTCCCTATATTGGCAAAGACAAAGTCGAGGGGCTGAAAAAACTGGCTGCTCCCCTGGAGGGGGCGGGATGGGCCAATGTCAATTCCACCCTCATCGGTGGCGGGGTGGCCGAAATCTTGCGCTCCGCCATCCCTCTGGGACTGGGACTGGGATTGGATGCCCGGTGGCACGTCATTCAGGGCAACGACGCCTTTTTCCAGGTCACCAAGAAATTTCACAACATGCTCCAGGGCATGGATCTGGACATCAGCCTGGACGAGATCTTTGACGCCTACCTCGGCACCATCGACCAGAACGCCCAGAACACCTTTATCGCCTCCGATCTGGTCGTCATCCACGACCCCCAGCCGGCGGCCATGGTCATGAACGGCTTTATTTTCGGCAATGTCCTCTGGCGCTGCCATATCGACACCTCTGAACCGAACCGGACCGTCTGGCGCTTTCTGCTCCCGTACATCAACCACTGCGCCGGGGCGATCTTCACCACGCCGCAGTTCGTCGGCCCCGGTCTGCAGATTCCACTCTACCAGATCACCCCGTGCATTAATCCGCTGACGGACAAAAACCACCAGTTCAGTGAAGAGGAAGCCCTGGACGTCTTGCGCCCTCTGCTCAACGAACACGATGTCGACCCCGAACGCCCCATCGTGGCCGCCATTTCCCGCTACGACATCCACAAAAATCAGGAAACAGTGCTCAAGGCCTTCCAGACTTACAGAGAACAGAGTGCTCCCGATCCGGCGCCCTACCTCATTTTTCTCGGCAACACGGCCACAGACGACCCTGAAGGCGACGCCATGCTGGCCCATCTCCAAGAGGTGGCGGGCGATGACCCCGATGTCCGTTTTTGGGTCAACGTCCCGGACAATGACCGTGTAGTGGGCGCTTTAAACCGCATCGCCAAAACCTTTGTCCACGTCTCAACCCGGGAAGGCTTCGGGCTGGTCGTTTCCGAAGCCATGTGGCAGGGCACCCCGGTTATCGGCTCGCGTACCGGCGGGATCGTGAACCAGATCCGCCACGGGGAAACCGGGTTCCTGGTCGATCCGATGGACACAGCCACGATCAGCAAACACCTCGGCACCCTTCTCGACGATCCGGACCAGGCCCAGCAGATGGGCGAACGGGCTCGGGAACACGTTCGCGAACACTTCCTGCTGCCCGAACTGGTCCGCCGCTATCTGATCCTTATCAGTTATTACACTGGACGGTGCAACGAACCGCCCCATTTCCGGCTCAACGACCTGAGCTACAGTGAGGTCATCTGCATCATGCGCCCACGCCACCCGGCCCTGAGCCGCTAAAGACGAGGGGAAGCGTCGCAATAACCAAAACATTCCGCGGCAGGCGGAGAGCCGACGGTGCCCTGCGTCAATACGATCGAGACATCCCAAGCCACCAAAATCATTACAACATCCCGCGGCAGGCGGGGGTCATACGGGACCTGCGAGCGAGTTTTTCCACCCGTTCTCCTCTTTTCTTCCCTGCACTACACCACCACCTTAAAGCGTGTCGGCGGGGGCGGTGTGAACGGGTGGAAGCTGTCTGAGCGAGCTAGGCACCGTCGGCTCTCCGCCAGCGCCCTGCGTCAATACGATCGAGACATCCCAAGCCACCAAAATCCTTACAACATTCCGCGGCAGGCGGGGGCCATACGGGACCTGCGAGCGAGTTTTTCCACCCGTTCACACCGCCCCCGCCGACACGCTTCCAACCACTCCCCCAACTTACCAGCGCGCCGCCAACGGCATCCGCCACCCGGTGCCAAAGGCACGATCGGTGATTTTGATGCCGGGCGGAGCCTGCCGGCGCTTGAATTCGGCCCGGCGAACCAAACGCTGCACCTCGCGGGCCATACCCGCGTCATATCCCGCCTCCACACATTGCTCCACCGAATAATGCCGGTCCACCAACAGCCCCAGCAGCCCGTCCAGGGTCGCATAATCGGGCAAGCTGTCCGAATCTTTCTGGTCCGGGCGCAATTCAGCCGAAGGGGCTTTGTCCAGAATCCGCTGGGGAACGACCTCACCGCGCTCCCTGTTGAGCCAACGACAAACCTCATAGACCAGGGTTTTGGGCATATCCGCAATCACGCCCAGCGCCCCAGCCATATCGCCGTAGATCGTGCAATAGCCCACGGCCAATTCGGATTTATTGCCCGTGGTCAGCAGCAGGGATCCATATTTATTGGACAAGGCCATCAGGAGATTGCCGCGGATTCGCGACTGGATATTCTCTTCAGTCACGTCCGGGGTATAGCCGGTAAAGGCCGGACGCAGGGTCTCTTCAAAGGCGTTCATCACCGGTTCGATAGGCAGGACCTGCTGGGCAATGCCCAAGGTGTCGGCCAGGGCCTGGGCGTCTTCAATGCTGGCGGCGCTGGTGTAGGGAGACGGCATGAGCACGCCCAGGACATTTTCGGCACCCAGGGCCTCCACGGCTACAGCCGCGCACAGGGCCGAATCCACCCCGCCGGAGAGGCCCAAAAGGGCTTTGGAAAAGCCGGATTTGCGGACATAGTCCCGCGTCCCCAGAACTACCGCGGCCCAGGCCTCGGCGGGGCGCTCGAAGTCGTCGGCTGGAAGCGGTCCTGAACCGGGGGTTTGTTCCACGATGACCAGGTCCTCGACAAACCCCCGCCCGCGGCCGATGACCTGCCCTGAGGCATCCAGGGCCAGACTGCGACCGGGAAAGACAAGATCGTCATTGCCGCCGACCTGATTGGCAAAATACAACGGCACTGCATACTTGTGTGCCAGAGAGGCGAACATCTCCTCCCGGACGCGGTGCTTGCCCAAGGAAAAGGGAGAGGCGGAAAGGTTGATCAATCCATCGATACCCTGCGTGGCGAGTTCCTCGACCGGGTCCGCAGGATAGCGGTGTTTTTTCCAGAAATCTTTATCATTCCAAGCATCTTCACAAATGGTCACCCCGAAGCGCCACCCATCAAGTTCAAATACACCTGGGCCTGGCCCGGGACTGAAATACCGGGTCTCGTCAAAGACGTCATAGGTCGGCAAAAGGGTCTTGGCGAAGACCTGACGCACCGCTCCTCCCTCGAGCAAGACCGCGCCGTTATAGACGCCTCCTTCAGGCAGTTCGGGCGCGTTGTCCGTGCGCAGTGGCGTTCCGAGGACAAAGGCCAATCCCGTCGGCAATCGTGCGGCCAATTCCTCCACAGCGCGCCACGCGGATTGGAGAACCGCTTCATTGAGGAGCAGATCCCGGGGGGGGTAGCCGGTGAGTGCCAATTCCGGGGCGAGGGCCAACCGGGCGCCCTGGGCAAAGGCCCGCTCGCCAGCTCGCACCAGCGCCTGCATATTGCCGTGGATATCACCGATAATGGGATTATTTTGGACAAGGGCCAAACGCATGTGCGGTTCTCCTCTCTGATTGTGGGCATGAAAAACGGGGTCCTGTAGATTCGTGACAACGGTCAGCAACACCGCCCTCCAAACCTGGCCGTTGCCCCCGGCCTGACGGATCCCCTTTTCTGACTGACCGAGCAACAACAGCACAGAACGGATCCCAAACAACCAAGGGCCAGGTGAGCCGGCATTCTCAAAAAACTCAATTTACTAACGATTCTATACCATTATACGGTCCTCAATGCACCACAGCAAAGACCCCCTCTGGTCCCCTCAAGAAGGGTTGAGTTGCGGCCGAGGTCCTGATAGCCAAGTCTGTGCTTTTTGCCCGGCGGTTGTCCAGCGCAGTGTGGCCGAGACCCCCATTGCCGGCAAGACGCGGGGCAAACAAAAAAAATTCTTGACAGCCCCGTTTTTCACTTGACACTGATCAATCAAACAGTTACTGGTTTTCTCGAACTGAATGCCCGTTCAAACAAAAAGGCGCGCCATGACAAAAAAAGAGGCCATTCTAAAAGCAGCAGAGGAGTTGTTTGGAGAGCTAGGATATACGGAGACCACCTTTAAGAAAATCGCCGCGCGTGCCGGAGTCGCCCTTGGTCTGGTGGCTCACCATTACGAGAATAAGGAAAAGCTTTTTATTGCGGCTGGTCTCGATGTGCTCTCCGACTTGCGCCAGAGTTTGCGCGAAGAGATGGCGAAGGCCAATAACGGCCTGGAGGGAGTTCTGCATTTCGCCCGGCGGTATCTAGAATTCTCTCTGGAAGAAGGCTCCCATTTCATGGTTTTGATCCGCTGTTCGCCGTTTAGCGACATGAAGGACAACGTGAACAAGGAGACCATCGGCGCCAAATTCACCGAACTCTACACCGATTTGCAAAACTGCATTGCTCTGGGCATTGAAGATGGATCCATCCATCCCGAAGTGGATCCGGAAACCACTTCGTATAATGTCCTGGCAAATCTGTCCGGTTCAGTCCGGACCCAGCTCCTGCACCCGTATGCGCCGCCCAAATTCTATCCCTGGGCCCTGCGCTTCATCGAACGGAGCCTGGCCAACGGGAACCATGCAGGAAATCCGCCGGAATAATTCAGGCTAAAAAAGGCCCGGGAAGGAGCACACCACCCGCAAGCACCCCTTTGCTTCGCCCTCCTTACCGTCCCCAATTGTCTCTGATCTCGGGCCTTTTTTATTATACAAGGGGCATGGCAGCCAGTCCCGCAAGCACCTGGCTGTCCCTCCAGCGCATCAAGGGCGTTCGGTGAATGGGCCGAACGCCCTTTTTCTTTGCTGTGAACGGTCCTCCTCCAGACATTGGACTCTCAACAGCGGCAAGACGCCTGCACTCCCTCCCCCCCCATTGCAATCCCTTCTATCTGCGACGCGTATGCAAACCACGCCCTGCTGATTCCATCACTCGTTACGTGACCGGCCCTCCCGGGAAATCCCGTAGTGTTTGAGCAGGGCGTAGAGCCTGGCCCGCGACAGCCCTGCCACCTCGCAGGCCGTGGCAATATCCGCACCGTGGGCGGCCATCAACGCCTGGAGATAGGTCTGTTCCACGCGGGCGATTTCGGTCTGCCGGTATTCGGAAAGAGGCGGCAGCCCGTCGGCTGGATCCAGGCCCGTTTCGGGATTGGACAAGGCTTCTGTTTCCTGGCGCACGGACTCCTTGGCCAGGTGGGCCCGGATCGCGGTCGGAAGATGCCGGGGGAACAGGGTGGGTTCCTGCCAGGCCGAAGACAGGCAGTGGGCCACGCAATTGACCAGTTCCCGGACATTTCCCGGCCATTCGTACTGCAGCAGGGCATCGAGAAACTCGGCGCTGTACCCCTTTTTGCTGATGCCCATTCTATTGCAGTATTTCGCTACATAATGACAGCACAACATCTCGATATCGCCCTTGATCCGGCGCAGTGGCGGCAGATCGACCTGGATGGATTTCAAGCGGTAGACGAGGTCCTGGCGGAACCCCCCCGCCGTCACAAGCTGATCGAGGTCGCGGTTGGTGGCTGCAACAAGCCGGAAATCGCTCTGCGCCTCCCGGGTGCCGCCCACCGGACGAAACCGCTTTTCCTGCAACACACGCAGGAATGTCTTCTGGATACCAAGCGGCAGTTCTCCCACCTCATCAAGGAACAGCGTCCCGCCATGAGCCACCTGGATCAATCCCTTCTGGGCTTTATCGGCGCCGGTAAACGCTCCGCGTTCGTGACCAAACAAGGTGCTCTCCACCAGATTCTCGGTCAACGCTCCACAATCGACGACGACAAAAGGGCCTTCAGCGCGGTTGCTGTTGACGTGGATGGCCCGAGCGAACAATTCCTTGCCAGTTCCGGTCTCCCCGGCAATAAGCACCGGAGACTCGGTATTCGCGCTCATGGCGATCACGTCCAGACACTGCACGAGGAGCGAACTTTCTCCAACAATGCCCTCGCGTCGCAGGGAAAAGGCGGGCATTTTTTGCCGCCTCTCGAAGCTCTCCACGGCCCGCTGCACCGGCAAACGGAATTTGTTCAAGGTGGGCGGCTTGGTGATATAACTCCACGCCCCGCTGCGGATAGCCAACTCCGCCCCGTCCGGATCACCGGCACCGGTCAGAATAATGATTTCAGGCGGCACCCGGTCGGTGCGAAACCCCTGCAGCGCCTCCAGGCCATTGCCGTCAGGCAGCCAGACATCGAGGATGACCACTGCATAGTCGTATTCCTGTTGCAACCGCCGCCCTTCGCCCAGAGTGGAGGCGCACATGACGGTATGCCCCATCCCTTCGAGAACAAGGCACAGGCTGCGACACAAAAACCGGTCGTCATCAACAATCAGGATCTGGGCCACACCATCCTCCTGTCAGCCCGTGTATCTCCGCCGCTGGTCACAAGGCCACGCCCGCTGACGCATTCCCCATTCGAGCGCGAGTCTCCCTGGTTCTGGAGATTGTTGTCGTGGCCCTTCGCAATGACGGACCCTTTTTGAAAACGCTTCTCCTTCGCTGGCCGGTGCCCGTCACTCGTTTATAAACGCCTCCGCCGGGGCCAGCGGCAGGTACAAAGCAAAAACACTGCCCTGACCGGGGGCGCTCTGCACGGTTACTGTCCCGCCGAGTTGGGTGATGATATTCTGGACCACCGGCAACCCCAATCCGGTGCCCAACCCGTCGTTTTTTGTGGTGAAAAAAGGATCGAAGACCTGGCTCAACACTTCCTCGGACATCCCCCGGCCAGAATCTTCAATGGCCAAACAAATATACGGACGGCCGACGTTGAGTTGGGGCTTGGTCCTGATGGTTTCCGGATCGGCCGTTTGGAGGACAAACCGCAAGACCCCCGGCCGCCGATCCATGGCGTGCACTGCATTGGTGCACAGATTCATGATTGCCTGGTGGATCTGGGTTGGATCGGCGACGATGGTGTCCTGCTCTGTATGCAGACGGTGTTCGATGCGCAGGGTCTCGGGCAAGGTCGGGCGCAGGAGCTTGCAACACTCCTTGATAATTGTGCTCAAGCGGAAAGGCACCGGCTGCTCTGCCTCCCGTCGGCGCCCCAGGTGGAGAATCTGCCGGACCAAGTGGCGGGCCCGCTCAGCGGCATCGTTGATTTCCTGGAGCAGATCTCGCTCCTCGTCACAAAGCGGAGATCGCTCCAGGAGGAGTTGGGCATTCAAGAGGATCGGCCCTAAAATGTTATTGAAATCATGAGCGATCCCACTAGCCAAGGTCCCAATGGCCTCCATTTTCTGGGCCGTACGCAATTGCCGTTCCAGCTGTTCCACCGGTCCCAGATCCCGCCACACGCTCACATACCCGAGGATAACCCCGGATTGACCACGTATTGGGGCCACGGTCTTCTCGACCCGAAACAACCGGCCGTCCTTGCCGGTATTGCGCGTCCGTCCGACCCAGATCTCGCCCTGGCTCAGCGTCGCTGAAATCGCGGCATACCAACGCCGCTGCTCGCTATCCTGGTACAGGACATCCAAAGGCAGCCCCTTGGCCTGCTGCTGGGAATATCCCGTCAGATCCTCAAAGGATTGGTTGACGTACTGGATGACCAGGTTTTCATCCATGATAAGCACGGCTTCAACCGCCTGCTCGATGGCCGTTCCCAGCCGGAGACGCTCCCGCTCCTGCTTGCGGGCCTGGGAAATATCGCGCATGCAGATCACCCGGCCCACCACCGAGGCGCAGGCGTCAAATAGCGGCTGGATACGGACATCAAAGACCAGCCCCGGCTCAATGCGGTCCTCATAGTGGAGCATCTCTTTCTGGTTCCGGGCCATGGCCAGGATCTGTCGCCGCCGCTGCCCGACCTCATTGTCAAAGAGGTCATACCACGGCCTGCCCCGCAACGTTTCTAACGGGGCTCCCCTTTGCACGGCCGCAGGGGCATTGAGCTCGACAACGAGATCCTCACTGTCCAGGACGTAGATGGCATCCGAGGTCGTCTCGAGCACCGCCCGCAAAAGATCAAGTCCATAAGTTTCAAGAAGCCTGTGTTGAGCCATCCATCCTCCTGCCAAACGCCACACCGCTCCAACGGATTTCCTCCGACCGCCCCTGATCCACCACGTCCCCTGCGCCCTTTGTCTTGTCGTACAAGACAGTTTCCCAGTTGGGCGAGACTCAACTGCACGAACTCGGTCTGGCCCCGGCTTTGACCTGCACCAACCTTACTGCCCCCCCCTGAGGGCGGGAAAAAGTTTTTGGTTCTTTGACGGATCCTGTGGATTTTTGGAGTTTGCCGTCTGAAATTCCATGCCCTGTGACGAAGAGCCAAGTTTTTTGACAGCCCTTTCCCCGAAGCTGTTCACGGAATCAGACCTCACTGTCCCAAGGAGCTCTTTAAGACAGTGAACCAGTTGAATTTGTTGTCACTTTGCTGTCAGCAAGAGTTCTCCAGCACTATGTCTCTATCGCGATCCCGGCAATAGCTTTGCAAAGTTCTATCTTGTCTAACAAGACATTTTCCTTTCCGGCAACCCAAATATCAACAAAAGCCGGAAGTCATCTTCTGCGCTACCTAAATAACAACATAAAATATATAGAAATTATTCTCCTGGTATCTTTTTTGAATACTCTACAATAGCGAATGGCGCCAAAAGACACAGCACAGTGTGCACCAGATGCACGCTCCCAGGAACACACCCGCTCAGCAATGTCACCTACATGGGGAACACGCATGGCTTCCTTTTTCGACTTGCTCAGAGACATCATCCACCCTGGATATTGCCGCCGTTGCGGCGGGTGTGTCGCGTTTTGCCAGGCCAACAATTACGGGGCCTTGGAAACAAGTCCCGAGGGGTGGCCGCAATTTCGCAACGCGGAACGGTGCCTGGAATGCGGCGTCTGTTATCAGATCTGCCCGGCCACGGGACAGTTGACCGCAGAAACCCGCCGTCGCGTGGCCTGGTCAGCTCCCATCGGCCGGGTCATGGACAGTGGCGTATTTCGCAGCACTGCCTCCTCCGCTGCCACGCACCCCGACGGCAAAGTCGGACTGGGGCTTATCGAACATCTGTTTGCCACCGACCGGATTGACGGCGCCGTGGTTTTGCCCACGGACCATGTCTTCAACAAAGCCTCCCAACTGGCCAGGACCCCGGACCAGCTCCGGGCCCTGGACGACAAAGGCCTGACCACGTCCCAGGTCCGGGCGGCGGCCTCGTCACTCGAGGTTTTGGGGTCAGTGCGCAAAACCGGGCTGCGCCGGGTCGCCTTCATGGGCACCCCCTGCCAGGTGGAAACAGTGCGCAAAATGGAAATCCTGGCCGTGCCTCCTGCCGAGCGGCTCTATTGCACCATCGGGTGCTTTTGCGACGGCGACTTTCTGCTCGGTCCCGCCCAGCAGGACCGCTTGGAAAAACTCGGCTTCTTCCGCTGGAACGATGTGCGCCATATCACGTTGCGCGACCATCTGGAATTCTGGCTCGCCGAGGGCAAAACCCGGGACATCCCCATGGAAGACCTGGATTTCATGCGCCGCTACGCCTGCCGCTTGTGTACTGACTATTCCGCACAATTTGCGGACCTCGCCGTCGGCGGCACGGGGGCCCCGCATGGATGGAGTACGGTCATCGCCCGAACGCCCCTGGGCCAGGCCATTCTCAGTGAAGCCAGGCAGACCGCATTGGAACCATTCAACGGGACCGCAGCTTCCCAGACCCGGCACAACGCCTTGTACACCGTCTGCCGGCTGGCGGAGCGAAAACAGCACCGGGCCCTGCACAGCAGCAGGGCGGCAATGTGACCTCAGCGCAAGGAGAGGAGTCCATGGCTGTCAAAATCGGAGTCTATGTCTGCCACTGCGGCACGAATATCGCCAGTAAGGTGGACTGCCCTGAGGTAGCGCGTTTCGCCGCTGGCCTGCCCGGCGTGGTGGTGGGCCGGGACTATAAATTCATGTGTTCCGATCCGGGGCAGGACATGATCATCAAAGATATTCAGGAACTCGGCCTTAACCGCGTCGTTGTTTCCTCCTGCTCGCCGCGCCTGCACGAAAAGACCTTTCAAAAGGCGTGTCTCCGAGCCGGGCTCAACCCCTTTCTCTTCCAGATGACCTGCATCCGGGAACATTGCTCCTGGGTCACTGCCGATCCGGCCGAGGCCACTCGCAAGGCCAAGCACCTCGTGGCCGCAGCCGTCAATCGGGTCCAGCGCCACGCCAAACTCTACGCCCGGCAGGAACACGTCCATCCCGATGTCCTGGTCGTCGGCGGCGGCATCGCCGGCATCCAGGCCGCCCTGGATGTGGCCAAGTCCGGACACCGGGTCCACCTGGTGGAAAAAGCCCCGTCCATCGGCGGGCACATGGCCCAATTCGACAAGACCTTCCCGACCCTGGATTGCGCGGCCTGCATCTCAACCCCCAAAATGGTCGCCGTGGCCCAAGAGCCGAACATCAACCTCATGACCTACGCGGAAGTCCAGGAAGTCAAAGGGTTTGTCGGCAATTACGAGATCACCGTCCGCCAGCACCCCCGGTACATCGACGCCACCAAGTGCACCGGCTGTGGGCTGTGCCTGGAAAAATGCCCGACCAAGGTTCCCAGCGAATTCGAGGAAGGACTGGGCATGCGCAAGGCCATTTACCGCTATTCCCCGCAGAGCGTCCCGGCCACCCCGGTCATCGATGCCGACCACTGCCGCTTTTTAAACGGCAAAAAATGCCAGGTCTGCGCCAAATTCTGCCCCTCTGAGGCCATTGATTTCAGTCAAAAACCGCAAGACGTCGTCCTCGAAGTGGGCTCCATCGTCCTTGCCACAGGGTACGACGCCTTTGATCCCGCCGGGCTGGAACAATACGGCTACGGCCGCCTGGACAATGTCTACACTGCCTTGCAATTCGAGCGCCTCAATAACGCTGTCGGTCCCACCGGCGGCAAAATCCAGCTCAAGGACGGCTCCGCGCCCCAGAGTGTGGGCATCGTCCACTGCGTCGGCAGCCGCGACACGCATTACCACGAATATTGCTCCCGGGTCTGCTGCATGTACGCCCTGAAATACGCCCACCTGATCAAGGACAAGGTCGGTCACGACGTCGCTATCTCCAATTTCTACATCGATCTGCGGTGTTTTGGAAAAGGGTACGAAGAGTTTTCCCGCCGGGTCCAGGAAGAAGGAGTCACCTTCATCCGCGGTCGCCCCGCCGAAATCACCGACGAGGCCCAATCCCCCGCCGAGGACGGCAAGCTCGTGGTCGTTTGTGAAGACACCTTGCTCGGCCGCAATCTGCGGGTGCCCGTGGACATGGTCATTTTGTGCACAGCCATGGAGGCGGGGCGGGATGCCCCGGAGCTGGCCCGGCTTTTTGGCATCAGCCAGGGGCAGGACGGCTTTTTCCTTGAAGAACACCCCAAACTCGGACCGGTGACCACGGCCACAGACGGTGTCTTCCTGGGCGGATGCTGCCAGGGTCCCAAGGATATCCCGGACGCGGTCTCCCACGCCTCCGGGGCCGCGGCCCAGGCCCTGGCCCTGGCCACCCGCGGCGAAGTGGCCATCTCCCCGACTACAAGCTGGATCGACCCGGATATCTGTATCGGCTGCCAGGTCTGCATCGGGCTGTGCGCCTACAGCGCGATCACTTTTGATGCCCGCCGGGGCGTGAGCGTGGTCAACGAGGCCCTGTGCAAAGGATGCGGCAGCTGCGCCGGGTATTGCCCGAGCGGCGCGGCCCAGATCAAACACTTCAATCAGCAGCAGGTCTTCGCCGAACTCGAAGGCATTCTGGAGCCCGCTGCACCGCCACCCCCGGCCGAGGAAGAAGCACTCGCCGCGGAAAAAGGGGCCTCATAACGTCAACGGCCCGGGAGGAGCATTATGAGCGATTTCGAACCGACCATTGTGGCTTTCGTCTGTAACTGGTGCACCTACACCGCCGCCGACCTGGCCGGGACCTCGCGCATGACCCAGCGCCCCAATGTCCGGCTCATCCGCATGATGTGCACCGGCATGGTCGATCCCAAATACATCATCAAAGCCCTGCTCAGCGGCGCGGACGCGGTTCTGGTCAGCGGCTGCCATCCCGGGGATTGCCACTATATCAACGGCAATTACAAGGCGCGGCGCCGGGTCAAACTGCTCAAGGAGATGCTCTCGAACTTCGGCATCGATCCCCGCCGGGTCCGGCTGACCTGGGTCGGGGCCAGTGAGGGCAACGAATTCGCCGCCACGGTCAATGCCCTGGTCGAGGAAGTCCGGGAACTCGGGCCCTGTCTGGCCCAGCCCCTGGCGGTTTGAGCACACGGGACACAACGTTTCGAGACAGAGTTCATCCACATTGAAGCGATACGAGGTGGAACATGGCCACAACAGCACGAATCGACGTCAAGGACCAGGGACCGCTGGGGGCCATACGGGAACTGGGACACCATATGCTCGAAAGCGGTGACATCCAGGCCCTGCTCGTGGCCAAGCGCTTGCCGCGCCAGGGCAGTGTCATGCCCGCCCTGATCAGCGACCCCGCCGAACTCGAAGAGGCCGACCCCCTCTCTCCGGCCTTTCCGCTCAACGCGGCCAAGCTCGTCTCCCGCCTGACCAAAGGGGAAACCCGGGGACGTATCGGGGCCATCCTCCGGCCGTGCGAGATCCGGGCCTTCGTGGAGCTGGTCAAACTCAACCAGGGCAGCATGGAGGATGTACTGCTGCTGAGTCTGGATTGTTTCGGGGCCTTGCCGAACAACGAATACAGCGCCCTGGTCCGCCAGGAGGGCACCGCAGCGCTCACCGAGCGTTACCTCAAAGCGGTCCAGGAAGGGCACGAGACCGTCACTGCAACCTTCCCTCTCGCTCCAGCCTGCGCGATCTGCGAACACCCTGTGGCCGAAGCGGCGGACCTGCACATCGGCCTGGCCGGCGTGGATCTCTCCAAGCACCTGTTGCTCCAGGCCAACACCGCCCGCGGCGAGGGGTTGCTGACCCGGCTCGGCTATCAGGACTGCCCGGAGCCCCCGGCCCACCGGCAGGCCCTGGAAGGGTTGCGCAGCAGCAAAAAGACCGCCCGCGACGCCTGTTTTGCCGCCACCCAGGAGGCCACCACCGACCTGGACAAACTCTCAGAGTACCTGGCCGGCTGCGTCAACTGCTACAATTGCCGCGTGGCCTGTCCGGTCTGCTATTGCAAGGAATGCGTCTTCGTCACCGACGTTTTCGACCACCGGCCGACGCAGTATCTGGGCTGGGCCAACCGGCAGGGGAGCCTGAAACTGCCCACGGACACGGTTTTTTTTCACCTGACCCGTTTGGCGCACATGTCCCTGTCCTGCGTGGGCTGCGGCCAATGCTCGAACGCCTGTCCCAACAACATCCCGGTCATGGAACTTTTCCGCACGGTGGCCCAGAACACGCAGAACGCCTTCGGATACGTCCCGGGCCGCAACCCCGATGAACCGATACCGCTGTCTGTCTTCAGCGAAGAGGAATTCGAAGAAGTCGTCGACCACCTGGCCTGAACCCAGGCAATCGGGAGTCCAATCCTCGGCAAGGAGCTGGATCATGCCCACACAAGAATACGCAGCCCTCGTGGTTGGAGCCGGCATCGGCGGCATTCGCGCCGCCCTGGATCTGGCCGAAACCGAACACAAGGTCCTCTTGATCGACAACAAACCCCACCTCGGCGGGTTGCTGGCCCAATTGGACTATCAATTTCCCAGCGATCATTGCGGGATGTGCAAAATGCTCCCTCTGACCGAGCGGGACGATTCGTCCCAATTCTGCCTGCGCAAGGGACTCTTCCACCGCAACCTGGACATCCTGCTCTCCAGCCGGTTGACCAGTCTGGAGGGGGAACCCGGTAAATTCCAGGCCGTGGTCAAGCAGCAATCCTCTCTTGTGGACGCCCACAAATGCATCAGCTGCGGGCAATGCAGCACCGTCTGCCCGGTTCGCATCCCGGACACCTTCAACGCCGGACTCGGTGAACGGGCAGCCATCTATCTCCCCGTGCCACACAACATCCCCAACCAATACGTGGTCGATCTCGCCCACTGCACCCGCTGCTGGAAATGCGCCGAAGCCTGTCCCACCGGCGCGGTGGATTTCAAATTCGCCGAACGCGCGAACTTCCCTATCCTCGTCGCCCACCAGGACAGTTCCCTGCGCCAAAGTATCGACCAGTCCTTGGCCGATGAGAATTTTCCCCTGCACTGGGCGACGACAGGCGAAGAGGCCCTGCGGATGGTGGAACAGGAGACCTCTCTGGGCCTGGTCCTGCTCGACAGCACCTTTGCCGATGTCACCGCCCAGCGCGTCCTGCAGCGCGGCCTGGAAATCCATCCCGATCTCCAGGTCGTGGCCATGGCCCCGGAGTCGGTCGCCGAAGCAGCGCAGGCCCTTGTCGCCAATGGCGCCCGGACCACCCTGGCTACGCCTCTGACTGACGATTTTCCCGGCTGGCTGGACAAGCTCTATCTCCGGATCACCTCGGAAACGAGCCACCAATTGGAGGTCGGCGCGGTCATCCTGGCCGGGGGGTTCGAGTGTTACGACCCCGCTCCGGTCCACGATGTCCTCGGCTACAAAGACCATCCGCAAGTAGTGACCAGTCTGGAATTCGAACGTTTGCTCAGCTCCACCGGCCCCTGCGGCGGAGACCTGCAACGGTCCGACGGGAAGCCGGTGCAGTCCATCGCCTGGCTGCAATGCGTCGGTTCCCGGGACCGGCAGAAAAACGCGGACTATTGCTCCTCGATCTGCTGCATGTTCGCCATCAAGGAGGCCCTGCTGGCCAAAGACCATGCCCGAGACCAGATCGAGACGACTATCTTTGCCATGGATGTGCGCACCTTCGGCAAGGGATACCAGCGCTACCGCGATCACGCCGAGCAGGAACGCGGCGTCCGTTTTGTCATTGCCCGGCCGCACTCCATCATCCCCGACGGTCACGGGGGGCTTCTCCTGCAATACATCGACGAAAACGGGCAACCGCAAAACGCCGAGTACGATATGGTGGTCCTGGCCACCGGCGCCAAACCGCCGCAAGACATGCCCGGTCTGATCCAGGCCACGGGCATTGAATGCAACGAATTTGGCTTCTGCCGTACCGACGCCCTGGCCCCGACCCGGACCAGCCAATTCGGCGTCTTTGCCGCCGGGGCCTTTGGCGAACCCAAAGACATCGCCGACACCGTGATCCAGGCCAGTGCCGCAGCCCTGGAGGCTTCCCGCCTGATCTACCTCTACGCCGCGCCCAAGCGGTGGGAAAAAGAGCCTGAACCGACCTACCGCCGCGTCGAGCAGGAGGCGCCGCGAACCCTCGTCGTCCTCTGCGACGCCTGCCCGACACTGGAACAGAGCGTGGACATGCCCACGCTCACCGAGCAATTACAGCAGATGTCCTCGGTCCAGGAAGTCGTGCGCATTCCCCAGGCCTGCACTGAAGCCGGGTGGCAGCGCATCGAGGACCAGGTCCGCCAGAGCGCGCCCAACCGCATCGTGCTTGGGGCCTGCCTGCCGTACGCCCACGTCCCCCGCTTGCGCCAGTTGGGCCGGACCGTGGCCCTGGACCCGGCCTTCATGGAGGTCGTGGACATCTACACCCCGACCTTTCCGGATATGCCGCTGACCTCTGAGCAGCGGCTGCGGGAAATTGTCTCCAATCTCGGCATGGCCGTGGTCAAAGTCCAATCCGCTTCCCCCACGCCGCTGCTCAAACCGGTGCCGGTCACCCCCAAAGCCCTGGTCGTCGGGGCGGGCCTGGCCGGGATGACCGCGGCCATGGCTGTGGCCGACCACGGCATGGATGCCTATCTGGTCGAAGAGGGTGACAGCTTGGGCGGCACCGCCA
Organism: Desulfohalobium retbaense DSM 5692; assembly: GCF_000024325.1. Classification (NCBI taxonomy): domain Bacteria; kingdom Pseudomonadati; phylum Thermodesulfobacteriota; class Desulfovibrionia; order Desulfovibrionales; family Desulfohalobiaceae; genus Desulfohalobium; species Desulfohalobium retbaense. The sequence continues at coordinate 511,512 of NC_013223.1, read as the reverse complement.
ACCGGCTGCGTTCGACCCTGGAAGGCTCTGATCCGGTGAAATACATCCAGGATCTCTGCGAGCAGGTCCAGAAGCACCCCAAAATCACCCTGCTCACTGAAAGCCGGATCACCTTGTCCATGGGGCGCGCCGGGCAATTTTTGAGCGCGGTCCAGACCGAGGCTGGCCAGTCCCTGACCATCGAACACGGCGCCACCATCCTGGCCACCGGCGGCAAGGAGGCCAAATCCTACGCCTACGGGTACGGAACCCGCAAAACCATCTTCAGCCAGCTGCAGTTTGAAGACAAACTCGCCACTGGCGCGATCGATGCCGGGGCCTTGTCCGGGGTGGTCATGATCCAATGCGTCGAATGCCGCGAGGAACCTCGGAACTATTGCAGCCGGGTCTGCTGCGCCACCGCGGTCAAAAACGCGATCACCCTCAAGCGACGCAACCCGAAGCTGCCGGTCTACATCCTGTACCGGGACATGATGACCTACGGGTTCAGCGAACACTCCTACACCGAAGCCCGGCGGCTGGGAGTCGTCTTCATCCGCTACACCCCGGCGCACAAACCGCAGGTCGAATGCATGGATGACGACCGGTACCGGGTCACGCTCACCGAACCCATTTTGCAACGCCCCTTGGAGATCCACGCCGATCTGCTCGTGTTGGCCACCGGGATCGTGCCCAATGAGGTCGAAGAATTGAGCGAAATCTTCCGTGTCCCGGTGGACCAGGACGGCTTTTTCCAGGAGGCCGAATCCAAATGGCGGCCCGTGGAATTTCTGCGCCAGGGCGTCTTCGTCTGCGGACTGGCCCGGGCGCCCGGCAACATGCGCGAGACAGTGGCCTCGGCCAAGGCCGCGGCCCAGCGGGCCCTGCGTCTGTTGACCCACGACCGGATCGCCGGGGGCACGGTGACCGCCGAAGTGCGGCACAGCCTCTGCTCGTTGTGTCAGGCCTGCGTCAACGTCTGCCCCTACGGGGCGCGGAGTCTGGATTGGGAGAACGAACAGATCGTCGTCGACGAAATCCTCTGCCAGGGATGCGGGGCCTGCACTGCAGTCTGCCCGAACAGTGCAGCAGTCCTGCGTGGCTTCCAGGACGAACAGGTCCTGGCGGAAATCGACGCCTCTCTGGGGGTCGTCCCCTGACCGGAGTGGTTGTCCAGAAAGCGTTTCAGGCGCGTGCCCGGTCACAGGCAGGGTTCCGGCTGCCAACGAGAAGTTCAGGAGAAGTCCAATGACCACGACATATTCCGGTTCGCACGAAGACGCCGCTCTCCAGCAGCTCCAGGACATGGTCCAGGCCTGCATGCAATGCGGCACCTGCAGCGCCTCCTGTCCCAACAGCGGGGCCATGGATCTGACGCCCCGACAGGTCTGGCGGCTGGTGCTCCTCGGCCAGTTCGAGGACATCTGGCACAGCCACACCTTCTGGCTCTGCTCCAATTGCTACACCTGCACCCTGCGCTGCCCGCGCGGCCTGCCGCTGACCGAAGCCGTGAACACCCTCAAACGGCTGGCGCCGCGCGAGACGCTGCACGATCGGCGCCAAGCCGCGTTCTACGAGGTCTTTATGGACAATGTCCGCCGCTACGGCCGGGTCCAGGAAATGGACATGATGCTCCACTATTTCTGGGCCATGCGCGATCCCCGGGTGCCGATGGCCTTCACCCCCCTGGGGACCAAGCTCCTGCGCCGCGGTAAAGTCCACCCCGGCCATCCCCGCGTCAAAGGCCTCGGCAAATTGGACCGGCTTTTCGCCAAAGCCCAACTCATGGAAGGTGCCCCATGCGCTACGCCTACTACCCCGGATGCTCCCTGACCGCCACGGCCAAGGAATACGACACGTCGACCCGAGCCCTGTGCGCCCGTCTCGGGATCACGCTGGAGGAGATCCCGGACTGGACCTGTTGCGGTGCCAGCGCGGTTGAGCCGGTCAGCCAATTGCTGACCCATGTCCTGCCGGCCCGCAATCTGGCCCTGGCCGAAGGCCTGGACGAAAACGAGGGGGTCCTCATCCCGTGCAGCGCCTGCTACCTGAACCATCTGCGGGTGGAAATGGAAGACGCTCCTGTCCCGGAACGCAAACGGCGGGTGAACACGGTCCTGGCTGAAGAAGACCTGGTCTACGACGGAGACCACCCGGTCGTCGTTCACCTGCTGGAAGTTCTGGGACGCCCAGAGATCCTGGAGACGTTGACGACCGAGACGACGTCGCCCCTCAACGGCCTGCGGATCGCCCCGTACTACGGTTGCCAGATCCTGCGCCCCTTCGCCCGCTTCGACGACCCGGAAATTCCCACGAGCATGGAGCCGATCCTCCGGGCCGTGGGAGCGGAGATCCATCCCTGGCGCCTGGGCAATGCCTGCTGCGGGGCCTCACTGATGACCACGCACAAGGAGGTCGCCCTGCACAATGTCGGACGCATCCTCCACAGCGCCCAGGGCGCCGACGCCGTGGTCACCGTCTGTCCCATGTGCCAGCTCAATCTGGAGGGATTTCAAAAAAACGCCCTGCACCGCTTTCCCGACGACGAGCCGCTACCGATTCTCTATCTGCCGCAATTGATCGGACTGGCGCTCGGCCTGACTCCTGGGGAGGTGCAGTTGAACAAGAATCTCCACGCCGGAGAGTTTGTCCACGGATTGGCGGGCCTGGTTCCGGAAAAGCAGCCGGAGGCGGACGCCGTCTCCTGAACGCTTTCGAAGACGGGCTTCGCCAAATCAATGAAGAGAAAGCGAAGCACGCGGCCCAGCCTCAAATTTTCGGCTCTTCGTCACAGAGCATGGAATTTCAGACGCAAAAGTTTGCCGTCTCTTCTGTGTGCTTCGAGCGAAAGGCCCGCACATTTTCTTGGTCCCGCCAAAAGGGGGAAACCGGACCGCGAACTGAATGCTCCCAGACGGATTCCGATACAACAAGGGCCATCTTCGACACCTGGAGTTCTGTTCCACTTGAGAGTCCGGAGGGGGCAAGGATCCCCCTTTGGCGGGATTGAGAAAATACCGGGCCGAAAGTGGGCACACAGAAGAGACGGCAAACTCCAAAAATCCACAGGATCCGTCAAAGAACCAAATTTTCGACCCTGTTTTTGGCTCCGGCCCGGGGCAACCACCGATCCCAACCCTTTGACCACAAGGGGGTATGACCATGTTTAAGGACATCGTTCTCGCCGCCACCTCGTCGCAGGTCACCGAAGCCGCTGCCGATGCAGCCTTCGCCTTTGCCCGGAAACACGATGCCCGACTCATTGTCACCCATGTCTGTGGCTTGCCCTCGCCTGGGTGGGGAGCCATAGAGCACATGATTCCATCGGGAGAAGTCGAGCGCATCAAGAAACAGATCCAGGAATACTACGGCGAACGGACCTGCGATCTGGAGAATTGCTGCTACGAAGTTATCCCCGGCGTCCCGCACAGCGAACTCCTGCGCCTGGCCCGCAAAGTCAACGCGGACCTTATTGTCATGGGCACGCACACCAAGGAGTTTGCCGAGAAGCGGGCCAAGATGTGGGGTATGGCCGGCTCGACCCTGGAACGTGTCAGCCAGAAGGCGCGCTGCCCGGTCATGGTCGTCTCCCGGCCGGTGCCCGAGACTCGCATGGACTTCAAAAACATTGTCGTGGCCACGGATTTCTCCTACCAGGCCGAGTGCGCCATGCTCTATGCCGGGCAGATGGCCCGCCAATACAAGGCGGCCCTGCACGTCTTCCACGTCCTGGAAAACGGCTCCGCCGGCAAGATGGCCACGGACCAGGAGATCGACCGGGTCAAACAGCGCATGGCCGATGAGTTTGATGAAAAGCTCAAAGGGGTCCAGGAATACCACTTTGAAACCTGGGAAGGCACGCCGGCCATGGAAATCCTCAAGTTCGCGCGCCTCAAGGACGCCGATCTGATCATCATGGCCCACCACTCCAAGGAAACCGACCCGGAAAAGGCCTATCTCGGCTCCACGGTGGCCCAGGTCGCCTTGAACGCCAGCTGCCCGACCATGAGCGTCAACCGCCACTTCGACCTGCGGTGCGCGCTGTATGATTAAGCGAAAGGCAGAGCACGTTATGTCAGAGGCCAGCAGCTCCTTCATACCCGCGGGCGGCGACAGGCCGCCCGCGTTATCCGGCCCGGCGCTGAAGCGGTGCCACACCCCCAACCATGTGGACAGGCTCTGCAACGCATTGTAGGGTCATATAGCCTGTAGTGGAAGACACCCAGCGCCCCGCCGACCCGCCAGGAGGCCGACCATGCTCGAAAACGCGAATACCACTCCGCCGACGCCGGGCCATCACCCGCCCCATGTATTGGACGGTCCCCCCGTCTCGACCTTCACCGCTGCCCTGCGGGACCTCCTCCCCGAGGCCGGCGGACTGGATATGTGTCTGACCTGCGGCCTGTGCGCCTCCGGGTGCCCCGCTTCCGGTCTTGAGGGGCTTGATCCCCGCAAATTTCTACGTCTTATCGCCCTGGGGCTGGAGGAGGAGGCCATCAACTCCCCCTGGGTCTGGATGTGCACCATGTGCCAGCGGTGCATCAGGGTCTGTCCCATGCAAATCGACATCCCCCAGCTTGTCTACCAGGCCCGGGCCCGGTGGCCCCGCGAGGACCGACCCAAGGGCATCCGCGGCTCCTGCGATCAGGCGATCAACAAGGAGACCAATTCGGCCATGGGCGCCGGGGCGGAAGACTTCGAATTCGTAGTCGCCGATGTCCTCGAAGAGATCCAGGAGAACCAGCCTGACTGCGCTGAACTCCAGGCGCCGATGAACAAGAAGGGGGCCTACTTTTTTCTCAACCAGAACTCCCGGGAGCCGGTCACCGAACCCGACGAGATGGTCCCGCTGTGGAAGATCCTCAACTACGTCGGCGCGGACTGGACCTATTCCTCCGTGGGCTGGGCCGCGGAAAATTACTGCATGTTCCTGGCCGATGACGAGGCCTGGGAATCCATTGTCCGCAACAAAGTCCAGGCTGTGGAGAATCTCGGGGCCAAGGTCTGGCTCAACACCGAGTGAGGCCACGAATTTTACGCGGTCCGGGCCGGACTGCACAAATTCGGGATCACCCCCAATTTCGAACTCGATTCCATCATTCGCTGGTACGCCCGCTGGATCCGCGAGGGGCTGCTGCCGGTGAATTCGGACTGGAACAACGATCTGGGCATCACCTTCACCGTCCAGGACCCCTGCCAGCTGGTCCGCAAATCTCTGGGCGATCCGGTGGCCGAGGATTTGCGCTACGTAGTCCGTTCCGTGGTCGGCGAAGCCAACTTCCGGGAGATGTACCCCAACCGCTCCAACAATTATTGTTGCGGCGGCGGGGGCGGCTTTCTCCAGTCCGGGTATACCGAAGCCCGACATGCCTACGGACAGCGTAAATACGAACAGATTATGGCCACGGGCGCCCAATACTGCATCGCGCCCTGCCACAACTGCCATTCGCAGATCCATGACCTGAGCGACCATTTCCAGGGCGGCTGGCACACCGTGCACCTCTGGACCCTGATCTGCCTCTCCCTGGGCATTCTTGGCGAAAACGAGCGGGAATATCTGGGGCCGGAACTGGCCGAAGTCGCCCTCCCGTCCCCAAGCACTGAGCCGTGAAGGGCAGTTCAACTGACTGTTGAGAAATTTCGTAGTACGCAGGTCGTTCAAAAATCCCAAGGGACGGCGACAAAACGTTCAAGGTCGCAGCGTACTTAGCCGTAGGTACAAGTTTGAACGTATTGCAGCTGTCTGCCATGGGGAGATATTCAACGGCCTGCCAATCTTGACAGGATCGAAGGGGCCAGGGTAAGGGCAGGCTATTGTTCATCCGATCAGTATAGAAGGAAGGAGAGAGTGTGTCGTGAAAAAACAGATCTGTTTCGCCCTGGCCTGTTTGGTTGTGGTCGGTTTCGCTGTGCTGCCCACATTGCAAGCCCAGATGCCGCCCTCGAACATCACCTACGAGGCTCCGGAAATCATGCCCCGGCTGGGTCCGAGCCACTTTTCCCATGATTCCCACTACGCCCATGACTGCATGACCTGCCACCATATGTGGGACGGCTTTTCCGAGATCAAGAGCTGCTCCGCCGAGGGGTGCCACGACCAGCGGGGCACCATGAAAATGGAAGGCAGCACCATCTATTACGCTTTCCACAAAAAATCGAGTCAAGCCAGCTGCCTGGGCTGCCATATGCAGCTCAAGAAAGCCGGTGAGCCCACCGGTCCTATCGGCTGCACGACCTGCCACGAGAAACAGGATTAAGCGCTTTCCCTTTTTTTAAAATGCCACGTAAAAGAGCCGCTGACCTGATGGTCAGCGGCTCTTTTACGTGGCACCCAATCGCTGCCTTGGCAGGAGGGAGGGCGGCTCCGACGGAGCCAAAGCCCCCCAACGAGATCACACCTCGAGAGGAAAAGCCGGAGTCCCGATTTCGATCCCGATAGCGATTTGCAGAGGCCCCACGTCTTCAATCCTTCAATTCCTCGATTCCTCAATTCCTCAATCTTCTTAACCACTTAAAACCTAAAACTTGACACTTCCCTTCTTCTTCTCCTCCTTCCCCAACTCCGCCACCCGGATATACTTGTGGAAGACATAGAAAAAACCGTTGAGAGCCAGGATCAGCCCGGCCCGCCCGTCCAGAAATCCCCTTTTGAGCACATAGATCTTGAAAAACCGGGCCAGACCGTGGCCCAACGCTTTACCCAGCCCAGCGCGTTCGCCGCGCGCGAATTTGTCTTCAGCCGCGCTCTGGGTATAGCTGTTGATTTTCTCCAGATGCTCAGCCAGTCCGCTGTAGGGATAGTGGACGATGTCGCCCTGAAGTTTTCCGGTAGGGCCCTGAGGATGGAAGCTGTAATGGGGCATGGAAATCTTGAGTTCCATGCGCTCCAGCCGGAAAACCCGCAGCAGATAATCCGGGTACCAGCCGCTGTGGGCCAGGAAGCGATCAAAATAAAAGGAGCGCCGGGGGCAGTACCAGCCGGCCATCTCGCCGGGATTGGCCAGCACGCCCTGGATCTCCTCCTGGAGTTCCGGCGTGCAATACTCGTCGTGGTCCAGGGAGACCACCCAGTTGGTGCGCACCTGTTCGAAGGCGAAAGCGAACTGCGGCCCAGGGCCCTCCCAGGCCCGAGTCAGAATCCGCGCTCCGGCCGCCTCGGCAATAGCCAGGGTCCGGTCCGTACTCCCGGAATCGACCACCAGGATCTCGTCGCAAAAGGCCAGCGAGGCCAGGGTCTGTTCCAGGACCCGTTCGCCGTTGAACGTCAGGACCAACCCGGTAACGCGTTCCCTGTTCATGCCTGCTCCTCGGTCGTTTGCCCCTCCAGCCAATGCTGCCAAGCCCGGTCGGCCCGCTCAGCGTAGAGTTCCTTACGCCGGGCTTTTTTGGCCCGCACCCCGAGCGGGGGCATGAGACCGAAATTCACGTTCATGGGCTGAAAATGCTTGTTCGGCGTGGAGAGATGCCCCAAAAGCGCCCCCATCGCCGTCTCCACGGGGGGCAGATCCACCGCTTCGCCGTGCAAACGCCCGCCAAGGAATTTCCCGAGCCAGAACCCACTGGCCGCCGACTCCACATACCCTTCGACCCCGGTGATCTGGCCAGCGAGGTAAACGCCCGGCATGTCCCGAAGTTCCAGATGGGGGAGCAGGACCCGCGGGGCATTGACAAAGGTATTCCGGTGGATGGACCCCATGCGCACAAATTCGGCCTGCTCCAGCCCGGGGATCATCCGAAAGACCCGCTTTTGCTCCGGATAGGTCAGTTTGGTCTGGAACCCGACCAGATTGCACATGGTCTTTGCCGCGTTTTCGGGACGCAATTGGACCACGGCAAAGGCCTGTTTCCCGGTCCGCGGGTCTTCCAGGCCGACCGGTTTGAGCGGCCCGTAGGCCAGGGCCAATTCCCCGCGCTCAGCCAAGGTCTCTACAGGCAGACACCCCTCGAAATGGACCGACTTTTCAAACTCCCGCGCCGGCACCTTGTCCCCGTCCAGGAGGGCCTGGCGAAAGCGATAATAGGTCGCTTCGTCCATGGGGCAATTGAGATAGTCCTTCTCCTCCGGATTGTAGCGTGAGGCCCAGAAGGCGACGTCCATGTCCACAGAATCGGTGTTCACAATCGGCGCGATGGCGTCATAGAAATAGAGATCTTCCCCCCCGATGCGCTGGACCAGATCCGCGGCCAGGGTTTCGGAAGCCAACGGCCCCGCCGCGACAACCACAGCGTCAAACCCGGACAGGGCCGGGTCGGTCAGCGAGCGGATCTCCTGACGCCGAAGACCAATACGAGGGTGCGCCTCCAGGGCGCTGGTGACGGCGGCGGAAAAGGCATGCCGGTCCACGGCCAGGGCTTTGCCTGCCGGGACCCGGGTCTTCCGGGCCGCATCCATGATCAGACTGCCGGCGGACTCCATTTCCCGCTTGAGCTGGCCAACCGCCGTGGTCGTGTCGTCGGAGCGCAAGGAGTTGGAACAGACCAGTTCGGCCAGGCCGGACTCGGTGTGCGCCGGGGAGAACCGCTCCGGTTTCATTTCGAAAAGCGTTACTTCGATATCGCGGTGGGCCAGGGCCCAGGCTGCTTCCGAGCCAGCCAGCCCGCCGCCGATAACTGCGACGCGCTGCGGAGTATGTATTTCAGACATAGAGTGGTTTCCATTTGTGGTCGTATTTGCAAAGAGATGTGACAGTGCGGAGGTCGGCTCCGGCGGAGCCGAAGCCGACAGGAAAATCAACCCGACATGAAAAGGCAGGGCAGGGTCACTGCACACGATCTGTTCAAAGGCTTCCGTCGGACGCTTCGCGTTCAGCAATTTAATCTCAAGGCGTCGGGACTGGCCGTGACTCCCTCATATCCGTTCACGGATACCAGATAACCGCTTCGCGAAGATCGATCCCGATTTCGATACCGATCCCGATTTGAAAAGGATTCCTATTCTTCAATCCCTTGATTCATCAATCCCTCGATCCTTCAATTTCAAAATCCCTCAATTTTCTTCAATATCTATCCCCACCGCCTCCTCCAAAGACCCATACAGCGGCGCCAGCTCATGCAGCCCAAGGCGGCGGAAGACCTCCTGGAAGTTCTCGGAGAGACAGACGACCCGCAGCTGCGGATACTCCCGCAGCAGGCTTTCAAGGGCCGCCAGCCCGCCGCCGTTGACCGAAACGCTGGCCGGAAAATGAAGAACCATCGCCCCACGCGCCTTTGCTGCGGCCCGCTCCAGGGCTTGGCGCAAAAACGGTTCGCTCTCGCTGGTCACATGGCCGTGCGCAGTGACCACCACTGCCGACTCCAGAGACTGGACTTCAATATTCTGCTCCTGCTCCCGGCTGCAGGCCCGGCGCTCCTTGCACCGCTCCAATGAGGTCTCCAGGGCCTCGCGGCCCAGCGGCTTATTGATAAAATCGGCGGCGTCGCATTCCAGGGCCCGCAAAGCGAGTTCCATATCCCCGTGCCCGGTGATGACAATGACTTCGGTGGCCGGCGACCGTTTTTTGATCGCCCGCAAGACCTCAATCCCGTCCATGCCCGGCATTTTAATGTCCGTCATCACCAGCGGCGGCTGGTGGGCGTCGAACAGGCGCAACCCCTCCTCCCCGGTCAGGGCGGTGAGCGGTGTATAGCCAAAGGCCTCCAGAAACAGGGCGAACATATCCAAAGTGGGTTGCTCGTCATCAATGACCAGAACGGCTTCGGTCATGGGGTGCTCCTTTGCAAAACGCCCGGGGCGGTCTTGGCCACCGGAAAAGATACCGTAAAGCACGCCCCTTCACCCGGCGTGCTGTCGATGGTGATGGTCCCTTGATAGTCGCGGACCAGGGACTGGGTGATCGCCAGCCCCAAACCCATGCCCTGCCCGCTCGACTTCGAGGAGACAAAGGGCTCGAAAAGGGTCTGGCGCAGGGAATCAGGGATACCGGGCCCGGTATCGCAGACCGCAGCGCAGACCCGCCCGTCCGCCGCCCAGGTCCGGACATGGATAGTGCCCTCGGCCTGCGGCGAACTGCGGCGCAGCTCTTCAATGGCCTCTTTGGCGTTGGTAAAGAGATTGAAAAAAACCTGCTGCAACCGGGTGTCCTGGGCCAGAACAGGCGGCAGATTCTGACCAAGAGCCAGATGAAAATCAACATTGTGGAGTTGAAATTGCTGCCGCAGGATAGAGAGCACCGCCTTGATCGGCTCATTGATGTCCAGAACATCCTTGGAAAGCGTCTCTTTGCGACCAAACGCCCGCAAGGTGGCGATGATGCCGGCGGCCCGGTCGACTTGAGCGCTGATTTCGTGGACCACGCCCTGCCACCGTTCCGGCGGCAGTTCCGTCCCCCGCTCCACCGTAAGCGCCAGAAAATCACTGCCCATCTTGATGGCGTTCAACGGCTGGTTGAGCTCATGGGCGATCCCGGCGGACATCTCGCCAAGGCTCTTCATCTTCGCCGCCTGAATGAGTTGGGCGTCTTTTTCGATCATCTCCGTAATGTCGGTGCAGGCCACGATCAGGGCCGGACAGCCGGTGTAGCTGATGACGCAGGCGTGGGCATTGACAAAGAACGGATGCTGGTCCCGTTTGTAATGGATCTCCTTGGGATAATAGACACACCCCTGCATGGGCATATCTTCGACGAAATCGTGGACACATTTCTGGGCCTGATCTGGAGCGAGTTCGGCAAAGGGCATACCCCGCAACTCGTCGGCCCCGTATTCGTAAATCTCCTGCGCCCGGGGATTGGCATCGAGGATGCGCATATCCTCCTGGGCCAGGACGAACACCGGGTCCGGTCCGCTGGCAAACAGGGAGCGGTACTTTTCTTCCGATTCCTGGAGCCGTTTGCGATACAGCCGGATGGAGCCGACCATGTTCCGAAAGGCCGTGGCCAATTGGGAGACCTCGTCGCCCGAGCGGGGGCGGTAAAAAACGCATTCCCGGCATTGCGGCTCGTCCTGGGCGATGTCCTCCGGACAGCCGTCGTTCGGCGACGCCCCGTCAAGATGCCAGCAGGGCACATTCGTATCCCGGTAGGCCGGGCATTGCTGCAATTTGTCGCCCAGTTCCACACCGCTTAAATCCTCAAGAGAGACGTCGAAATTCCCCCGGCTGAGTTCATCAGCGGCGCCGGTCAGCGACCGGATGGGCCTGGTGATGTATTTCGCCAGCAAATGACTGATAACAAATACGATGACCACGACCGCGGAGATAAACCCCAGAAAAGTCACCCGGAGTTTGTAGACAAGGCTGTCGATGTGGCTCTTGTTCAATCCGACGTGGACCGTGCCGATGCGGTAGATGCCTTCTTTGATGGGCACGCCGATGTCAAAGGCTTCTCCCTCGGCCACCGGCACCAATTGCATGCTTTCCCGGGCGCCGGGCGGGATGGGATTGGCCATGTGCAACGATTCGGGAAACGGCCTGGTAAAGGTGTGGGCCAGGACAGTGTGCTCACGGTCGAGGACGTAGATGTAGTCGATCAGATGGTGACGCTCCCGCAATTGGGCCTCGTCAAAGATGAGACTCAACAATTGCGGGTACTCCTTGTCCAGGATATAGCCGCCGCCGCGCTCAGAGATGCTCCGGGCAATAGCCACACCCCGCATCTTGAGCTCACTCGTCAGCCCGGAGACCAGTATCCACCGGGCCAGAAAAGCGATGGCTACACTGATGACCAGTATAACGGTCAGCATGGACAAGAAAATTTTATTCTTCAGCGTCACGTTCATTTTTTTTTTAAAAAGTTTTATGTTTTATGTGTTAAGTTTTAAGGAAGAAAGACAGCACCTAAAAAATCATACCTCTTGTATATTAAACCAGGTAATAAAACCCAAATCACCACCTGATTCTTCAGCTCTTGAATTCTTCAATCTCTAAACTCTTCAATTCCTCAATCTCCTTATTTCCTGACTCCTCAATTTCTGAATTCTTCAATTCCTCAATTCCTCAATTCTTCAATCTTCTTAAATCTCAAATCTTAAATCTTAACACGTAACACTTAACACTTAAAACGTAACACGTAAAACTTCTTCTCATTCCTCCAACAACTGAAACGCCCCATCCTGCAGTCGAGTCAGATAGACTTCGTCCAACCCCTGATTGTCCTGGGGCCCGAACCGGATGCGGGTTCGGCCGCCAAGATCGAAATTCCGCATTTGCTGAAAAGCCTGAAGAAACCGCTCCCTCGTTAAGTCCCGCCCGGCCCGGCGCAATCCTTCAACGAGAATACGGGCGTTGAGATACCCTTCCAGGCCGACTACATTCGGCGTCTCCTCAGGGTAATACCGTTTCAGGAGTTGGATATACTCCCGGGCAAGCGGCAAAATCTCCTCGGTGGCCGCTGCGGTGGGCGGCGGCACCACCTGGGACATGAACACCGAAGCGTCATCCACGGAATACCTGGCCAAGTGGTAGGCCAGATCTTCGGCGCCGACAAAGGAAAGGGCATAGAAGGTGGGCGTGTAGCCACTGCGGCGGGCCATCTGGATGAGCTTGGCACACGGTTTCGAGGTTCCGATCATGACCACGGCGTCAGCTCGCGATGTGCGTATCCGGCGCAGGGCGTCGCTGACATCCAGGGTGCCGCGAATGTAGGAGCCGCGCGCCACCGGGGTCAGATCGTACTGCCGCAGGGCCAGTTCGGTCCCGGCCAGTCCGTCGAAGCCGTAGGCGTCGAACTGGTAAAACACGGCGATCCGTTCCTTCTCGAGGCCTTCGACGAGATGCCGGACAATGGCCGCGGTCTCCTGGTAATACGAGGGCCGAATATTGATCAGCAGCCGATTGTACGGCTCCCTGAGTCCGTTGGCGCCGGTGAACATGCCCACCAGGGGGATCTCGGCGTCCTCGATCATCGGCACCACCTTCACCGTGGTCGGTGTGCCGACATAAGAAAAGAGGGCAAAAACCTGGTCTTCAATGATCAGCCGCTGGGTGTTGGCCAGACATTGCGGCGGTTCGTAGCTGTCGTCGTAAGCTCGGACCACAATACGCCGGCCGTGAACGCCCCCCTGGGCGTTGATCTCCCGGATATAGGCCATGGCCCCGTGGTAGAGCTGTGAGCCGAGATACCCGGCGTGGCCTTCCAGCGCCAGGGATGAGCCAAGAAAGATCTGATTTTCCGTGACCCCGGTGGAGATAGGGCTGTCAGAGTTGGAGTCGCGCTGGACCGGACAGCCGGGGACTAACGCGGCCAGCAGGATGAGCAGCGCACCGAGGACGGCGGCGGCAATCAGCCCCCCCTTGCTTGGTCTGTCAGCAGTGGTGTACATATCCTGTCCCATGCTCGATACTCCCTGCACACTTTCTGAGGAGAGCGCCCACGCCCGTCTCTCCGGATTCTGCTGGCCCGACGGCACCGTCTTTTGCCCGCGATGCCGGGAGACCGCCATCTATCACCTCGCCTCAGGGCGCAAACGGTGCGGGGGATGCGGCTACACCTTCCATGACTTCAGCGGTCGCTGGCTCAATTCCGCGGGTCTTGGCAGCAGCCATTGGCTCTGCTTCATCCGTCTCTTCTGCCAGGGACGCCCGCTCAAGGAGGCTGCCGAAGCCCTGGGACGGTCCTATAATGTCGTCTACAAAGCGGCAACCGTCTGCCGCTTCGCCATCACCGCCGGATCTCTGGACGGGGCGCAGATCATGGGGCGACAAACCGGTCTCTCGGCCTGCCTCCATAAAGGCAAGGTCCAGGGGCTCAACCATGTCCAATGCCAGACACCCCCCGTCTTCGGCATCATCGAACGGCGCGGCATGGCCTTTCTGGACTATCTGCCCCATTTCACGACCGAAGACATCCTCCACTTCCACCGCAGCTTCCACCTCCCGGCCAGCTGTCACGGCAATATCCTCGTCACCGGGGCCTACCGGCGCTACTCGAGTCTCATCCTCTGTGGCAGCCCGGATTTTCCGTGGTACCTCATAACGCCAGAACACGGAAGCCGTCCGGCGGCCACTCCGTTCTGCGCCTTCGTCCTCGAGCAGCTCAAGGGGTACAAAGGGATCAGCCCGCCCCGCTTCCCACTGTATCTCAAGGAAATCGAGTTTCGCTACAACCACGCCCCCGAGAAACAGGAGGAACTGCTGGCCAAACGGCTGTGCGGCTTCGTACCGGATGAAACGGACATCGACTGAACGGCCTGGAGAAGAGGAGAGGCGCAGACAGGAGACGGAGGACGGAACACTGAGGACGGAAGACGGAGGACAGAAGACGGAAAAAAAACCACCATCACATCGCTATCGGGATCGGTATCGAAATCGGGTCTCCGACCTTTCATCTGGGGTGGAGATCTCCATGTCGGCTTCGGCTCCGCCGGAGCCGACCTACGCACGAAGATGAGTGGTGAATTATGGGATTGAAAATTGAGGGATCGAGGAATTGAAGAATGGGGGCCTCTTCAAATTGCTATCGCTATCAGGTTGCTATCGCTATCAGGATCGGTATCGAAATCGGATTGTGGTTTTACGCTCCCGTAGGTCGGCTGGAAGCGCAGCGCCAGCCGACGAAAGCGTTGGTTTGCAGCCGCTGGCTGTGACCGGGTCGCATTTGAAACGACAACAAAGCTGCACCGCCTTTAGTCCCAATCAAAATCGAATTTTGATTTGAGATTCCAGGACAGTGGTTTTAAGCACACTGGAAAACCAGATATTCCCCCCCCTGAGCACCTCTCCAGATAACTGCTTGCTGATAACCGATAACTGATACCCACAACACGCTGAAGACAAAGAGAGCTACAACAGCCGCACGGCCCGTGTCCCCGTCCGGCTATGTTTCTTGCTGAAGTAAAGAGTTGACCAATTCCTGGATCCCGGAATGGTGGTTCTGGATATGGAGGAATTCACCGATGGTCGGCTGACTGGGCTGGCGCAGCAAGGGCATACGGGCTTCGCTCGGGGTCTTGTTCCCCTTGCGCTGGTTGCATCCCCGGCAGGAGGTCACGCTGTTGGTCCAGGTGGTCTGGCCTCCGCGCGACTTGGGCAGGATATGGTCGATGGTCGGATGGTCGCGGCAAGACCCGCCGCAATACTGACAGCGGTACCCGTCGCGAAGAAAGATGTTACGCTTATTGAGTGGGACTTTGCCTTTGTAGATCCGGCGCACCATCTTTACCAGACGCACAATGGCCGGCACCATGAATTCGGTTCCGAAACTGGCGACCTTGAGCGTACTGTACTGCAGGACTTCCACCTTCCCCTTGAGATAGAGGTTGATGGCCCGTTTCCAGCTGATGCTGTGCAGATAGGTGTAATTGGCGTTGAGTACGAGGACGCGCACGTTCCGCCTCCCGCATTTGCGGCGTGCTCACCCGAACATGGCTCGCGTCCCGCCAGTGCCGCTTCACACGCCTTGAGCAGATAATTCCCGCCATACACAGTCCACCCTCTCTTGGCAACCGGCCCGCGCAAAAAGACACAACACTGCCATACAATTGACAAAAAATATGCCCAGCCGACGGTCAACCGCCCCCGCTCACTTGCTTCTATTCGCCGGAATCCCTACAGTGGCGCGACACTGCCGCCGCCCTGCACCGGTTGAGTGAACTGAATGGCTGGGAAAAGACACGCTATCTCCCAGGTCGCTCAACAATCCCCAGGGACGGCGTAAAAAACGTTCAAGGTCGCAGCGTATAGGCAATACGAAAGAGTTTGAACGTTTTGCCGCTTTGCTGCCATGGGGAGATTTTCAGCGATCTCCCCAAATGGCTGCTCAAAAACCGCACCCGCAGCTCGCTCAACAATCCCAAGGGTAAGGCGCAAAAAACGTTCAAGATCGCAGCGCATAGACAATACGGATAAATTTGAACGTTTTGCCGCTTTGCTGCCATGGGGAGATTTTCAGCGACCTCCACAAATGGCTGCTCAAAACCGCACCTGCAGCTCGCTCAACAATCCCAAGGGCAAGGCGCAAAAAACGTTCAAGGTCGCAGCGTATATGGAATACGCAAGAGTTCGAATGTTTTGCCGCTTTGCAGCCATTGGGAGATTTTCAGCGACCTCCACAAATGGTTGCTCAAAACCGCACCCGCAGGTCGCTCAAAAATCCCAAGGGACGGCGCAAAAAACGTTCAAGGTCGCAGCGTATATGGAATACGTAAGAGTTTGAACGTTTTGCCGCAACGCAGCCATTGGGAGATTTTCAGCGATCTGCCCAAATGGTTGCTCAAAACCGCACCCGCAGATCGCTCAAAAATCCCAAGGGCAAGGCGCAAAAAACGTTCAAGGTCGCAGCGTATATGGAATACGTAAGAGTTTGAACGTTTTGCCGCAACGCAGCCATTGGGAGATTTTCAGCGATCTGCCAAGAGGCCCCTATGCCGCAGAACAAAGGCGACCTCACCACCCGCCCCATTCCGCAGCTCATCCGCCAGATCGCCATCCCGGCGAGCATCGGCATCTTTTTTCACACCATGTTCAATGTGGTCGACACCTATTTCGCTGGCCATTTCTCCACGCAGGCCCTGGCCGCGCTGTCGCTTTCGTTTCCAGCCTTTTTCCTGATCATTGCCATGGGCTCGGGACTGCAAACCGGCACCACAGCGCTCATCGGCAACGCCCTGGGCAGCTACGACCACGAAGAGGCGGGCCGCCTGGCCCTGCAGGGACTGGTATTTGGACTGATCACCGGCATCCTCCTCACAGGCGTGGGGATCGCTGTCTCGCCGTGGCTGTTTCGCTCCCTCGGCGCTTCAGGCGATTACCTGGCGATCACCCTGGAGTATATGGACACCATTTTCATCGGGGCGGCCGCCTTTCTGCTCGTGTACATGAATAACGCCATCCTCCAGGCCCAGGGCGACACCCGTCCCTTTCGCAACTTCCTCATTGCCGGTTTCGCCGCCAATTGTGTCCTCGATCCGTGGTTCATCTTCGGGGGGTACGGCGTGCCCGCAATGGGCATCCAGGGCGTGGCCTTGGCCACCATCTGCATCCAGGCTGGAGGCGCGGCCTACCTGGGCTGGAAAGCCCGCAAAACCGGCCTGGTGCGCATGCAACAATGGCGCGACCTCATCCCCCAATGGCGCCCCTGTCGGGAAATCGCCAGACAGGGACTCCCCTCGAGCCTGAACTACATGACCATCGGCCTCGGCATCTATGTCATCACCTATTTTGTCAGCGACTTCGGTCCGCAGGCTGTCGCCGCCTACGGCTCGGCCATGCGCGTGGAACAGATTGCGCTGTTGCCGAGCATCGGCCTGAACATCGCCACGTTGAGCCTGGTGGCCCAGAACCGCGGCGGACAGCGCCATGCCCGGATCTGGGAGACCATCGGCAAAGCTCTGCAATACGGCGCCATAGTCACCGGCATCGGGACCGTCGGGGTCCTGCTCCTGGCGCGGCCACTGATGGGGGTCTTCACCGACGATCCGGCGGTCGTGGATATCGGGACGACCTACCTGCGCATCGACGCCCTCGTCTTTTTCGCCTACGTCATCCTGTTTGTGCACGTCGCCGCGTTGCAGGGCGTCAAGCGTCCCATGTTCGGGGTCTGGATCGGCCTGGCTCGGCAGATCGTCGGCCCGGCCCTTGTCTTCAGCCTGCTGATCAAGGTCTTGGGCGTGGGGTTGCTCGGCATCTGGTGGGGGATTTTTGGAGTCACCTGGGCCGCGGCCCTCACCGCCGCGCTTGTCGGGCGGCGCTATCTGGCACGGGTGCTGGCGGAGGATGCGCAGCGTGACAAGACATAGAATCCGGATTCTCTTTCTCTTGCTGGTGCTCATCGGTTCCACCGGAAGTGCCTGGGCTTGGCCGGGACGGGTGCTAGAGATCGCCTCTTCGCAGGTGCTGGTGATCAAGACGGAGCAGGAGGTCAAGCGGGTGAGTCTGTTCGGTGTGGACAGCGTGCCCAAGGGCCACCCGCACCAAGCCCAGGTCCAACGGTGTATCAAAAACGAATTGGCCCCGCTCAACCGGGTCGAGGTCGTGCCGGTACAGGGGCACCAGGCCCATGTCTATATTGAAGGCGACGGCCAGAATCTGGCCGAAGAACTCATCCGCGCCGGCTACGCCTGGGTCGACCGCGCGGACTGCGGCACACGGATCTGCCGCTTCTGGCGCTCCCTGGAAGCCCAGGCCCGGCAGGAACACCGCGGCCTGTGGGCTGAACCGTCATTCCCGGTTGGCAAATGAGAAGGTGTGCGGAATCCAGTCCACTGTATCTCTCTTGCCGGGGATACAGCTGACGTCGGCTGACGCTCTGCTTTCAGCCGACCTACCCGGGCAGAAAAATAAACAAATTGAGGGGATAGAGGAATTGAAGGATTGGATCGATTTCGATCCCGATCCCGATCCCGATTTCGATACCGATTTGGACACAACCCCTCTTCACCAACTCTCTAAAAAACCAGTAACTAACCGTACTCACGCCGTTTCTTTATCTATCCGCCCCAGCCACAGCACAATACACACTCCACCGACCTTCCCTCCCCGGACCGCCAGGCGCCTGCTTGGCTCTTACAAAGCAGAGCAGTTTTTTCAATATTCAACTTTGCAAATTTCTGTTCTACAATTATTGATTTGCAAATGTATATAATTTATATTTTTTTCCAATCTTGCAACTCTTCAAGTCATGATTTTCTCTTTGTTCTTCAATTCTTCAATACTTAAATCCTTCAATTCCTCAATTTTTCAATCCCTAAATCTCTCAATCCTTCAATTTTAAATCAAAAAAACCGGCGCCACCTCGAAAGGCAACGCCGGTTATAATCAACTCCAAGGCTGTCTATCAACCTAGCTGACTGCTACAAAACTCTTTATGCTGCAGGTCGTTCAAAAACCCCAAGGGCAAGGCGCAAAATACGTTCAAGGTCGCAGCGTACTTGGTCGTACGTAAGAGTTTGAACGTATTGCCGCAACACAGCCACTGGGAGATTTTCAACGGGCTGCTAAGCTTTCAGCAACCGCTTGGCAACCTCATCTTCCACATCAGCAATAAACGGCACTCCGGTTTCCTGTTCCGTCTCCCGGTTGGCCGAGGCGATGTCGTTGCGCTCGATCTCCGAAAGGCTGAAGTGGCGGGCACCGGCGAGAAGCTGCTGCAAGCCGGCTCCGATCTTGTCCATTGCCGTCCACATGGCGATCGCGCCGTACGGGATATTGGCCATCTCGTCGGCACCGACCTTTTCCTGCAGATCGTAATAGCCGGCAAAGATCTCGGCCGCGCTTTGACCGCGGTCCGCCACCGCCTTGGGCAGGGAATTCCAGTGGCCATGCACGTTCGCTTTGCGTTCTGGATTCAAAGCACCCTCGACATTGGCGCCAACAAATCCGGGGATCATCAACCCGCGGCCCATGCAGATCAGTTTGGTGTACGGGGCGCCCAGGGCCAGTCCTTTGTAGATCTGGTCCTCGGTGCCGAAGCCGCCGGCAAAGGAGAGGTCCACGACCCGTTTGCCCTGCGCCGCGAGCATTTTGGCGTACTCCACAGCCTTGGCGTGCAGCAGGACAGAGGGCACGCCCCAGCTTTCCATCATGTTCCACGGGCTCATGCCGGTGCCGCCGCCAGCGCCGTCAATGGTCAAGAGATCGAGTTCCGCGTCTGTGGCCAACCGCATGGCCAAGGCCAAGGCTTCCATGCCGTAGGCACCAGTTTTCAGGGAGATGCGGCTGAAGCCGAGCTTGCGCAACTCGGCCACCGCGTCCATAAACGCCTCGCTCACGCCGTCGGCAGTCGAGAGGTCTGTAAAGCCCAACCGGCTGTGACGGGCAAAGGCGCGGATGCCGCCGGCCTTGAACGACTCCTGCACGCCGGGCTTGGTCGGGTCCGGGTCGACCACGTAGCCGCGCTCTTTGAGAAACAGGGCGTAATCAAGGGAGTTGACTTCGATCTCGCCACCGATGTTCTTGGCGCCCTGGCCCCATTTGAGTTCGATGACCACCTGGTCGCCGTATTTCTCAGCCACGTATTCGGCCACGCCGTTGCGGGCGTCCTCGATGTTGAGTTGGACGATGATCGCGCCGTAGCCGTCATAATAGCGGAGATAGGTGTCGATGCGGCGATCGAGTTCCGGGGCCTTGGTGATCCGGCCGTTGGACAGTTCCGCGTCGCGGTCCACACCAACCACATTTTCGCCGATAACGATGGGAATCCCGGTCAGGGCGCAGCCGGTGGCGAAGGAGTCCCAATACTTGGAGGCGATAAACGTCGAGCCCAGGGCTCCGGTCATCAGAGGCAGGCGGACCTTGGTCGTCTTGTGACGGCCGAACTCGGATTCCAGACCGACGTTGGGGAAGACGCAGTCGTCGGGATCGTTGCTCAACCCTTCGGCCAGCCCGTCCGACCCGTAGCAAAACCCCTGAATGCGCAGCGAGGAATATGAAACGCCGGTGTGAGTCGTGCGCGCGCTGCCGGCGGTAACGATCCCGAAATCCCGGGGATAGAGCATCTTGCGCCCAGCCAGACTCGACATCCACATCTCGCACTTGCCCTGGCAGTCGGCCCGACACAAGGTGCACAGCCCGCTTTCACAAGGCGTGCCGCGGTTCACGGTTCCAAGAACATCATTACTCTTCGGTGGAATATGCATCCCTTCCTCTCCTTTGGGTTTGTAGAAAATGCGCGGACCATAGCGAGACCCCACAAGGAAGGCAAATGCATGTTACGAAAATGTAAATATACGTTTTCGTCAACCTATAAACTTTACTCAAAATATTCAAATACTTATTCCAATGAAAATCAAAACCGCCCCACAAAAAATATTTTTTGGCTCCCAAAATGGGAGCGTTTTTCTCCCACTTGGAAACCGGATCTGCTCCCAACCCGGCCAGATCCCAAATGCTGACTTGGCATACACTTGACTGTCAAAGCCAAGTTTTTCTCTTAATTCTATATGCTTCATCCCCACACTCTTGACTCGCCAACCACATACCCAGCCATCAGCCTCGGCCCCACCGCACCATTTGCCTCCACCCCGGTTCTTCGATATAAACATTTGGCCATTTTCTCTGCGGCTCATTCTGGTCCTCAACTACAAAAATCAAGCACTCCAGCCAATCTAGACCAAACTGCCAACAAGCCACCTGCAGATCTATGACCACATTACTCATCGCCTTTCTCTTCGCCTGGGGGCTGTGCCTGCTTCTAACCCCCATAGCGCGGCGCCTAGGCCGTCAATGCGGCGCCGTCGACGAACCCAATGCCCGCAAGGTCCATGCCTGCCCAGTTCCTCGTACTGGTGGCGTTGCGATTATTGCCGCACACATCCTGGGCCTGCTCACTATTAAACTTATCGGTACAGACATCAGTTCGCTTCTCACGTCCGAAACCGCTCTGCTCTCCCTCTGGGGCGGGGCCGCCCTCGTCTTCGGCATTGGACTGTGGGACGATTGTAAAGGGCTGGCAGCCAAACCCAAACTTGCAGTCCAAGTTCTCGCAGCCACTTGCGCCTTTTTCGGCGGCGTGGCCATTGACCCAAGTCCCCTTTTTGGCTGGCTCCCCATTCTTGACTCCTGGCTCGGCAGCTACCTGTTGACCCTGTTCTGGTTTGTCTTGCTCATCAATGCCATGAACCTTATTGACGGTCTCGACGGCCTGGCTGGGGGCATCGCTCTCTTTGTCTGTCTAGTGCTTTCCGTGATCCAGGTCATCAACCGTGATTTTCTTCTGGCCCTCTATTTCCTCACTCTGGCCGGAAGTGTTGCCGGTTTCCTGCGCTACAACTTTAACCCGGCGACCATTTTTATGGGCGACAGCGGCAGCTATTATCTCGGCTTCATGATCGCCGGATTAAGTATACTCGGCTCTGTCAAAAGCCATGTCGGCGCCACCCTCACTCTTCCGCTTCTGGCCATGGGGGTTCCGGTCTTCGACACCCTGTTCGCCCCGGTGCGCCGTATTATTCTCGGTCGCAGACCTTTTGAACCTGATCGACACCACTTGCACCACAAACTCCTCGCTCTGGGCCTGTCCTCAAAGCGCGTTGTCTTGGTACTATACGCGGTCACCGCAGCTCTCTGTGCCACTGCCCTCATCCTGGTGAACCTCCAGGACGAACAAAGCGGCCTGCTGCTGGTGCTCCTTGGGGTCGGGGTAGTCATCGCCCTGAACGGGTTGGGGTACTTCCGGTATGTGGACCGGGAAAAGGTGGGATCCTGGTTTCGCGACGTCGGCTTCGTCACCGGCCTGCACCGCGATCGGCGCCGTTTTCTGGATCTGCAGGTCCGAATCAATCAAAGTCAGACCTTCGATGCCCTTTGGGAGACCATAGCCCACGGACTGGCCTTGCTTGATATCGACTATGGGGAAATTCGATTGACTTCAAATTCAGAGGCTACAGATGTCCACCGCAATTGGACACGATCCAAGAAAGGGATTGACCTCCAGGCTCAAGGGTTGTTGAAGATGGAGTTGCCCTTGCAGTGTCAGGAAGGCCGCTACTTAGGAGAGTTGTGGCTGGTTAAAGACATCAAACGCTCCGACCTCGGGCACTACACCCTCAGCCGGATTGAGCACCTGCGACGGGCGGTGGTGCGGACCTTATCCAGATGGGACAAACCCAGCACGTAATCAGTAGGCCCCATCTCCTTCCTTTACGTCTATTCACGCCACGCGTAGGTGCCTCTATCTGTATCACGCGCAACCTGACGGTCCTCAGGTCCGGTTGGGTGATCTGGTATGGACACGAAAAACGCGCTGCTTCCCCCTGCTGCAACCACATCCTCAATGTCCATAGCTTTCCCCCTCCCCGTGCAATTACCGATTTCTGGACAGTCCCGGATCCGGTAATCTGAATTCTGCTCCTCGGACCGCCAGGCGCCTGCCAGGCTCATTGGGTGGACATCCCAATGGTGCCTCGTGCTTGCGGCACCGGCCCGCTGTGGACAAAACTCCCCGCCCCGCCTTTCGAACGATCAGAGGCAGCGACCATCAACTTCTCGTACCCCCCATTCATCGCTTTTCTCGCAATTCGCGAACCACTCTTGCCCCCGGTCCCCGATGGAAACAATCAGGGAATGCGGTGCCAGCCGGGAATTCCAAGGCACTTTTCCCCAGGCTTTTGCTGGCCAAAACATATCCAGCCTCCATTGCGTGGCCGAGACCATCCCCCGCATACCATCGCCTTGCTTGACGAACACCTCGCCCGATGTCATACAAAGTATGTCATCAACAAGGAGGAAAATCGTATGCCGAATACAACCAAAAGAGAAAAATGCTCCGAACGTTTCAGTTTTCGGATTTCCGCCCGAAACAATGAGCTCATTCGGTCTGCTGCCCAACTCAAAAATATGAGTGCGTCCCAATATGCAGCCGAAAGCGCAGCCAATCAAGCCGAGATGGACCTTGCAGACAGGCGCTCTTTCTCGCTCTCCGAGGGGCAAATGCAGGAATTTCTCAATGCCTTGGATCGTCCGATCCAGGAAAAGACCCGTTTGCGCCAACTCTTCAGAGAAAAAACGATTTTGGACCGGGACAGTGAATGACCGCCGCCGACTCCAGATTCCAAGGCCCTCTTTCAGATGTGGAGAAGCTCTCTGCAGTGCATGACTTAACCCACTTTGACTGCGGAAAAAATTCTTTGAACGTTTGGCTGCAGCGCTATGCAAGGCAGAACCAAAAGGCCGAGGCCGCCCAAACCTATGTTGTCCATCGCGAATACCGAGTTACTGGGTATTTCACGTTAACCTACGGCAGTGTCCAGCCTGAGGAAGCGCCTGCACGGATAATCAAAGGGTTAGCCCGGCACCCAGTACCAGTAGTCCTTTTGGCCCGCCTTGCTGTTGATGTGAACGAAGCCGGCAAAGGGCTTGGGAAAGCCTTACTCAAACAGTCGCTGATCCAGGTTGATGCTGCTGCAGACATCGCCGGCGCTCGTGCTCTGTTGGTACACGCCCTCGACGAGCCGGCGCGTGGCTTTTATGAACATTTTGGATTTGAACCGTCACCTGTGGACACCTACACATTACTGCTTCTTATGAAGGACTTGCGGGGGGTGCATTCGGTAGCTGCGACCGTTTTTAAAAAGTCAAATTGCCAAATAAGCAACTGTTATTTATTGAAAAGTTTCGGTAAATACTGTAATATCTCCGCAAATCTACCGGAGGTATTACCATGCAGACTGCTCTAAATCAGAGTGATATTTATAAAGAACGTGCTCATCGGAAGTACTTTAGCGATATGAAAGAATTATTTGACAACGTATACGATATAATTGACGTACCCGGGCTGTCACTTTTTGAAAATATTGAAAAACTCTGTGAGCATAAGCTATACAATCTCGATCCAAAAATGCTGTCTGCGATCATTGAGACCAAGCTAGAGCATTACTTTTCTGGCTTCGAATGCCCTCTATGTGGTTGCAAGTGTTCTCATAATAAAAAATCAAAGAGACATATCGAAACCACTTACGGAACCGTATCATTTGATTCACCTTATTATAAATGCAAAAACTGCGATAAATTTTATGAACCGTACGTCTCTGCGTTGAACCTTCGAAAGGGAAAGTACCAATACGACGTCCAAAAAATTGTCGCCAAAGTGGCCTCGTCGGTGCCTTTCGATGAAACAGCGGAAATCTTGTACGATACGCATGGCCTTTCCCTCTCCCAGGCTACAGTTCATGAGTTGACCAATGAACTAGCCGCCCATGCTCGACTTGAAGAGATCAGCCCAGAAGCAGCAACTATCCATGAGATTATCGAACAGGCTACCCGCCCCAATAAAGCCAGGCCGGTGCTTGTTTTCGCCGCAGATGGAGCCATGTCCCCAACTCGAACAGAAAAAGGCAAACCCAATGCGTGGAAAGAGGCCAAAGGTATACGGGTCTACTTGCTTGATGGGCAGCATTTAGCCCAAGTGCTGAGTTGGCATCAGATATGCGACAAACACCGCTTCAAATCCTTTTTGCAGCAGATTAAACAGCAAAACCTTTTCCCGGAAGACAAAGTTCGGATCTGCTGTATAGGCGACGGAGCCGGGTGGATATGGGAGGCGATGGAAGAGGCTTTTCCAGACGCACGGCAAATTTTGGATTATTACCATTGCCAAGAACATATCCACGAATTTGCCAACGCCCGCTTTGCTGACAAGGCAGCCCGGGACAAGTGGCTGCGTGAAACGACAAATCGGCTCTTTCAAAATAAACTGAGCAGTGTTCTCGCTGGATTGAGGCGAATGAAGCTCACCGGCGAGGCAGCAGAGAAGCGAGACGCTCTGTGCTCGTATTTGTCAAAGAACAAGGACCGCATGGATTACGGGAAAGCCAAGCGGGGCGGCTATCCTCTGGGCAGCGGGGCCATAGAAAGCGCTAACAAATTTATAAGCCACATACGGCTCAAACGCTCAGGAGCCTGGTGGAAAGTCGACCTGGCTAACAATATCCTGGCCTTGCGCTGTTCGAGGTACAACAAATCCTTCGATCGCTTCTTTGCCGCCTATGAAAAAAGCCAGCGGCAGGACTTAGGGTCGGCTCAGCCCCACTTGTCGCTTTGTCAAGGGGGTCGTCGCAAGTAGCGAATGCACCCCTTGCGGGAAATGACGCAGAAGCATCCGTAAAAATTGACGAGTCGTTGCAACCCGGGAGCGACGATAGCGCTCGTGAGTTTTGCGCTGTCAGCGATACCCGCACCAAAATCAATGTCCTCAACCCCGCCTGTCCCAAAATGGGCCAAGATGCGACTTGTTCAGTGGCTTGCTGTCAATGGCCGTGCTGACAGCCCCATTTCCTATCCACGTTCATGAAGCCACCTGCTCCACGTGCACCGCGTATACAAAATTACCGTTTTTTGGACAGTCCCGAGACCGGAAATCTTTCCGCTCATGAGTGCAAAAGATTATAGACCGTCTTCGGCGCAATACCGAGGCGTTCGGCTATTTCTTTACGGGGAAACCCTCTGGCCTCAAGTTGCTCCAGAACATACTTCTTGGCTTGTCGCGTTTCCGGACGCCTCGCGCTTCCAGTTGGAAACTGGGCAAGGAGCTGCTCAAGGGAAGGACTGCCTTGCAACGGCATGGAAGTATCGTGAGGAAGAACTCGCTTGCTTTGCAACCGCCCAAACAGTTTCGGAAAACGGGCACCAAGACGATCACAGAATTTTTCAATCACCCCCGGCTGCTCCTGCGCATTCTCTGGAGCATCTGCCCGCCCCTGGTGCAGCAACCGAGCGTACACCTGCCGCGCTTCATCCGGGTCTGCGGCCACCAAAGTACATATACGTTCGGGCAGAAGAAAGGAATCCTGCTCCGCCTGCCTGCAATAGACCGCCGCAGAGGACCATGGATAGTCGCTGGCCCTCTTGGTCAGTCCGGCGCGCACTGGGTTAAGATGGATATAGACTGAAGCGGTCAGCAAATAATCTGGAGCAAGACACAGCGCTTGGCGATATCGCCCGCCGAAGAGATGCCCCCGGCGTTGGTATTTACGGTTAAAAAACGTGGCATACCGAAAAAACAGGGAGTGCATCCCACTGTCCAGGTTCGGCTTGTGCGGCTCAACCAGCAAATGGACATGGTTGGGCATCAGACAAAACGCGTAATAGCCCAACTCAAACCGGGAAGCACTCTCCTTCAGCAGCGCTAAGAAGTGCAGATAATCTCCCTTTTCCAGAAAAAGCGGCTCTTTTCCTGCCGCTCGCTGGGTAATGTGCGAAATAAACCCCGGTTGGTTAATCTTGTACTTGGCCCGGAAAACCCGCTGGTTGCCACCTGCTGCAACCACATCCTCAATGTCCATAGCTTTCCCCTTCCCCCGTAATTACCGATTTCTGGACAGTCCCGGATCCGGTAATCTGAATTCTGCTCCTCGGATCGCCAGGCGCTTGCCAGGCTCATTGGGTGGACATCCCAATGAGCCTCGTGCTTGCGGCACCGGCCCGCCGTGGGCAAAAATCCCCGTACCGCCTGTCGAGCGGCCAACGGGAGCGGGCGGTTGCACCAACCAAAATTACCGGATTCTGGACAGTCCCGAGATCGGTAACTCTTTGATCCCTCACCAATGAGTGGCGGGTAGATGAACGGCCTGAGCCCTATACCTATCTGTGCCATCTCTTTGAGCACCTGCCCCGGTCTCAGGATGAACAGAATCTTCAAGCACTCCTGCCCCAGCACATCGATCCCACCCTGATCCAAACGCCTTCCGCAGGCTAGCCCAACAACCGACTTCGTCCCAACCAGGCCCGCTTGGTAGCACCTACCAAGCGGGCCTTACCATTTCCTGCTCACCTCTACCATGTGGGGTTAATTGGACGCTTACATAGCTCCCCCCCCCCCCCCGAGATTACCGATTTCTGGACAGTCCCGAGACCGGTAACCTGGAAGAACAGTACATCGGATCAGTCCACAATCTCCCGGATCGCGGCCAAGTACATGTCCAGCACGATGCGCTCGTCAAACTCCCGGACCATCTTCTCCCGGCCCCGGTGGCCCATCTGCTCCCGCTCGTCTGCCGGCAAAGCCAGGAAAGCACGCAACTTGGCTGCTAAAACACCTGCCCTGAAGTGGGAAATCCACTGCTGCCCCACAGCCAAATAGCGCTCTATCCTTCGAACGCCACCAATGCCTGGACAATACGCTGCGCGGTGCGACCGTCCCAGAGTTCCGGTCGGGCCGGAGCCCGCTCGGCTACCAGCATTTCTCGGTAGGCGTCCCGGATTTTGTGTACATCATTGCCCACCAATATGCTGGCGCCCCCATGTTCTTGCAAGGTCACCGGCCGCTCAGTATTCCACCGCAAAGTCAAACAGGGCGTCCCCAGAACACAGCATTCTTCTTGTAGCCCCCCGCTATCGGTGAGCACCACCCGGGCAGCCATATTCAAACGCAACAGTTCATGGTAGCCAAGCGGGTGCAAAAGAAGCACCCCTGGACAATCCAACACCTTTTCCCACAGCCCGCAGTCTTGCAATCGCTGTTGCGTCCGCGGATGGATCGGCCAGACAAGCGGCATTTCCGCAGCCACTTCCTCCAGCAGAAAATCCAGAATAGCGGTGAGTGTCCCTGCGTCATCCACATTCGAAGGTCGGTGCATGGTCATCAATGCGAACGCGTCTTGACGCAGCGGCGACGCCTCCGGACGCTTTTGCCCGGCAATAGCGTTCTCCTGGACAATAGTGGCGATTTCCAGGCGTTCGGCCTTGGCCCGCTGGTGCTCCAGGGTATCGATCATAATATTGCCAACAAAGTGGATCGCGGTTGCAGCCGCGCCTTCGGCGCGCAGATTGGCGCTTGAGAGCTGATCCGGTGTCAACAACAGATCGGACAAGCGGTCCGTCACCAGCCGGTTCACCTCTTCCGGCATGGTCATGTCCCGGGATCTGAGCCCCGCCTCGATATGCGCCAATTTGACATGTTCCTTTTTGGCCGTGATTGAGCACGCGCAGGTGGCGTTCACGTCCCCGACCACCACGACCCAGTCCGGCCTATGTTCCCGAAGCACCTTTTCAAAGGCTATCATGGTCTGCCCCACCTGTTCAGCATGGGAGCCGGAGCCGATTTCCAAATTGATGTCCGCTTGGGGGATATCCAGGGCTTCAAAAAAGGCCAAGGACATTTTGTCGTCATAGTGCTGCCCGGTGTGCACGAGGATATGCTGGAGAGGCGAGGTGGCAGAGTGATGGAGGGAGCCAGAGGGGGGGCGGGAAGGAGGGACAGGCTGGGAATCCTCCCTGAAGGCATTGTTATAGTCCTCAATAGCCCGAATAAATGGAGCGATCTTCATAAAGTTGGGCCGAGCACCAACCACAGACATAATTTTCATGGCCACCCTTCGCTCTTTAACTGTTCATTTGAAAACGACCAATCACCAGGATTCATGATCATACTGATCAGCATGCCTAAGACTTGATCATAGGCTTGATACATTGTTTTGTGAATCTGTTCATCCATATATTTGCATGCGAAAGCGTAATCAAGCCAGACCTGAGTTTCTGCCGCCTCGCATTCAGCTTGCCCCAGTTTCGCAACAAAGGCCTTTGGGTATCGCCGGGATCGAAATGCTTCTGCTATATTAGCGGACACTGATCGTGAACTGCGTCGTATCTGATCTGTCAAAGAATATCTTTCTTCTTTAGGGAACTGCTTCGAATACGTAAAGACCTCCATACCCAACTCAAAAGACTTCTGATACACACGCAAATCTTAGTGTGTCCGTATCTTCCCCATCACTCCCCCCCACTTTCCATCTCTCTATCTCTCCTCTCTCCCTCTTTCCCTCTCCCTCCATCTCTCCTCTCTCTTCCTCTTCCCCCTCCCCATCCCTCCATCTCTCCTCTCTCCCTCTCTCTTCCTCCTCCCCATCTCTCTATCTCTCATCTCTCCCTCTTCCTCCCCCTTCACCCTATAGCCTTCTGCAACACCTGCAACATCTCCCCGGCCAGTTTCTGCCGGTCGTATTCCCGGGCCAAACGCGCGCATCCATTTTGCAATTGGGCATACAAATCAGGGTCATCTTTGAGCCGCCTGACCTGCCGTAGAAAATCGGCTTCATTCTCCGGCTCGAAACACACCCCGGCCCCATGTTCCTCGACAATTTCCTGGGCCTGGCCTTCCACGCCGAGGATAATTGGCTTGCGCATGGCCGCGGATTCAAAAATCTTGGAGGGAATAACCGTGGTAAAGGTTTCGGCCTTGATAAGCGGCACTAGCGCGGCATCGGAAACACTGATATACCGCCCGACCTGATCTTTGGGCACCGGGGGAACGAAGGTGGCATTTTTAACCCCCAGTTCCCGCGCCACCTGCACGACCCGCTCTTTTTCCGCCCCGTCGCCGACAAACAGAAAGTGGACGTCCGTATCTGGCAACTGGGCTACACTGCGGACAATAAACTCCAAGCTGTGGGCCAGCCCGTGCGTGCCGATATAGGCAATCACGAACTTCCCGCTCACCCCCAACTCCGCCTCCAACGCTTGGTCCTTGGGCAACGGGGTGAAGCGCTGCATATTGGCCCCGTTGGGCACCACCTCGATTTTCTCCGCCGCAATCCCCCGGGAGACGAGGTTGCGCTTAAAAGCCGGGGTGACCGCAACCACCCGACTGGCCTTGCGGTAGAAAAACAGCTCCATCGCTTCAAGCCAGTCCAAAACCTTGCTCTCCCGCATGGCCCCCACTGTGCGGATGGACTCCGGCCACAGATCGCGCAATTCAAACACCCACGGCCGCCGTTTCAAAACGCTCAACCCCAGACCGGCAAAATTGGTAAAAAACTGCGGCGAGGTGGTCAGGACAATATCGGCCTTGTGGAAAATCCCAGCCAGGAATCCGGTGAAGGCGAAACTGGCATAATCGAGCACCCGTCTGGCAAACCCGGCGTTGGGCGCCATGTACGACCAGACCCGGACCACGGTGATCCCGTCCATGTCCTCTTTGCGGTACAGCCGGTTGCGATACCCGGGATACACCCGCCCAGAGGGGAAATTGGGCGCACAGGTAATAACCGTCACCCGCGCCCCTTGCCGGATCCATTCCTGGCAGTGCTCATAGCCCCGGGTCGCCGGTGCGTTGACTTCCGGAGGAAAATTATCGGTCAAAAACACAATATTCATACGTCCCAGCCAATCTCCGTATACAATTGCCCGTAAAAATCCAGCACAAGACAGATGTTCGGCAACGACGCGCCAAATTCTGGATGCCATGTGCTCTCTTCCATTGTCATCTGCCCGCCCCGAATGGCCACCCGCACCCGTTTTCCCGGGGCCAGATGCAGGTCAGCCGTATGCCCGTCCACACGTCGGCAGTGCCAAGCAGGATGCAGATGCAAGCGGGCCTGCGCCCCGGATTGTGCATCGGAAATACTGTCCTGCATGCCCAGCTTGCCCGGAGTAAACTCCCAGCGCCTGGTATGCACAGGGCTCCCCGGCAGCCGCGTATACCCGTCATGGCTGCACTGCACCGTGACCACCTCGTGGTCTTGCCGCACGGTCAATCCCTTGGGGTACGCCCGCCGAGCGACCCGAAAGCCCGACCAGACCTCGGAGGAATCCTTCCCGTCCACGACCACGGTGTTGTGCGCGGCGGTCGAGCGCTGCCGCAACCGCTCCGGACCCAGCCCGTAGCATGACGCCCCGGAGTCCACGATCAGCCGCTGCCCCCACACAGACAGGGCAAACGTCAATGTGTCCGCATGCGCATGCCCCGGCAGATAATCCGGCCCAATGGGGGCGGTGTCTAAAAAGGCAACCGCCTCCCCGGCGTCAACCCGGATATAGCCGGTGTCCGGCAACTGCGTCACCCGCAACCGCTCCCCGCTCTCCCGGCTGGCCGGCCTAATCCCCAGCCGCTGGCAGTATTGGGCCAGCTGCTTTGGCCCAGGGGCAATATTCAAGGCGGCATCGTTCAACAGCACGATATTGCCGTCCGGATGGCACATGGCCTGCAACCACTCCAGCATCCGCTGCACGGTATCCGGCCAAGAGCGGACAAGCTCGTGGCCCTGCTGCGGCAGGCTGTGCGGATAGGCCCGGCAGATATTGACCAGATCCGCCATATCTTCCACAGCGATGGCGTGGTACATGGGCGAGCGCTCAAAATGCCCCCCGTCTGGCAGAATCTGCTCCGGGATTTCCCGGGCCAAAATGGCCAGGCCCTTGTCCATCCATTGGCGGGCTTCCTGGCCCTCAAAAAAAGCCCCGGCAAAAACCAGGGCCTTGGCGTTGGCAAACAAGTGGTTGCCCAGAAGATGGTATTCCAGATGCTTGCCCAACCAGCGGACCTGCACCGCCAGGCTGTGCACCGCGGCTTCCGGCAACGTATTCCCGGCCAAGGCCCACTTGACCCAGTTCACAACTCGAAGCGAGGTGGGATACGGCTCCCAGCCGTTGCCCTTGCCAGGCGGGTTCTCGTCCACCCAGCGCAAAAGCAGCCGGTGGTGCCATGCGGTGCGCTCTTCTGCGCCCTGGGCATGGAGGTCATCAAAATAGTGCAGGTTGTAGAGCCACAATTTGTCCGCGACCGCATCGTTCCAACCCTGCGGCCAGTGCAAGGTGTGGGTCTGGTTCAAAAAGCAAAAGGTCGCCGGCCCCAGCATGGACTGGGGCCGCTTGACCGGCTGCACCCAATCTTGCCGCCCCCCGGTACGAATGTCCGGCGCCGGACGGGAATCGATTTGGGGACGGCGGAGCTTACGGATCAAACGGGCATAGATTTGGCCGGCTTTGAGATGCCGAAGGGTGTGGAAATATGTTTGAATATCCATGGCAGGAAAACGTCGCCCCATATCAATCAGGCCTGGCCTGGTCTTGCGAGGCAAAGTCTTCTTCGTGTTCGCAGGTATTGAAACGAACCGTTGGCAGCATCAACGGAAAACTTGGCCCCCGGGAGGTGATGGAAAGCACAAATTCACGGGCCGCAGAATAAAGGATCGATGCACCGTTAATATAGACCTGTTTTTCTTTTTCCTCCACCTCAGAAGCCACTGAAAAAATGCCGACAACCTTGACGCGACCAATATACGAACAGTGCTCTCCTTCGCTTCCAAAGCGAATCTCCAGCGCAAGGCGATAGATAGCATCATCATCTTCCTTGACCGCCATGCGAGGATTCACCTGGACTTCCGGTGGACACACTGCATCGGGATTGCGAGGACAATCAGGATTCTCGCGGCACTCAATTTCTGGAAAGACATATTCAACGAGTTGCAACACCGGCATACGCATATCCTTCCTTTTCCCTGAAGCCATCCGCAAAACGCGCCCGGCGGTCTCCTTGCCGCTGCTTATTCACAGGGGATACAGCAAAAACCCGCGCTTCCCAATGCTTGGGGATCATGGAAATACACGTTTTGTATCCCAAAGCAGATGCAACCTTGGCCAGGGTCTGCAAGCTCACGTTCGTCCCGCGAAGCAATTTTGTTATATACGGCCTGGAAACGCCCATCTTGTCAGCCAGCTCCGCTTT
The DNA here is from genome assembly GCF_000024325.1 of Desulfohalobium retbaense DSM 5692. Taxonomy (NCBI): domain Bacteria; kingdom Pseudomonadati; phylum Thermodesulfobacteriota; class Desulfovibrionia; order Desulfovibrionales; family Desulfohalobiaceae; genus Desulfohalobium; species Desulfohalobium retbaense. The sequence continues at coordinate 478,726 of NC_013223.1, read as the reverse complement.
CGTCAGGCCTTCTTTGCACATAATCCTATTGATTTCTTCCGAAACAGTATGCAGCAATTCTTCATACTGCATTTCCTGCTCAGAGATCTGCGAAAAAATGCCGTCGATCACACCGCTGTATTCATTGTCCGTCTGCATAATACAGCTCCCTGCGTTGTTGCGCCTTGGCAATAAGCTCCGGAGCAAGCTTTTGTTTCTTTTTCACACCCATACAAACAATGATAAAATCAGGATGGACCTCAAACCCCAGCAAGCGCACTTGGCTGGTCGGCTTCAATTCGCAAATCTTGCCCGCAACATGCCTGAATTTCTCTTTGTTTGTCCGTGGCAAGCCGTTTGTAGAAAATATGGCCAATTGCGCGAGCAGTTTTTTCTTCACCTTGATGTCCAGTCGGCTTGTGGCCAGCCACTTCGAAAAGCCGTGCGCCTCATCCGGCGACCAAAAATAAATGCTCACCTTCCTTGCTTCCGGCTCAACGTGGCCCCGAAGGATATCTTGACACGGCATCTATTAACTCTCAGGTTAACTAATCTACAAATCCTGTCAACAAAAATCCCCGCCCCATTAGGCCAGAGCCAGCGTCACCCGCATGACCTCAGTGATCTCTTCAAAGGGGATCGGGCTTGCTTGGCCCTCGCGGATCGCCGCGAAAAACGCCTGCATTTCTGCTTGCTGGCCCTTGTCCTGCCGCCAGAGCCGTTTATTGCCCCCCCTACCCTTGCGAGGAAAGCCATAGCCCTTCAATGTGCGGAAATTGTTCATCTGCAGGATCTTGCCCTCACAGAAGACTTCCAGCCGCTCCTTGGGAAACATCTTGGACCCGTTGGCGAAATAGTGCACTGCGCCGATGGAGCCATCCGCGAAGCGCAGCGTGATGGTCAGGGTGTCCCCGCCAGCGCTTTGCATCACGGTCTTGTCATAGCCCGTGATATGCGCCCCGGCCAAATAGCGCAAAAGATCAATGAAATGGCAGGCTTCGCCGATGATACGTCCCCCGCCGACCTGCGGATCCTGCGTCCAGTGCTCCAGGGGGATCTCCCCGGCGTTCACGGTCATGATCATAGACTTCGGCCCGGACATGGCACCCAGTGCCTGCTGCATCTGCTGAATCAGGGGCGCAAAGCGCCTATTGAAGCCGAGCATTAGGATCGGTGGCCGGTGGTTCGACGTCAAAGACCCTCGATCAGCATAGGCATTGGAAATATCATCCAGTTCCTCTCTATTCATACACAGCGGTTTTTCCACAAACACATGCTTCCCCGCCTCCAGCGCCTGCATGACGAAGCGGTAATGGGTATTGTGCCTAGTGGTCACAAAAACGGTGTTGATTTCCGGGTCGCTGAGCAGCGCTTCCGTGTCCGTGGTCGATTGCTCGAATCCGAACTTTTTGCCCAGATGGGTACCGGAAACCCCGGTGCCCGAAGCGATGGTTTTAAACCGGACATCGCTGCCCTTGCCCATTGCCGGAAGGAGCACCTGCCCGGTGTATCCGCCAGCCCCGATCATGCCAACAACAGCGGAGGTCGGAGACCGGAGATCAGACGTCTGCGAAGAACGCAACTGAACTGTCCACCCTCCGCCCTCTGTCTTCCGCCCTCCGCCCTCCGAGCTCTGATAATCCAGAATAATTCCCACATACGGCTCAGAATTATCCGCAATCATCCTGTACGCATCTTCAGCATTTTCAAAAACGAATCTATGACTTATTAGCGGCTTTACATCCAGCTTTCCGGCGGCCATCAAATCCAGCACGGCCTCGAAATTGCGCTGCTCAGTCCAGCGCACGAATTCGAATGGATAATCCTTGCCCTTGTCCTCATACTCCGGATCGTATCGCCCCGGGCCATAGGAACAGGAAACCTGGAAGGAAAGCTCTTTTTTGAAAAACAGATCCCGGGACAGCTCCAGCCCGGTCACTCCGGTGAGCACGATCCGGCCTTTTCTGCGGCACATCTCCGTGGCCTGGCGGATGGGATCATTGGACTTGGTGGCCGCGCAAATAATTACGCCGTCCACCCCCCGCCCTTTGGAAAAACCGTCCGCAACCCGCAACGGATCTTCACCCTGGCCCAGACAGACAGCCTTGGCCCCGAATCGCTCCGCCAAGCGGCACTTGTCCGGGTCAAAATCAATTCCCAATACTGAACAACCGTTGGCCGACAGAATCTGGACCGTCATCAGCCCCACGAGCCCCAACCCGGTGACCACAAAATATTCCCCCAGAGTGGGCTCAGCCAAACGCACGCCCTGCAGGGCAATGGCCCCGATCACCGTAAAGGCGGCCTCTTCATCAGATACGTTGTCCGGAACTTTGGCACACAGGTTCTTCGGCACACACACATATTCCGCATGCGGCCCATTACTCGCCACACGATCATTTTTCTTAAAACTTAAAACTTGCCCCTTAAAACTCGTGGCCGGGTCTTCAACCCGGCCAACGTTGCAATACCCCAGCGGCAAAGGCGCTCCCAGCTTGGACCGTACAGCTTCCACAGTCGGCATCAGCCCGTCGGTGCGCACCTTGTCTAAAACCTCTTTCACTTTCTCCGGCTGTTGCCGGGCCTTTTGCAGGTAATTGCCCTTGCCGAAGTCAATGAGCATCCGCTCGGTGCCGGCGGAGATAAGGGAAGTAGAGCTTTGGATATACAAATGCCCAGATTTCGTCCTAGGTTTGGGGACCTCAACCAATTCGGTTTTTCCATTTTGCAGGTCTTGGAGAATTTGTTTCATACAGCTATCTTATTCTCTTGTACATCAGAAACTACAAACCGTAGCTTTCCGGATTTCGTTTTAGGCAGTTCACTCACATACTCAAATGATATGGAAATCTCATTTCCTAACCGCTTTCGAGTTTCAGAAAGAATATCTTTTTCATCCCGTTTTCGATTAAAATTCTTGCCAGGAACTACTCGGATAACAATATCTTCGACATTCGGTTGATAAATTTGTGCTGCATTAATATTAATCATATCTTTAAAAATGTGATCCAAGCGACCTACTTTAGCACCAGAAGGAAGAGATACATAGTCTTCTTTCCGCCCATCAATACATTTCACTACACGTCCCTCTTTTTCACAAGAACACTCATTATCCTCTATTGTAGCAATATCGCCTGTGTCATAACGAAAAAGCGGGAAAACCGGATTAGACCAATTTGTACCAACTATCTTAAAAAGAGTTCCATCACGGTTGACGGGTAGAAATTCAACGTAGGCAAAATCCTCATCAACATGCAGTCTACCATTAGGGCACTCAGATATATTCGCCACACCTTCAGCTAGACCGTAATGCTCCCGTACAGGAACTTTCAAAACATTTTCAATAAGTTCCCTTTGCTGCGAAAGCAAACTCTCAGCCCCAATAGTGGCCACTTGCAAGGATGGAATATCGGGTAAACCAAGATCCCGCTTCAATCCTGCGAGTAAAGCAATTGTCGATGGATATCCATGGATCCAGGGTACTCGGTATCGATTGAGAGCAGCGATATAGTCTGGGGCAGTTTTGTCACTCAAATGATAAGCGCTGAACATGATTTGACGGCCAGGTCGATTGACACGCCAATATGGGGGCTTTTGCTGGCTAAGAGAAACAAGCGAACGCCCCCCAAAATAGCCACATAAGGTATCAAATTTGATCCCATGCCATAATCTGTACCTCCACCACGTAGCCCATTGCTCTCTTTCCGCCTCCTTACTTACGGGGAAAACTAGCCCACTCCCTGTGGTTCCACTGGTATGACAAGAAAAAAAATCTACATCTAATTGTGCTGAAATATCTATATCATGCGCATGGTCCTTCACCTCATCCTTAGATAATACAGGCAACTTCCTTAATTCTTGAAAGACATCTTCAGCGTCAGGATCCACTTCGTAATCTAGGAAGCGCTTATACCAAAATGGCGAAAGTCGCGCTTTTTGTAAAAAATCCCGCAATCGTTTTTTTTGGTAATCGCCTTGAAATGCCATATCTAAATCACAAAATCTATCTATAACTTCATTAAATATATTATAAAAATGGCGAGAATATCGACGACGCTGAATACGTTTCCCCTCAATCGAAACAAGAATATTCTGCAAAAAAATGGGAAGTTTTAAATATATGCTTTCTATATCTATTTTATTTTTCATACTCAATGTGGCCTTGCCATCCGAAATGGGGCTTAAAACTTAAAAAATTCTTTTTTTCAATATCTGAAAAAAGACCGCACCACTCTGAGTTATTGCTTGAAATATAAACCTCTTTTGGAGAAGACAATGTAATGGGATAATTTTGCACCTTGAAAGCCTCTCGAATAACAGGAATTTTGCGCCAATCAAACCCCATTAGTTTGGCGGCTACCATATCCGTCGCAACTGGGTCAGCGCCGGAGATGACTAGGTCGCTTGCCACAGGCTCGCCCTGCATGGGGCCATTGCCTTCCATGCCGACAATGCCATCTATAACTGTATAATATCGCTTTGGATTTGATGTGCGCAAGGTGCCATCTGGATTCCCATACAAAAGACATCGATTCAAGTCCAGTACCATACGCCAAGTAGTATCATTACCATACCAATTCCCGCTTCGAATGACCTCGTCTCCACTGCCAAAAGTTTTAGTCCCAGCTTTTCGCAAATATTGAGCCATTTTAGGCCCCAACAATGGTATCGCTAGGGCCATTCTTCTAACATTTCTAACTGCCACCTGTTCAAGTCTCTTCTTGAACGAAAGTTCAGGAAACTGATCACCACCGGATGAAGGATCCCCTTCAGTATGGTGTGGCAGCCAATTCTTATCGGCATTAATTCCTACCAAATTTTTTAAACTTAACGTAACGCCGGTTTTTTTATGCGTTTTAAGTTTAGGCATATTGATTAAAACATCGCAAAGTACAGGTGTAGCACAAATGAGGTATTCCTGCTTTTCCCCACAATGGTGTTTATTCACTATAGCACTATCATAGTCAGCGCCATAATATTTACCTTCACCCCTATAACCATAAAAAAAACTAGCGCGTCCCACATTAAAAGCTATAGAACCTTGTGGATCCCCGCTAAGTTTTTTGCGCTCGGAAATGATTCCTTTTTTATTAGTCCATTCTTCATTTCTCAGATCGAAAACCTCAATCGATATTTGATATCGAGCCATATATTTTTTAGCTATAGCGTAAAGACCAGCTCTTTCAGATATTTTAAAAAATGATGAATCTGTTTGCGGAGCATCACAGATTGATATTTTTCCTTTCCCATTAAGCTTTTCACAAACAATTTCACAAACCCTATCAATTAAAGCAGGCGAAGTTATAACACTTTCCCATTCACTTTCATCACTTTCTTTACATTCTTTGACAAGATTAGGCTTTATAACCACCCAATCACCTGGACGAACATCTATGTTGTTTTTATCTAGCGATAAACTTTTATATTGTATGTCGACATTCATTTTACGTATTCCAATCACAACTGCTAATGGATAAAAAAGTCATAAACAAAACCAACATTAAGGTAAAAACATCAATCACTACTTCTTCAGAAACCACGAAATTGTTTTCTCAAGCCCTGAATCCAGTTCCTCCTGACACTCCCAACCCAACACTTTTCTCGCCTTTGCCGTATCCGAAAAATTGCGCTGCACATCGCCTTGCCGCCGTTCGCCATGTTCCACTTGAATATCAGAGACGCCAAACCGGTTCAGAACAGGCACAAGTTTCTCCACGAGTTCGCCCACGGTCGTCTCCCGGCTGGTGGCGATCTGGAAGGTTTCCCCGCCGATATCGGGAACGCTGGCGGCCTGGCGGATGGATCGGACCAGGTCGTCTATATAGATAAAGTCCCGCGTTTGCCGGCCATCCCCGTAAATCTCCAGGGGCTGTCCCGCCAGGGCACGCTTGATGAATTTGGCCACCACGCTGTCCTTTTTCCCGGAAAACGGCCCATACACATTCCCGAAGCGCAAGCACACGGTCTCGACCCCAAACGTTCTCCAATACGCCGAGCAATAGCCTTCACCGGCCAACTTGCTTGCCCCATACGGGGAAACCGGGTGCGGGGGCAATTCTTCATGAATGGGCGGCTCTACCTCCCCGGCCGGGGCGCCGGAAGAGGCAAAAACAAACCGCTTGCTCTGACAGTGCCGCGCCGCTTCGAGATAATTCAATGTCCCGAGCACGTTTGTCTCACAGTCCATTCGCGGATCAGCCACTGAAGGCGCCGCTTCAAAAAAACACAATCTCCTATTCTCCACAGGCTGCCAGTTGAAAAAGTTTTCGGTTCTGCTCCAGCACTTCTGACCCGGAGGCTACCTGCAAAGCATAGTCATGGGCACTTTTTTGAAAAAAAGTTCGCTCATCGTCTGTTTTGTACGCATACGCATTGATAACAGAAACAAACTCATCAAAATCAGCAAGTCGCCGGACAAAGCCAGCGCCTTTTTCATCTAGGTCACGCCATGGGGTCTGATCGCTAATCAATGGCGGCACACCGGCTGCAAGGGTCTCGTAAATCGCATGGCCATAGTTTTCCCCATGGGTAGGCAGAAAAAAAAGATCATACCCGGAGAGCAGTTCATGCACGTCTTTATGGTTAACAACCCCATGATAGAAAACCTTTATCTGTTCCGGCAAAGTGTTTATAAGCTGGCTGCACTTGTCCCAATAAGCATTGTCATCTATTACCCCGTAAATATCGAACACCACCGGCACAGTAACCTGGCCGAGGACCTTTAGCGCAAAATCCAGGTTCTTCTTCGGCGATACGCGTGACAAAAAAATGATCCGTAAATAAGAATCATCAGCAATGGCATTGTTTTCTGATGTTATCTGGAGTTCATTTTGCAAAGGAGAAGGAAGATTAGGCGCAATAAAAATATTATTGGCGGTATTCCCTATGGCATAACGGATATCATCGACCTCGTGCTGGCTTGAAGCCTGCCAGGCAAGTCCGGAAGATATCCCCACAGCCCGGGTCAGTCGTAAATATGCCTTTTTTTTCCATGCCTTCAAGGCCAGGGCCCCTGCTGAAAACTCCCCGCGGGGTGCGATAACGCAAGGCTTCTTCGGCGCCAGCCCCAATCGCCTTGCCAAAAGCGGCAGCGCTGTGAACCCAAAAGAAAAAAAACTGTTCAGATACAACACGTCATGCGGGGTTTCTCGCAACAAACGAGCTACCCCGCACAATCCCAAGGTTTCCTGGGAAGCATAAAATACTTGCGCCTTACCCACTGTGTTCCAGGAATCGATCTTTACATCTGGGTACGGTTCAGTATCCAACGCATCCCGATCCCGGGTGACGATCCGAAAATCAAAATCATCACCCAAATGTTCTACCATGTTGGCAATGGTCCGCACTGGGCCGCCAGATTTATAGCCGGGTAGGTAGTAGCCTACAAATGTAAAAACAATAGAGAAACTCATTATAATTTATAAATATATCAATATTTAGCATTCATGTGAAAGTGTAAAGATGAAAACCACAACAAGAAAAACAATATTGAATTCAATCCATAAGTTTGACCAATATCTGCCATAGTCGTGTTTAGAATAATACCAACAAAATAAAGGACGGTAGATTCTATAGATTTATACTTTATTCCTAAATACCCAAAATATAACAATGAGATATAAAAAAGGAAAGAAAAAACACCATAACGTGCAAGAGATATGGTCCAATACGATTCCCCACCAGCTCTTGCTCTTGTTCCATTAATCATGTCACCTTTTTTAAAGTCTACCTTATCGGCTGACACTCCAGTAAGGTAATTATCTTTAAAAAGATCTAAATGGTAATACCAGAGCCAAATTCTACCAGCACCAACCTCACCATGATCGCTAGTGGTTTTAGTAAGCTCTCCTGCAAAGCCTGGTAATTTAACGTTGTTATATTCTATATATAATGTAGTAGAATATATGAAAGCAATTATAATAAAAGGTAACAACAATAAAACATATCTATATCTTTTAAGTCTAGCAAAAAATGTTTTTATCGTTAAAAGAATGATTGGCAATATAATCACAATAATAAAATTCGTTCTGCTCCCTGAAAATATACTCAAATATAAACCTAATGATATAGAAAATAAAGAAAGGTAAGTATTATATGTTACTTTGTTCCTATACGATAGAAAGTAAAATAAACCCGATAACAATAAAAAATTAGCTAAACGTTTTGTGTTTGCAATGGAGACAATATAAACTCTCCATTGATCTCCTGTAAAAGCAAATAATGATAAACCTTGAACCTGTTGTGTAAAAATCAATGCAGAAATTATAGAAATTGGCAATAAAACATATAGACTTAGTTTTAAAAATATGGGTATGTTAAAATTTACTACTTTTGTTAAAGTCCAATATCCCATAATCCCACCAAAAAACATAAATGATTCAAGAATTGCATCAATATCATTTCGAATAGTTGAAATTATTAAAAAAACAAACAATAGTGATGTATTTAAAGCTATTACTTTGTCTATTTTAAAATCTATACTCACCTTAAACAAGGAATAGCAATAATAGTAAACAAAGGCAAGAAATAAAAATAGCATTATTAGTATGTAATTCACAGTATTGAGACTCGAAAAAAGAGGATTTATCAACCTATAAATTACTACTAAACTTGTAAATATAGAAATGCAAACAAAATTATTTCTTTTTAAAAAGATATCCATAACTCAATTAAGAAAATCAAATCTATCACGTTAATAACTTTTGGCCGCCATTTACTGAAACAATAATACATAATATGCTTTTTATGTTTATCATTCCATAGCTGTGATGATTGTTTTAAAGATTCTGCAGAACCAAAACTAGTTTAAAGATTCTATCTTTTACATATATTATAAAAGATAGACAATTTATTTTTATCCAAGAAAATAAATATTATGGCCCATGCTAATATTGTGATGCATATAAATTTCAAACTTGGTTTTACACAGGGTGTAATCATAACAGCAAATATAAACAACATAGCTATAAAAAAAGGGAATTTTATTACTCTGAACAGATTAATCATCATTTTGTGTTTATAGCATGCAATAGCCAATAGAATTATACCAATTAACGACGCCCAACTCATAAACCAAGGCACTACAACCCATTGACTATCACTAAACCAGGCCATCAAAGTTCCGACACCTACTATAAACACACCCACAATCCTACTAACTGTGACCGGTCTAGTAGCACCAATGGCCAACAAGCCGTGCTTGAGAATAGCAAATATGGGAAGTGTAACTATGAAAGGAGTAAACCCTTGAAAGAAAGGAGCAGCTTCTGCCCATTGCTGGCCCAGGAGAGTGGTCAAAACAAGTTCAGGGAAAAGAAATACCAGTAGCCCGGCCAAAAACATTATCCTGCTAGCAAAAAAAAGGTTCCACTCCAGCCCCTTAGCAATCTTCTCCGGTTGGTTCTTGACTTTGGAAAAGACCGCAAACCCCACCTTGCCATAGAACTGGGAGAGCATGGTATTTGGCAAGTTAGAGACATAAAGGCTGCGCTCAAACAGACCAAGCGTGGCTGGACCGGCCAAGCTGCCCAGCACCAAATTTGGTGCCCGGTTAAAGAGCACCTCGCTCATGCGCATAAAAAACATGCCAAAGGAAAAACGCCAAATCTTTTTTGCTGTATTTTTATCAAAAGAAAAGCCGAACCTAAAGGGAGAAAAAATAAGGGATCCCAGAAAGACGAAACCTATAGCCATTACTTCCCGCAGCAGCAGGCTCCATTTACCAAGACCCCAAATGGCCAGTGCTATGGCCAGACAAATGGCAATGCTGCGGCCAAAGCCGGAGATGAAAGCACTTTTGCGAAAGGCAAAATCCTTTTCCAAGTAGGCCAAATAGACAGAGCCTGGGAACTGCAAGGATTTTATTAAACATAATACAACCAAAAAGATAGCCACATCGTGTGCGTATACATTTGTGGCCACCCAAGCTGATATAAGACCAATGACAGATAGAAGGGCTGTAAGCGCCCAAGCGAAAACGAGCCCGGTATCAAAAACCTTTGGCTGGTCCTGCAATTGTATGCACGCTTTGGCCAGGCCGAATCCTCCGATCATGAAAAGGATTTCGGAAATGGACATGGCCAGGGCAAAGATACCAAAATCCTCTGGAACCAAAAGTCTGGCTAGCCAGATGTTGCCCACAAAATTGATTATAAAGGCAATATACCTTATCCCGGCCATCCATAGACCACCCTGAATAGCAGACTTGGCCAGGCTCATGCCTTATAATATCCATATCGTCTGCCTGCCAAAGCAGTGATGGTTTGAACAATTTTTTGTGTTGATTTGGGCATATTTCTGCGCCATTTCTCGTCAAGGGATATCTCGTCAGTGCGATGCCGCATCTGATTGCCGGATATGGCATGGTTTTCTGCTTGGCGAAAATTATCAGGGTCATAGTCAGAGAAATCTATGCCAAACTTTTGATAAACAGCCTTCATGGTATCCTGAGGGTGAGACGCCAAATCCTCATAGCGGATGTGCATAGATTCCTTCAATGGGGCCTTTTTACAAACCAGATCAATAATACGGTTCTCAACTTCATAGCGAAGGCTCATGCGTACTGTTTTGCGTGTATCTGAAGAGTTGTTCTTGATCATGCTATAGACAAATGCACGGGGATCTTTGGTCAAATGAATAGCATAAATGGAAAAATATCCGGACATGGCTAGCCAATAAAGACGATAGGGGTCTTTTGAAGCATCAACCAAATACTCAACAGGCTTTTTGTCTTGGACCTTACGCTTAATTTCATTCATTACCCGGGCGTTCTCACGACCATAGCCCTCAAATCCATTTGTGTGGCTTAAAAACGATTTTTGGCTCATCAAAATCCGAAACAGTTCAGAATTACGCAGGACTTTTCCCTGACCATGTGATTCGCGAAATTTATGAATCGAACCTTCGGTTAACTGGTCATCAAATTTTTGTACAATATTACACCAGAAAGGGCATTCTTTAACATTTAGACCACAGCCGCAAGTCTGCCTGGGGGTCATTATCTCCCAAGGCAGGATTTGAAACTCGCCAAGTGTCCAAATTTTTGGATGGCAACCCAACAGGAGATCCAAAAGAGTTGAACCGGATCTGCCGTTGCTAGCTATGTATATGAGCTTGATTTTGTCCTCTTGCATCAAGTATCCTTTGATATTGTCCTATCATCTTGCGCCCATAATCGTCCCAAGTGAATCCAGAACTGACCTTTTCCTTGGCAGCTTGCCCCATCTGATAGCATATATCTTGATTCTCGTAGAGATAAAGAATTTTCTCTTTTATAGCTTCGACATCTCGTATGGGGATAACAAAGCCATCTTTGTTATCTTCAACGATGTCAGATGTACCTGTTTTTTCGGACCCAATTACTGGAAGGGCACAAGCCATTGCTTGAATAATGACCATCCCAAAACCATCATGAATTGATGGAAAGCAAAAAACATTACCTTGAGAATAATATTTATAAAGTTCGTTTTGAGGCTTATGGCCCTTAAGAAATATCTTTTTCGAATCATATTTCTTTAAAAAAGGTTCAATTTCTTGAGCCATACTTCCTAAATGCCAAAACTCAAAGTTTGGTAGATCTAGTTCATAAATAGCCTGTAATAAATAATGACTTCCCTTTTGTAGTGACAATCGTCCGGCATATATCACCCTAAAAATACTGTCTTCTTTTTCGATTTGTTTAAAATGTGTTAAATCTACGCCATATGGTACTTGAATCAATTTATTTTTATTTATGCCATGTTCAACAAAACTTTGAGATACAAAAGATGAAGGAATAGAAATGTAGTCAGCTTCTTCATATTCTTTCAATTCTTTCTCAACAATTTTATCTGGAGCTATCTTTGGCTTAAGACCATACTTCTCATATTCATCGGTCAACAGCTTTTGTTGAGTCAACATATGAGCAGAACCACGTTCAAGGATAGTAACTAGCCCCATCTGCTTGGCCTTTCTAATAGAATGTAAGCTATTGCTACTCCATCCCACAAAAATGTCAGCGTCCGAAGGTATATTACTAGCGGTTCTTTTATCAAAAATAAATTTTTGTGCAATTGTTGGTAAGTTACTACATAAATTAGGCAAACGTTGGATGGATCGCTTAAATATTTCTGTAAAAATTAAAGATTTGATTTGACTTTTTTTTATATTCCACTCTAATACCTTAAATTTTGGATAAGATGTTATCAACGAGTGTAGAACATTGTGCCTATGCAGCTGTATAGCCAAATCAAATGCATGAAACCGTCCATTTACTGATACTATCACTTTCATCTTAATTCTTTAATGTTAAATAGTATTTGAAACAATACTGATATATATACTAATATTTATAATCAAAGTCATCGACAATATCTGAACAGTGATATTGTATAGTATCAATAGCCCATTTAGGTATATCTTGTAAATATCCGAAATTAGCATGTTTGCTCACAGGCCACCATTTATTTCTACTTTTTGTTCCCAAAGGTATATTCATATTATAGGCAGGTAACTCATATCTCTCTTTATCCAAATCGCAAAAGTCCAATAAAGTATATACATACTTCTCAGGCTCTAAAACGAAATCTTCGTACCTTAATATATAATTATCTGTATTATCATCTAGATCGTTTAGGGCTATTGAATATGTGTTATACCAGTGCTCTACCGCCCATTGCAGAGCTTGTTTTTGATCAGGAATTTTAGCAAAATGTCTATATTTGTTGTTTTTTTTGGTTACTTCTCGCCAGCACATGGCAAACGGGTTGCGGATTAATAAAATGAATTTGGCATCTGGAAATATTTTCTTTAGTAAAGGGACCTTGAGCGCAAAAGATTGGCTCATATCGTGAAATCTTGCCAAATGCGGATCTTTCGCATAAGCACGAATACATCGTTTTAAGACATTGACAATTGAATTTTCCACATATTCTGACCAATGGCTTTCAGTCAATCTATACCAGGGTAATAATGCATTTGTAGCATATAGCCAGCTTCTTTCATATCCAAATGAGGGATGGTACTCTTCGGTTCCCAATAAATTGTTGTACCCCGGTGATCTTAATACCCATTCGTCAGGTAATTTTTTGAACCTTTGTATATTGTGTAGTTCATCTTCTCCACCCCAAAACATGTTATTTCCGGTAATATATACTACATCCGGGTGTTGCCGTAGCAAACGCGAGACTATCGTTCCACCCCCCCCCTGCGTGCCTAGCAAAAAAATCGGGCGTTCAATTTGTATACTATTTAATGGGTGATAAAAATTACGTGGATGTAAATATATCTTTCCCTTCCAATAATCATGAACTAATCTATCAACCACTCTTCTTAGAATGACCTCTTTTAAGCCATTATTTTGAATATAACTTTTGAGATTATGTAATCTATGCAATACATTCATTAGTTTTAACCTATTATTTTGCTTAAGATATACTGCAGTCGATCATGATGACTATACTTGCTTTCAATACACCTTTGCCTGCCAGCTTTCGCAATCTGTTGCCTTTCATCATCATGTTGCAAATAATAACTAACTTTTTCAAAAAGCTCTTCTGGATCATTTACATCAAAAAAAGATGCTTCAAAGTTTTCCTCAAACAGCCTTGAATGCTCCTCGGTTCTTTCAGCGAGCATAAAAGCGCCGCATGCAGGTATTTCCATAGTTCTATCAGTCTGCAAGTCTCTATTTATCTTACGCAGAAAACACAAATTTATCTTTGTCGCGCATATGGCTTTAACATAATCATCTCCGTAGACTGGTTTATTTTCCACCTGGAGATTGGGATGCTTGCCAACCCAATCTCCCCACCCATTTCCCCAAATACGAACCTTAATGCCATTATGTGCCAAGTAAAGCATTTTTTCAGCTCGATCTTTTTCGTAAGTTCCAATGAAGCCGACATCCGCACCAAATTTTTGGATATCTTGCTGCGTCAATTCGATAGGACGGTGACGGTATTTGTCATAGGCTTTATCGACAAAAAAAACCTTTCTAGCACCCAACGCTGGAAGCTCTTCAGAATTGCAGTTGTAACTCTTGGTGGTGATAACAATATCATACAGAGGAAGGCACTTTTTGTAATACCAGGACTGATTATGCCTGGCAAACATATCGTCTTCCGTATAAGACAGCAATTTTAAATAAGGATGAATTGTTTTTGCTTTTCTGAGCACGGAAGGCTTGACCATTAATCCCTTTTCAATCCAGATCAGATCGAAGTGATGTTTTTTTATGTGATCTGATATTCTATAGTTAATTTTTGTATTATCGAGAGGAAAACCCAACTTATGAAATATCCGATATAACAACTTATGATTTATATTATTGTATTTGTTATGGCTTATAAAAAAAGATAAACCAGTGACATCATGCCCAAGTTCTTTCAATGCATTATAGCGCTGGAATGATCGAGCTATCTCTTTTCGCAAATCACCTATAACCAGTATTTTCATTTTATACTTCACCTAGATCATGTACTTTATATTACTTGAACTCTTTTCCTTGCAGTTTATAAATTACTAGCCACAAAGAATGCGTAAAACATATAAATTATTTAATGAAGGTTTATTAAATTATATGAACGGCTGATAATGTCACTCTAGATTATGTAACTTGTTAAGTATTATATATAATTTAATACCCATTCAATAAATTAACTTGACGAAATGCTTTCATAAACATGCATGAGTTGTTTAACTGTGCTTTCCCAAGTAAATGATGTTGAACGCTTTTTTCCCTTTTCTACCAAATCCTGATAAAATACATCATCAGTTAAAATTCTATTTACCTTATTTGTCAACTCGTTCACATTATCAGCATCAGCGATTAAACCCGCATTTCCAACAACTTCCGGGAGAGAGGCTCTGTTTGAAGTAACTACAGGGGTCCCGCAGGCCATTGCTTCAAGGGGTGGACGCCCAAAACCTTCATACCAGGAAGGAAACAGCAAACAGTCTACAGCTTTGTAGACTTCAATCACTTCTTTTCTTGGAAGATTTTGCAAGCAAATAGGAAAGTTTTTCAAGTTAGCTTTTTTTATTTGCTGGTCCCAATTCATAGTCTTTCTACCAAGTCGTACAAGCTGAACAGGCTTCCTGGATATCTCTTGTAAGCCTTCAATAACCTTTAAACAGGTTTTATGGTTTTTATATTCCTGTTGGCCTGTTATGAGAATCAGGTGCGTACTGCAATCAGGAAAATTAAGCATTTGCCTTGGAATTTGTTTGTTATTTATCGACACATTATGAAATTCAGGGTCTAGTCCTTGATAAATAACATTTATTTTATCTGGATTTATATTACATAAACGAATTAAATCATTTTTTGTGCTATGACTGTTAGCAATAATTTTTCTTGCTCTGGATAATGCCTTAAATGAAAACTCAGCGAGCCTGGGCCGGTGTGAATAGGTCATTCCAGGTATCTCATTATTCCAGGCTAACATTGGTATCAAATCATGAACTGACACTACTGTACGGTTTGGATCAAGTGTATACAGAAGGTGTCCATAACCTTCTTCCATGATATGATTAATTTCACCTTGGCTTTTTTTAGCTTGCAAGGGATATCCAATGTAACGGGCTGCCCTCATTCTTAGATTAATCTTATCTGGAAGTTTGTTGATAATAGAAGGAATCTTAGGCTGAAATCTATAAATTTTATAGCTTTCATTTATAAATTTTAATAAATAGGTCTCTAAAAAGTCGGAAAATATGTCTATACTGGTTCTTTTATCTTCCTTGAAATCTTGATACAAAGTGACTGTTTTAAGTTTTTGAACCATAACCATTTTACTGGACTCGTTGTTTTTCTGAGTTCACACCCTTGACTGCTACAGCAGTAAAATTCTGGCTAAAAATTTCATTTTTCGATCCTGTTTCTGCAGCAAGGATAAAGCGAAAGCAACTTCTTATGATATTCCATAGGACCCAGCGTAATAAACTAATCAAACCATGCACAGGCGGACTATCTTCGTAACAATTAATTTTGCTAAATCCTGTCAATTGCAGAATCTGTTTTAATGAACTCTGCGTAAAAGATTGTTCATGAGTATAGTCCCCGTAGCGCATCCGTCCTCCAAATGGTGATGCAGCGTTGGGCATATGAAGGATAAGCCCCCCCCTCATTGGGGTGCATTCGGTAGCGGTAAATTTCAAGGAAGTTGTCGCTTCTAGGCTGCAGACTTTTCCGCTTTAGAGGTTCTGTGTTTATTTAGGGTGACCGCTACCGTCGTAGCCCATTGCCTGGTCTGTCCAGACCACCTCTCAGGCTGTTTTTGCCTTGCTCTTTGATATACGGCCCGACGATTGGCCAGAATGGCTTTGTCCTGCCCTGTATGCCGCTCGTTTGGAGTGACATATTCCAGCTTACTGTGCCGGTGTTCAAAGTTATACCACTGCACAAAGCCTTCTACCCATTCTCTGGCCTCGCTCACGCATTGAAACGGCCTGTGGGGATACCAGGGACGATATTTCAGGGTCTTGAACAAAGATTCCGAATAGGGGTTGTCATTGCTAACGTGGGGCCTGGAAAACGAGGGCATGACGCCCAGTTGCTGCAAGGTGGCCAACATCGTGGCTCCTTTCATGGGCGAGCCGTTGTCCGAGTGCAGAACAAGCTGTTCCCGGGCCACGCCTTCCTGGTAGCAAGCTTCGCGGATCACTTCGCTAGCAAGTGTCGCATCCTCTCTGTCATGCACCTGCCAAGCTACGACTTTTCTGCTGTAAAGGTCCATGACCATGTAGAGATAGAAAAAGCTGCCCTTGGTTGCACTTGGTAAATACGTGATGTCCCAAGTCCAGATCTGATTAGCATCTGTAGCAACAAGCTCTGTTGGCTTTTGATGCTTCTTGGGGTTTGAGTCTTGCCTATGTGTATTTTGGCCGACTTCTTTTAATATGCGGTACATGGAGGCCTCAGAAGCAAGGTATTTTCCTTGATCCGCCAGCTCGGCAACAATCTGGTGAGGTGTTTTATCCCTGAATTCTGCACTGCTCAGAACTTTTAAGATCCTTTGCCGCTCTATTTCGCTGATCTTATTGCTTGGGAATATACTGGAGCCTTTACGCTTGTCCTCGATTGTTTCAGGCTGCCGCCAGCGCTGGAGAGACCTGACTGAAATGCCTAATATTTCACAGGCTTTTTTCATTCTGGCTCCAGCCCTACAAGCCTCGTCTATCAAGGTAATCGCATACTTCTTCATTTCAGGGGGTATCAATCGTCCTCGTTGTCCCCCCAGATTGCATCGGCTTTTTTTTTCAGCACCAACAAGGCGCTGGTTTCAGCAAGGGCCTTATCTTTTCGATTTAATTCGCTTTTGAGTTCTTTGATCTCTTTTTTCAGTTGTTTGGATGTTGTCTTTTCGGCGCTAGGTTGTTCTTGGGCAAGTTCTTTGCGCCATTTTTCCAGATGGTGGGTGTGTAGTCCTTTTTGCCTACACCACGCCCCCAATTCTTCATCAGAGAGCTTAGCCGCTTCGAGAAGGGCATTGAGTCGCTCTTCCCTGGTCCAATCTTTGGGGCGCTTTTCTTTCTGGGCCATGCCAGGGGCTCCTGAGTTTTTTGCATTTTTGATCCAGCGATTTAGAGAGGAAAGCCCGACTCCGTACTCCTTTGCAATTTGCTTTGTGGTGCTGTGTCCCGTCAACGCTTGATGCACCGCTGCTTCTTTCATTTGCTTGGGAAGATGAGGAGGCATATCAAAAACTCCAAGCCCCTTGTATTTTTTGCAAAATTAAGCACAAAAAGGTGAGGCGCTTCCTCCGGGAGGCCCTAGGGCCTCCCGGAGGGCCGGAAATCCCGATAGCGCCCCGAAGCGACAACTAGCCTGACACATGGGGTAGCTGCGACCATTTTCAAAAAGCCAAATTTTTTAAATAACCCGCTGTTATTTATTGAAAAGTGGCAATAAATACTGTAATATCTCCGCAAATTTACCGGAGGTATTGCCATGCAGACTGCTTTAGACCAGAGTGATTTTTATAAAGACCGTGCGCACCGGAAGTATTTTAGCGATATGAAAGAATTATTTGACTACGTATACGATATTATTGATGTTCCCGGGATGTCACTTTTTGAAAATATTGAAAAACTCCGGGAACATAAGCTATATAACCTTGACCCGAAAATGTTGAAGGCAATCATTGAGACCAAGCTAGAGCAATGTTTTTCTAGCTTTGAATGCCCTATATGTGGTCGTAAATGTTCTCATAATAGAAAATCAAAGAGACACATCGAAACTACTTACGGAACCATATCATTTGATTCACCTTATTATAAATGTAAAAATTGCGATAAATTTTATGAACCGTACGTCTCTGCGTTGAATCTTCGAAAGGGAAAGTACCAATACGACGTCCAAAAAATTGTCGCCAAAGTGGCCTCGTCGGTGCCTTTCGATGAAACGGCGGAAATTCTGTACGATACACATGGCCTTTCTCTCTCCCAGGCCACCGTTCATGAACTGACCAATGAGTTGGCCGCCCATGCACGACTTGAGGAGATTACCCCAGAAGCAGCAACCATCCATGAGATTATCGAACAGGCTATCCGCCCCAATAAAGCTAGGCCGGTGCTCGTTTTTGCCGCAGATGGAGCCATGTCGCCAACTCGAACAGAAAACGGCAAGCCCAATGCGTGGAAAGAGGCCAAGGGTATACGGGTCTACTTGCTTGATGGGCAGCATTTAGCCCAAGTGCTGAGTTGGCATCAGATATGCGACAAACACCGCTTCAAATCCTTTTTGCAGCTGATTAAACAGCAAAGCCTTTTTCGGGTGCATTCGGTAGCTGCGACCGTTTTTAAAAGGTTCCTCACACAAATCTGTGCCTGACTTGAGGCCAAAAACTTGAAAAGCATGAGCCCTCTCGGGTATTTAGGTAGTTACCACACAAACCTACCACCCAGGAGGAACTCATGCTCGTGTCCCAGTTAACCAAATTGACGCTGGATATTCAAGGATTTCGTGTCGGTCGAGTTCAAGGTGATACGAGCGGGATCACCGTAGATATAGCCCCGGACCGGCGTCATCTGCTCTTTTGCAGCCGCTGCGGCAGCGCTGCCAAGTATCGGGATACCCTTAAAAGCCGCTATTTTCGCCATGTCCCTCTTTGGGGAATCCCTGTATGGCTCAGGTACAGCCCCCGCAGAGTTCGGTGCGGACATTGCGGCATCAAGGTGGAGTATTTCCCCTGGAGCACTGGCAAACATCGGTTCACAACGGCTTTTGCCCACTTCCTGGCTTCATGGGCCAGATTACTGCCCTGGAAACATGTGGCGCAGCTTTTTGGCTGCTCCTGGGGCACCGTAGCCGCTGCAGTTGCCCAGATGGTCGAGTATGGTTTGGACCACCAAGACCTGTCGAATCTGACCCACATTGGGATTGACGAAATCTCCCGAGAAAAGGGCCAAGTATACCTAACCAATGTCTACGACCTAAATACCTCCAGTCTCGTATGGAGTGGGGAAAAACGGACAAAGGCAACAATCACCAACTTCTTCACCTCGCTTGGTCCTAATAAGACCGATAAGCTTGAAGGGGTCTGTTGCGACATGTGGGAACCGTACGCCCAGGTTATACGAGAAATGGCCCCGAAATCGACGATGGTCTTCGACAAATTCCACATTGTCCGGCATCTCAACGAAGCCGTTGATCAGGTCCGCAGAGACGAGATCCGGGAAAAGGGCCAAAAGCACAAGGACCTGGTTAAAGACACCCGGTATATCTGGCTCAAGAACCCGTGGAATCTGACTGACAAGCAGGCATCTCGGTTGAGCGCACTGGAAAAACTCAATCTCAAAATCAACAGGGCGTATTTACTCAAGGAATCATTCCGCCAGTTCTGGTCGTATGAGTGCAGAGCTTCAGCCAAAGAGTTCCTCGACAAGTGGTTCTGGTGGGCGACACATTCCAGGCTGAAGCCAATGCGAAATTTTGCTTGGATGCTGCGCCGCAAAGAAGAAAATATTCTCAGTTATTTCGATATGCCCATCAGCAATGGCTCGGTGGAAGGCCTCAACAATAAGGCTAAGGTCATCAGTCACAGAGCATACGGGTTCAGATCAGCCAAGAATTACATCCGGAATCTGTACCATTGCATGGGCGGGCTCCCTGAACCCCAAATTATGCACAGATTTGTGTGAGGAACCTTTTAAAAAGTCAAATTGCCAAATAAGCAACTGTTATTTATTGAAAAGTTTCGATAAATACTGTAATATCTCCGCAAATCTACCGGAGGTATTACCATGCAGACTGCTCTAAATCAGAGTGATATTTATAAAGAACGTGCTCATCGGAAGTACTTTAGCGATATGAAAGAATTATTTGACAACGTATACGATATAATTGACGTACCCGGGCTGTCACTTTTTGAAAATATTGAAAAACTCTGTGAGCATAAGCTATACAATCTCGATCCAAAAATGCTGTCTGCGATCATTGAGACCAAGCTAGAGCATTACTTTTCTGGCTTCGAATGCCCTCTATGTGGTTGCAAGTGTTCTCATAATAAAAAATCAAAGAGACATATCGAAACCACTTACGGAACCGTATCATTTGATTCACCTTATTATAAATGCAAAAACTGCGATAAATTTTATGAACCGTACGTCTCTGCGTTGAACCTTCGAAAGGGAAAGTACCAATACGACGTCCAAAAAATTGTCGCCAAAGTGGCCTCGTCGGTGCCTTTCGATGAAACAGCGGAAATCTTGTACGATACGCATGGCCTTTCCCTCTCCCAGGCTACAGTTCATGAGTTGACCAATGAACTAGCCGCCCATGCTCGACTTGAAGAGATCAGCCCAGAAGCAGCAACTATCCATGAGATTATCGAACAGGCTACCCGCCCCAATAAAGCCAGGCCGGTGCTTGTTTTCGCCGCAGATGGAGCCATGTCCCCAACTCGAACAGAAAAAGGCAAACCCAATGCGTGGAAAGAGGCCAAAGGTATACGGGTCTACTTGCTTGATGGGCAGCATTTAGCCCAAGTGCTGAGTTGGCATCAGATATGCGACAAACACCGCTTCAAATCCTTTTTGCAGCAGATTAAACAGCAAAACCTTTTCCCGGAAGACAAAGTTCGGATCTGCTGTATAGGCGACGGAGCCGGGTGGATATGGGAGGCGATGGAAGAGGCTTTTCCAGACGCACGGCAAATTTTGGATTATTACCATTGCCAAGAACATATCCACGAATTTGCCAACGCCCGCTTTGCTGACAAGGCAGCCCGGGACAAGTGGCTGCGTGAAACGACAAATCGGCTCTTTCAAAATAAACTGAGCAGTGTTCTCGCTGGATTGAGGCGAATGAAGCTCACCGGCGAGGCAGCAGAGAAGCGAGACGCTCTGTGCTCGTATTTGTCAAAGAACAAGGACCGCATGGATTACGGGAAAGCCAAGCGGGGCGGCTATCCTCTGGGCAGCGGGGCCATAGAAAGCGCTAACAAATTTATAAGCCACATACGGCTCAAACGCTCAGGAGCCTGGTGGAAAGTCGACCTGGCTAACAATATCCTGGCCTTGCGCTGTTCGAGGTACAACAAATCCTTCGATCGCTTCTTTGCCGCCTATGAAAAAAGCCAGCGGCAGGACTTAGGGTCGGCTCAGCCCCACTTGTCGCTTTGTCAAGGGGGTCGTCGCAAGTAGCGAATGCACCCGCCTTTTTCCGGAAGACAAGGTTCGGATCTGTTGTATAGGCGACGGAGCCGGGTGGATATGGGAGGCGATGGAAGAGGCTTTCCCAGACGCACGGCAAATTTTGGATTATTACCATTGCCAAGAACATATCCACGAATTTGCCAACGCCCGCTTTGCCGACAAGGCAGCCCGGGACAAATGGCTGCGTGAAACGACAAATCGGCTCTTTCAAAATAAACTTGGCAGTGTTCTCGCTGGATTGAGGCGAATGAAGCTCACCGGCGAGGCAGCAGAGAAGCGAGACGCTCTGTGCTCGTATTTGTCAAAGAACAAGGACCGCATGGACTACGGGAAAGCCAAGCGGGGCGGCTATCCTCTGGGTAGCGGGGCCATAGAAAGCGCTAACAAGTTTATAAGCCATATACGGCTCAAACGCTCAGGGGCTTGGTGGAAAGTCAACCTGGCTAACAATATCCTGGCTTTGCGTTGTTCGAGGTACAACAAGTCCTTTGACCGCTTCTTTGCCGCCTATGAAAAAAGCCAACGGCAGGACTTAGGGCCGGCTCGACCCAGTCTTTCGCTTTGTCAAGGTGGCGGTCGCAAGTAGCGAATGCACCCCCTCATTGAGGACCAAATTAATCTTATCCAATAATTTCAGCAATTCCATTTTATTGAAATGCTCAATCACGTCTATGGCTATTATAAGATCGTATGTATTATTTGCACTTTCCTCAAGCTCTTGCATAAGATCTTTTTGACGTACATTGCTGATTCCAAATTTTTTAGCGATATCGACCTGTTCACTTGAGAAATCAACCCCTTGGATATTTGTATATCCATATTCTGACATCTTTCTGATAAAAGCCCCATGGCCACACCCAAGTTCTAATATTGGGGCATCATCTTTATCAGCTGGAAAGTGTTTTTTAATGATACGCTTGTACAAAGGATCACGGCTTTGACTCCGTCCTTGACTTACCTCTCCAACATGCGAGCTTACATATCTTTCGTATAAACGTAGGCGGTAATCCTTCATGAGTTTGGCCCTATGGTTTTAGGCATCAAACAATTTTCCTTTCAAGTATGCGTCAAAATATTCAATAGTACGAGGCAGACCTTCTTCCAACCCAATTTTGGGCTCCCAGCCTAATTTTTCTTGAGCAAGCTTAGTTTCTGGCTTGCGCTGTTTGGGGTCATCCTCTGGGAGTGGTTCAAAGATCAGTTCTGACTTGGACCCAGTCAACTCAAGTACCTTTTCCGCCAATTCACGAATGGTGAACTCGCCTGAATTGCCCAGATTCACCGGCCCTGTAAATTCGTCTTCGGTATCCATCAAGCGTATGAAGCCTTCTATCATATCATCCACATAGCAAAAAGAGCGCGTCTGTTCTCCTTGACCGTAAATAGTAATAGGTTCGTTTTGCAAAGCCTGGACAATGAAATTGCTGACCACGCGGCCGTCGTGCATATACATTCTCGGCCCATATGTATTGAATATACGGGCTACCTTGATAGGCAGGTTATGTTGCCGATAATAGTCAAAACACAAAGTCTCAGCGCAACGCTTTCCTTCATCGTAGCAGGCCCTGCGGCCAATAGGATTTACATTGCCCCAATAGCTTTCCGGCTGGGGATGAATTGTAGGATCGCCGTAGACTTCCGAGGTAGAAGCCTGCATTATCTTGGCTTTAACCCGCTTGGCCAGTCCCAACATGTTGATCGCCCCGTGAACAGATGTCTTTGTTGTCTGCACTGGATCCAACTGATAATGAATGGGACTGGCAGGGCAAGCCAAGTTGTAGATCTCATCCACCTCCACATATAATGAGAAGGTGATGTCGTGGCGCATGAATTCAAAGCGGGGATTATTCATCAAGTGGTAGATGTTTTCCTTGTTGCCGGTAAAACAATTGTCCATACAGATGACTTCATGCCCGTAGTTGAGCAATCGTTCACAAAGATGAGAGCCAAGGAATCCGGCCCCTCCGGTGACTAGTGTTGTTTTGCGCACAATCCAATCCCCATATTGATGCTAAAATAAATACTCATCGAACGCCCCTTGAGATAAACACATTTACTCATCAAGCGCAAAACACCGCTCCCAGTCCATGCCCGTGTCATCCTCGGTAGCGAAAAGTGCCCACAAACCGATTGCCTTAAATGCGGCCTCTGATGAACCCGCTTGAGCTAGAGTCATGTCGCTCGCCGAAAATATTTGCTCGAAATACATTCCAATATTGCTTTCTGCTCCAAGCCTGTCCGCTGCAAACAGTTTTAAAAGGGTCGCGCCACCTCTACGATGATCTTTTTTGGCCACAACCACCCCCAAAGATAGAAAAAACAAAATCAGATGTCTTCTTATCGGGAATTGAAGCAACCCACTATTCACAAAAGCCGGATTTATCCAGAGTCGGAGCTGCTGAAGCCAATCAAATGCTATCAAACAATCTCAGCACAAAGTTATTTCCTGCGCCTAAAGCGCCGATTTCCACCTTAACCAGCACTGGAATTGCGAAGTAGCGCTCACCCCAAAATTGAGTGAATCCTAACATTTACTCCCAAGGAGAAAAAGGAATGACTTTTCGGACTGCGGTGCCCTTGAGCTTAAACGAAGGCACCAGGTATGTAAAAATATTCATGTTCTCTTCAAGATACCTGAGAGTATTTTCCAAATCACTTTCTTTGCCTTTTTCGATATCATAATACACTTGTTTTCTTTCTTGGCTAAATATAAGTATCAAGAAAACAAACTTATTTTGAATCCGATACAAATGACCCTGGCCAATCGCATCTTTTAAACCAGCATATGAAATATATTTTAGCTCTACTGCAATACCATCCGAGCCGATTGTCATATCAGGCCGATGATGTTTCCCGAAACAATACACGCTTTGGACGTGGTTATCACGATCCACCTGGGAATATATTGTTTGGTTATATTTTTCCTTAGCGTTTAATAGCGTGACAGCAAAGCCTTGCTCAAACGATCTTTCATTTGCCCCGGTGGTTTGAAAAGGAAATTTCATGACCATGTTGTGTAGCGTTTCCGCATCTTCCCATGTCTTACCGCGCCTTCTCACTGGAGCAAAACTCATTGCCTGCGTCTCCTTGTTCTGTGATCGGGGCCAGGCCCACGCAAGACACCTGAGGCAGTAAGACAGGCCTAAAGAAGGGAGGTTTTGGGCGGCCCGCCCATTTTGGAGACAAAATGAACCGTGAACGGCGGAAGTTTCTCTCGCCAAGGCCCTAAAGGCACCAAAATTTTCTCGCAAAGCCCTCTATGCCATTAAGGGCGTCTTCGCCCGGGCGCGAGGCATCTCTTCCTGCTTCGGACCGCCAGGCGCCGGCCTGGCTCTTCATCCCCCTACAACCGCCAAAACCGCCGATCGGCTTGAACAACCTTCATCCCATCGGCCACCGAATTCACATCAATTTTTATCCCGCCCTTTTGCACAAGGGTTCATTATTACAAAATGATCGGGCATAGCTAATTTTTCATCCGCCCATACACATCTTCCAACCGCACAATGTCATCCTCACCCAGATAGCTCCCGGTCTGGACCTCGATCAGCTCCAGATTGAACTTGCCCACGTTTTCCAATCGGTGGGTCGCGCCAAGGGGCAGGTACACGGACTGGTCTTCGGTGAGCAGGATTTCCTCGTCATCTTTGGTCACCTTGGCCGTGCCGGTGACCACAACCCAGTGCTCGGAGCGGTGGAAATGCTTTTGCAGGGAGAGGACTTGGCCGGGATACACGGTGATGCGTTTGACCTGGTAGCGGTGGCCGCAGTCGATGCATTCATAGTTGCCCCAGGGGCGGAAAACTTTGCTGTGGACGTTAACGACCTCGCGTTGTTGGTCTTTAAGAGCCGAAACCAGGGTTTTGACTTCCTGAACGCGGTCCAAGGTGGAGACCATGATAGCGTCGCTGGTTTCCACCAGCACAAGGTTTTCCACGCCCAGGGCGGTCACCAGCCGGGCGTTGGAATGGATATAGCTGGAGCGCACGTCCACGGCCTGGACGTCGCCGACAAAGACGTTGCCGTCCGGGTCCTGGTCCAGGGTCTCGTGGAGCGCGGCCCAGGAGCCGACATCGCTCCAGCCGCAGGCCAGGGGCACAACCATCGCCCGATCGGTCTTTTCCATAACCGCGTAGTCGATGGAATCCTCGGGGCTGGCCGCGAAAGCGGCTTCGTCGAGGCGGGTGAAGTCGAGATCATTGCGGGCGTGCTGGACGGCGTTTTGGCAGGCCTCAAGGATAGCCGGCTGGTGGCGGCCGAGTTCTTCCAGATAGGTGGAGGCCTTAAACAGAAACATGCCGCTATTCCAGACGTAGCCGCCGGCGTCCAGATAGCTTTGGGCCGTGGCCTGGTCCGGCTTTTCCACGAATTCGAACACGGGCACCGCGTCAGGCTCGTCACCGTCGAGATCCATGCGGATGTAGCCGTAGCCGGTCTCCGGGCAGTCCGGGACAATGCCGAAGGTAACCAGGCCGCCTTGCTCTGCGGCGGCGCGGCCGGAGGCCACGGCCTGGGCGAAGGCGTCCTGGTTGGCGATATGGTGGTCGGCCGGCAGGACGAGCAGGAGCGGATCCTCGCCAGCGGCCTGGGCGGTGAGCGCGGCCACGGCGATAGCCGGGGCCGTATTCCGGGCCACCGGCTCAAGAAGAATGTGTGCAGGAGTGGCACCCGCCTCCTGGGCCTGGGCCGCGACCATGAACCGGTGCGCCTCGTTGCACAGCAGCATCGGCGCCCCCGCGTCCGGGATGGATTGCAGACGGCTGAGTGTGGCCTGCAAGAGCGTCTCCTCCCCGCCGAGCATGGGCAGGAGCTGCTTGGGGTACAGCTGCCGGGACATCGGCCACAACCGCGTGCCTGAGCCGCCGCAGAGGATGACGGGGACAATGGGCGAGGGGTGTGTCGGAGATGGTGCGGTGTTTTGGGGCATAACGTTAGCTGAAAGCAAGTTTTATGTTTTAGGGAAGAGAAGCCAAGCTGCGAAGAGTGTCTCACGCCAAGTCGCCAAGGCACGAAGGGGGTAGAAGCATTTTCCTCCGCGAAGGCACGCTAAGCCCCGCGAAGGGAGGCACAAGGCGGATTCCGTTTGCCCGTCCAGGAAGAAGAACCTGGCCGGGCAAGGGCGCCTCGTTCATTGCCCATTCACGATCAGAGCTTCTGGTTCCGCAGGGAACCTCGGGTAAGCGGCTCGGGGACTCAATCCACCGCCTGCCTTTTCTCCCCACCCCTTGGTGACTTTGTGGCTTGGCGTGAAGAATTTCCTCGCACAAAGACACTAAGGCGCAAAGGAAGACAAAAGGCGAATTCCTTTTTGCCCGTCCAGGAAGAGGAGCCTGGCCGCAGTCAAGGGGCGCCTCGTTCATTACCCATTCACGATCAGAGACTCTGGTTCCGTCGGGAACCTTGGCAAGCTTTGGCCAGGGGCTTCGGAACTGCAAGATGACAAAGAACACAATCTGAAAAAAACACTGCAGCGTGTGCACCGAACGGGCAGTGAGGGGAGCGCCGCCGGGCCAGCGGGTCTTCTGCCGCTGGGACGGCCTCATCTCTACTCCTCATGCCTTCCTTCGTGCCACTTCGCGTACCTTCGCGGATAAAAATCTTTGTGGATTTCATCCAAGAGCCAAGCCGACGCCTGGCGGTCCGAAGAGTTTTTTTTCAACACTCAGAATCGCTCCTATGCCGCCTCACTTCGCAGAAGAGGCCAAGCGCCCTGTTTAGAGGCCTCAAGGATAACAACTTCAACGATAGTGCCATCCTCAGCATAGCTGATATGTGTATTCCAGTCCTGCGAGGTTTCTTTGGCTATTTTTTTCTCAGAAAGACGCACAACAAGAATATCGTCAGCTTCTTCGTAACTTACTCTCATGACTCCACCTCCCACTGAAAATGGTGCATCACTGTCTTTATTATCAGCTTCTTCTCAAGAGAAATAGCTATACAGACAAGATTATCATTGCGCTCAGGAAAATTCATGGCGATCCATAACCGAGTAGTATCTTTGTAGCGTGCCGTTCCGTTTTGAAGCAGATACTCGATATCCGCATCGGTTAGTCCCCGCTGAGACATACGCTCTCGTGCATGGCGATTAAAATATACATCAAGGCCAAATCGCTGGCAAAACATACTCTAGGCACCTTGGTAGCGTGTAAAATATCTAAAAACTACGGTCGGGTAACTTGTTCAGGTATATCCCCCGGTAATTCGAGTACAAGGATGGCCAACGCAACTGGCTACCGGGCCATACTCTTCCCTGTGCGAACGAAAGAATACAATTTCTGGTGGCACGAGGGCCTAGTGCAAGACACACGGGCGGCTGGAACCGCTTACGGGCAGAAGGAAGAAGATATTTAACCGCCCGCTCCTTACAGTCGCTCGACATGCGGGACAAGAGCCATTCACCGCGGCGGACCGTTGCCGCGGTCAAAGGGGCCTCGTTCATTACCCATTCACGATTGGAGCTGCTGGTTCCGCAGGGAACCTGGCTAGCCTTGGCCAGGGGCTTCGAAACTGCAAGATGACAAAGAACAAATCTGAAAAAAAACTGCAGCGTGTGCACCGAACGGGCAGTGAGGGGAGCGCCGCCGGGCCAGCGGGTCTTCCCTTCCGCTGGGACGGCCTCATCTCTACTCCTCATGCCTTCCTCCGTGTCCCTTCGCGTACTTCGCGGATAAATCTTCAAAGATTTTTCTCACGCAAAGTCTCCAAGGCGCTAAGGGCAAAGGCTTGTAGGGCCAAGAGCCATTGGTTTCGAAGACATCCGTGTCGTTAATGTTACGGTTGCGGAATCAACAAGGACTTTTGCGATTCGTTTTTCCCGTACCATGCCCCTTCTCCTGCTTCCTTGGTGCCTTCGCGGCTTGGCGTGCCACTCTTGCCTCCGGGGGGCGTCACGGCGACTATTCGACCATCCGTCCGCCTCAGCGGACGATGAACCACGGATTCAACAACTCCTCCCGGTTGTAGCGCAGGCGCTCGCCTGTCTCCCAGACCGTCACCGACTTCCCGGCCATCTCGGCGATGGCTTGGCCGGCGGCGGTGTCCCACTCCATAGTCGGACCGAGGCGGGGGTAGATGTCCGCGGAGCCTTCGGCAACGCGGCAGATCTTGAGCGAGCTGCCGGCAGCGGTAAAATCGACCGCGCCGTAGTGCTGGCGCATATCCGCAACAAAGGCTTCAAGTTCAGGGGTGGCGTGGGAGCGGGAGCCGACGATAACCAAGGCCCGAGGCGACGGAATCCCCATCGGCTGGGGCAGTTCCACCGACTGGGCGCGGAGAGAGTCCAGATCCGCAATCGCTGCGTCCGGCGGCAGCTGGCAACGCCACGCGCCGAGGCCGGCACAGGCCCAATAACACGTCTGGGTGACCGGGACGTAGATGACGCCCAAGACCGGGAGGTGGTCCTGAACAAGCGCGATATTAACTGTGAATTCGCCGTTGCGCTTGATGAATTCTTTGGTCCCGTCCAGGGGATCCACGATCCACAGCTCCGGCCAAGCGGAACGCTCGCTGTAGTCGATGGCTTTGCCTTCTTCGCTCAGGATCGGCACCTCGGTCGGTTCCAAGGCCGCCTGAATAACAGCGTGCGCTTGGCGATCGGCCCGGGTCAGGGGCGAGTCGTCGCTTTTCATCTCCACGTCGAAATTTTCCGTCTCGTAGACGTCGAGGATAGCGCGGCCGGCGTGAAGGGCGGCGTGGACGGCGGTCAGGAGATAAGCTTGGGGGTCTGACAGGGACATAGACGCGGTATCTCGATTCGTTTTAGAGGTCGAAAATTTTCAGGCACAGCGCCCGGCGAAGGTGATGGCTAGCAGAGCTTCAGCCAACATTCAAATGGGTTTTTCAGGCAATGATACAGCGATGTTGAACCGGCTCTGCTCGCTATCCGTGCTTATTCGTGTCCGTCGTGGGCAGAAATGCACGAATTTTTCTCACACAAAGACGCCAAGGCACCAAGGAAGCTAAAGAATTTTTTCTCCGCGAAGGTACGCCAAGCCCCGCGAAGGGAGGCACAAGGCGGATTCTGTTTGCCCGTCCAGGAAGAGGAACCTGCCCGGGCAAGGCGCCTCGCTCACGCCTGGTTCACGATCAGAGCTGCTGGTTCCGCAAGGAACCTGACATGCCCCCGCTATGCCTCGAAACTCCGAGATGGCAAAGAACAGGCCCCGAAAAACGCTACACCGCCTGCGCCCGAACGGGTAGTGAGGGGAGCGCCGCCGGGCTGACCGGAAGGCTCCTGAAGCAACCCCTCTCGTCATAGCGCTGCAGCCAGAGGAAAGTCCGGGTGTAGTGGCTGAGGATTTCTACAAGCCCCTGGCCGGCTTGGGCGTCCAGCGCGGGCGCAGCTGCAGCCTTGCGAACGAGTTGGAGGGCCGCTTCCAGTTCTCGGGCGTTTTCCTCGAAACGATGGCGGTTGATGGTATAGCCCCGGGTCAGATGCTCTTTGAGGACTCGGTTCGCCCATTGACGGAACCGAACACCCTGCTGGGATTTAACCCGATACCCCACGGAGATGATAACATCTAAAGAGAACTCCGCGACTGGTTTGTCCGAGGAGGCAATATGCATTTTTTGCATATTGGTCTCCCGCTCAAGCTCCCCTTCGTCAAAGACGTTTCGGACATGACGCGAAATAACGGACTGGTCTCGTTGAAAGAGCGCGCTCATCTGGGCTTGGGTCAACCAGACGGTCTCTTCCTTCACATGGACCTCGAAGATCCCGGACTCAGCCTCATAAATGGCGATTTCGCCTGCCCTACGCCCTTGCTCCATGCTTTGAATCCTCTTGTCTGTTCAAGGCCCCACCCCGAATGTCCTTGAACTGGTCGCGCAGTTCCTGGATCTGCACCTGCTGGCACTCGTATGTGTCTCCAGTGTCATGGTCCCCATGTGTCAGGCTCGTTGTCGCTTCGGGGCCCTCCCACGAAACTGCTCCTGGGCACGAAGGGGGCAGAAGAAAGAGGAAGATATTTAACCGCCCGCTCCCGCTGGTCGCTCGACACGCGGGACGAGAGCCATTCACCGCGGCGGACTGTTGCCGCGGTGAAAGTGCGCCAATATGGCCACGGGGTATTTCCCAGTTTGGATTCGTGCCCACATGCGTGAATTTGACTGGCCGCAGTGGAAACCTAGAGCAAAGGCACAAATCATTGCGGCTCTTGGGCCCCGCAACGGTCCGCGGGGGCCAAATCCACCGTCTGCCTTTCCCGTCGAGTGAGCGCTAGCGAACGGGCGGCTAATACTCTTGGAAGAAAGATTTGTAACTGCCCGCTTCTTGCAGTCGCTCGACACACGAGCCGGGAGCCATTCACCGCGGCGGACCGTTGTGGCGGTCCGAAGAGGCAAAAGACAATGCTCGTGCTATGCCTTGCTATCAGCGTGGATCGGCGTGATCGGCGGTGAAAGAACCCTGGATTCCGGCCTCCGCCGGAATGACGGAGCGGGCTGGACACGGACTTCTGCCTCGCACCTAAAGTCAGGAATCGATTTCGATACCGATCCCGATAGCGATTTCGATGGACTTATCCGCTATCCGCAGCGTTCTATCGTCTTCGTGCCTTCGCGTCGTGGCGTGCCAGATATTTTTACTTTGCGCGTAATTCGGCGACAAATCCGCCATAACGCGCATTTGCCCTCGCCCTACCCCTCCACCTCGTCCTGGAGGCGAGCGATCTCTGCCTTCAACTCCTCGTATTCCCGCAACTTGCGGTGCAGAAACCGCTTGGTCAGTCTGGCGCGGGCCTCTATGCCTTTGGGGGTCAGGACGTAAAAATAGCGCCCCTTGTCCGGGTTGCGGTAAAAATTTTCCGCCTTGACCCAGCCCTTTTCAATGAGCGCGCGGAGGCAATAGTTGGTCTTGCCCAGTGAGACGCCAAGCTCTCGAGCCAGTTGGCGCTGGGATATTTCCGGATTGGCCTCAAGGGCCTTCAAGAAGTGGTAATGTGTCGAATCATCCATGCCTTGAACCGAAAGAAACAAGTGTTCAACAAATGAACGGGTACTGAGTTCACTACTTACAGTCAAGGGGGAGACCAGTCAACTCTCCAGAGCGCCCCCACCCCAGCTGCTCATATAACAACATGAAATATTTACATCTCCGCCGAAAAATTTTCTGACAAGCTTCCAAGCCGGACTTGCCATCGCCTTCGTGTTTCCTTACAAAAGCTCCTTTTCCTCTCGCACGCCATCTCTGGAGTATAAATATATGACAAAAATAGACGAACACTCCGATAAAACGAAAGAAATCATCTATATCGCCCACCCCGGGCAGGTGTCCCCTCAGGCCGACGATGAGATCGATCTCGTCGAACTCTGGCTGATTCTGTGGAGGCGCAAATGGCTTGTTGCCGGTGTGACCATCCTGGCCACACTGGCAGCAACATTCATCACTGTGTTCGGCATCCAGCCTGCATACAAGGCCACGGCGACCATCCGGGCTGTCGAGACCGAGGAATTTTCCAACAAAGACTTTCTGGAATCTGTGCTGACATCCAATATCTTCAAACGGAAAGTTATTGAGCAAAACTCCCTCTTGCCCCACTATTTTCCTGAAAAATGGAACCCGCAAGAAGGGACTTGGCGCAGCGGGGTGGACATCCCGACAAGCACCCAAGTGCTGGCCAGCGGGCGGTTCCCGCTCAAGATCCAAACCAGCGGCCACGAAATTTCCCTGACCTGGACTGATGCCGATCCACATTTTGCCGCCAATCAGCTTGAGAAGACCCTGGATGTTTTCCGAAGCCATCTCAGCCAGGCCACGCCAGCGGAGACAAAACAGATTGCAACCATCGATACGCACATCCAATCGCTCCAGGAAATCAAAGGTGCTACCGAAGCCCCTGAAGAATTGAATATCGAGCTGGCATCGCTAATTCGGAAAAAGGCCGAGTTGGAATCCCAGCGGGACCTGTATCAGTCCTTTACGCTCATCAACGAACCGTTGCCGCCGTCATCACCAACCAAGCCACGAACACAACTCATTCTCGCCTTGACCTTGGCGACATCGCTTTTTGCCGGTGTCTTCCTGGCCTTCCTGCTGGAGTTTATCAAAAACGCCAGGCAGCGCATCCGGGAAGGGTATTACGAGAAGGAGTAAGAAGGACCGCAGGGTGTTGATCCTGGGCCGTCCGGCCACAGCCCAGGGGGAGCCGATACATTGCAAATCGCACTTGCCGGTGCGGGCTCTGTCACCGGCACCGGAATCAGTTACTCCTTCAAACTCAAAGCCACCTGCCCTTTTTCCGGGAACACCCGGAGGACGCGGATGCGGGGCAGGTACTGGTTCACCGCCAGCACCTCCAGGGGATGACTGACCCGGCTGTGGCTCAGCTCGGAGATATGGATCAGGCCGTCGTTTTTGAGCCCCACATCGACAAAGGCCCCGAAGTCCACGATGCTGCGCACCACGCCGGAGACAATGTCCCCTTCCCGCAGGGCCTCGATATCCCGGACATCGTCGCGAAACGGCACGGCCGGCAAGGTCTGCCGGGGATCAAAGCCCGGTTTTTGCAGTTCAAAGACAATGTCCGTCAGGGTCTGCCTTCCCACGCCGAGCTTTGCAGCAATGGGCCCGCAGTCCTGGACGCTGAGCACGTGGGGGTCGTACTCCTCGCGCAGTCGCGTGGCCGCTCCGTAGCTCTCCGGGTGCACCCCGGTGTTGTCCAGCAGGTCCCGCCCCTGCCGGATCCGAAGAAATCCGGCGCATTGTTCAAAGGCTTTCGGCCCCAGCCCGGCAACCCGGAGCAGGTCCTTTTTGCCGCCAAACGGGCCTTTCGTCTCACGGTCCGCGACAATCCCCCGCGCAAGCTTGGGCCCCAATCCGGCGACATAGCCGAGCAGGGCCGCGGAAGCGCTATTGACCTCCACGCCGACCTGATTGACCAGATCCTCAATGGTTTCGTGCAGCTTGCGCGCCAGGAGCTTCTGATCCACATCGTGCTGGTACTGCCCGATCCCCAGGGATTTGGGGTCGATCTTGACCAGTTCGGCCATGGGGTCCCGCAGCCGCTGCGCGATGGAGATCGCCCCGCGCAGGGTCACGTCCAGATCCGGGTATTCGGCCTGGGCCAGCTTGGAGGCGGAATAGACCGAGGCTCCGGCTTCAGAGACCACGGTGTATTTAAGTCCCAAGCCCTGGTCACGGTTCAGTCCGGCGAAAAACTCCTGGGTCTCGCGCGAGGCGGTCCCATTGCCGATGGCCACGCCCTGCACCTGGTGGCGGCGGACCAGCTCGCGCACTGTGGCCGCGGCCCCGCTGACATCGTTTTGCGGCGGGGTGGGAAAGATGACCCCGGTTTCCAGGAGCTTACCGTTGGGGTCGATGACCGCCAACTTGCATCCAGTGCGGTAGGCCGGGTCCACGCCCATAAGCACCTGACCGCTCACCGGAGGCGTCATCAGCATCTGGCGCAGATTGGCCCCGAAGACGGCCACCGCCTGCCGGTCCGCCCGCTCCTTCAACTCGGCATGCATCTCCCGCTCCACCGCCGGAAACAGCAGCCGTTTGAGACCGTCCTGATACGCGGCCCGGAGCAGTTCCGCTACTGACGTGGCCCGCTTGGGGATCTTGCTGCGCAGGATATTCGCCAGCGTGCGCTCGAGGTCCACCCGAATGGCGACCCGGAGCTGCTTGTCCCGCACCCCGCGCATAATCGCCAGATACCGGTGCGAGACCACCCCGGCGAGTTTCTCCCGGTAGTCGCCGTACCCGGCGTAGACGCCTTGGGTATCAAACGCTTTGCCGGGTTTGACCTCCAGCACGCCGTGGCGCCGGACCTGGTTGCGCAGGACCTCCCGCTCCCGCGGGTCATCGCTCAATCGCTCGGCGAGGATGTCCTGGGCACCTTGCACCGCCTGGTCCACATCAGCGACCTCTCCCCCCACATAGGCCCGGGCCTTGTCCCGAAACGCGGCTTCGGACAAAGCCGCCTGCTGCAACACATCGGCCAGCGGCCCGAGGCCCTGGGCCAACGCCCGTCCGGCCCGGGTGCTCTTTTTCTCCTTGTAGGGACGGTAGATATCTTCCACTTCGGTCAGACTCTGCGCCCCGTCGACCTTGGCGCGGATAGCGTCTGTGAGGTGGCCCCGCTCCTCGATCAAGCGCAGCACCGCAGCCTTGCGCTCCAGGAGCCGCTCGGCCGAGCGGTAGGCCTCTTCAAAGGCGCGCAACTGCTCCTCTTCAACGCCGCCGGTCTGGTCCTTGCGGTACCTGGCGATAAAGGGAATGGTGGCCCCGCTCTCAAAAAGGGCCAGTATATTGCCCACAGCCTTGGCGGGAATGCCCGTCTTCTCAACAAGATACGTATGAAGTGCGTCCATGCCAGTACAATCCTTGCTGTACATCCCGGCCTGCCCGGGAATGCTGCAAAACGTGAAGGGAACTTGGGCCAAGCTCCCTTTGTCCTCTCGGTGCGGACACTCCTTAGTGCCCCACTGTCTCCCGCAGGGTCTTGACCAACCGTTCACCGCACCCCGATCCCCGAATGCATCTCCATGCGACAACGCAGACCATCCCGCTGGATTGCCCGGCACCAAAGGCCTGCGCTGTGATGAACGCTCGGGCCAGGCAATGACGGAAACAGCGCCCGCAGAGATCGAAACCATGCCGCAGCCCAGCCCGCAAAGACCGTGTTTGCCCGAGTCACCCGTCAGCTAGGCGGCTCCCCATTTCGGCGAACATCTCGAACAACCATTGCCCGGCCTGTCCGACGACATCGTCGCGTTTCCACAACAGGTACAAAGGCGACGTGTGGACGCGATGCTCCAATTCCAGGGACAGCGCCACGATACTGCCGTCACCCGTGGCGTCCTGCAAAACCGGTTCCGGCAAAAACGCCCAGCCCACCCCCTTGCGAATCATCCCCAGCCCTGAGGCGTAACTCTCGGCGACCCACAAGCGGTGGCTAAAAGGCGTGATTTCACTGTGGCGCTGTTCGCCGCGGCTGGTGATGATGATCTGCCGCTCATCTTCAAGGTCCGAGACAGCGACCTGTTTCTTCGCGGCCAAAGGATGATGTGCTGCGACGGCTGCCTGAAACGGGATATATCCAAGCAGCTTGTATTTGACTGTGGGC
This sequence comes from Desulfohalobium retbaense DSM 5692, assembly GCF_000024325.1. Taxonomy (NCBI): domain Bacteria; kingdom Pseudomonadati; phylum Thermodesulfobacteriota; class Desulfovibrionia; order Desulfovibrionales; family Desulfohalobiaceae; genus Desulfohalobium; species Desulfohalobium retbaense. The sequence continues at coordinate 443,042 of NC_013223.1, read as the reverse complement.
TCGGGAATGCCTGTGCCGATCAAGAGCCCGATATCGGCGTGCCCCAGGGCGACAGCCCGATGGACATCAGTAAACAGCCCTTCGCTCACATCCATTTCCGTGGCCGGGAATTGGGCGGCAAATTCCGGCAACACTTCCAGCAAGGGGGACCGCAGGGCCTCGTCTATGGCCACGCGCACCCGGGTCTCGACATCGGCGGCAAAAGCGAGGGCCCTGTTTTGCAGCCTGGCACAGCGGTACAAAATCGTTTCCGCCTCCCGCAGCAAGACCTCGCCTTCAGACGTCAATTCCAGATATTTTCCGCTACGGTCGAACAGGGGCACCCCGAAATCGATCTCCAGATTGGCCACGCTCGTGCTCACCGCTGACTGGGCCTTGTTCAACTGCCGGCCGGCTTCGGAAAATGAGCCCGCCTTGGCCGCGGTCACAAAGCACTCCAATTGATCAAGACTGTATTCGACCATACTGCGCTCCCTCTCGCGCTCCCTGTCCAGGTTGACCTTTCGTATCTGCTCACGGCTCCCGGGGCCCGAAAGGGGATGCGTGCGGCACAACGCAGGCGATTTTCCTGGATTGCCCGGTATCAAGGGCATGTGCTGCACGCAACGCAAGGGGCCGGGCAATGACTGGCACAACGTCGCATGCAGCGATCATGCGCCGTCCCCCCCAGTGAGGAGAGACAATCTTTCCCCCGCACCTGATCCCTTTGGTGCGAGCAAAGCCAACTCTAGCGGAGCGGTTCAGCCCGTTCTCCATCGACCCTGCCGCGCCATGGCCGCAGCAGCTGTCGTCCTCCCTTGGACTTCATGCGCGGGCTCGGGGCTTCTGTCAAACAGCCCACCGCAGCGCCGCACCACCGCACCTATCAGAAATTTTGATAGCACCTCATTCGAATCCCGGTGGGCCGACTGGTAGAGGGGGCGTTGTCCCGGCGCCGATATCGGTGTCGCCCTGATTGGAGGAAAATTCCTTTTCTTCGCATTCAGACCACGTTCTTGCTCACCAAACCGTCCACGGCCTCGTCGGGCCGCATAAGGGAAACACTATGGCACTTTTGGAATGGCATTCGGAAAGCACCGCCCCCACCTGGCTCGCGCTTCTGGACCAGGCCCCGGAGAGTATCGGCATTGATCTGCCCGCGGTGCGCACGTACCGGCTGCAGCGGGTCCGGCAGGAAATGCAGCGCCACAACGTCCAGGCCCTGATCCTCTCTGATCCCGTGAATATCCGCTACGCCACCGGCGCGCGCAACATGCAGGTCTTTTCGGCCCGCAACGCCCCCTCGCGCTATCTTGTTCTCACGGCAAATCATTCCATCCTGTACGAATTCACCGGCTGCCTCCATCTCGGACGCGGATTCGAGACCATTGACGAGGTCCGTCCTTCGTCCACGGCGAGTTTTGTCGCCGCTGGCCCGGCCATTGCGGACAAGGAACGGGCCTGGGCCCAGAATATCCTGGCCACCCTGCGGGAATTGCTCGGCGGCGAACCGGAGACCTTGGGGCTGGAGCGCATGAACGCCGGCGTGGCCCTGGAAATAGCCCGGCAAGGCGTCCGCGTCAGCGACGCCCAGGAGCCCGTGGAACTGGCCCGGAGCATCAAATCCGACGAAGAGATCAAATGCATGATGGCCTCGTTGCAGGCCACGGAGATCGCCACCGGCCACCTCCGCGACTCCATACGCCCCGGGATCACCGAAAACGAACTCTGGTCGGTTTTGCACCAGAGTATCATCGCCTTAAACGGTGACTATGTCGAAACCCGGCTCTTGAACTCCGGCGAGCGCACCAACCCCTGGTTTCAGGAATCCTCGAACAAGGTCATCGGCCCCAACGAACTCATCGGGTTCGACACCGATGTGGTCGGCTGTCACGGCTATTATTCCGACTTCTCCCGCACCTTCCACTCCGGGCCGGACCAGCCCACCGAGACCCAGCGCACGCTCTACACAATGGCCTATGAGCAGATCCAGCACAATCTGGATATCATCCGCCCGGGCATGAGCTTTCGGGAATACGCGGACAAGGCCTGGGAAATCCCGGACCGCTATTTTGCGAACCGGTATTACCTCTCGGCGCACGGCGTGGGCATGACCGGAGAGTATCCGTATCTCTACCACCGGGCCGATTTCCCGGATGCCGGGTACGACGGGACCATTTTACCCAACATGACCCTCTGCGTGGAGTCGTATATCGGTGACGAGGGCGGCGGTGAGGGCGTCAAGCTCGAAGAGCAGCTCCTGGTGACGGAAAACGGCACCGAACTTTTGACCCATTATCCGTTTGAAGAAGATCTCTTGCGCTAGGACAAAAAGGGCGCGCAACGACGCGCAGGAGGTCGGCTCCGGCGCCAACCGAAAGAAGGGCGTGCGCCACACGCCCCTACAAGTGAAACCACAATGTTGTCCCTTGCCTCCACAGCGACCAGAGAGGCGGGCCTTGTACCCGCACTGGCAGAGACAATCAGGGCACGCGACGGCGCACAGGAAGTCAGCTCCGGCGCCAACCGAAAGAAGGGCGTGCGCCACACGCCCCTACAAGTGAAACCACAATGTTGCCCCTTGCCTCCACAGCGACCAGAGGGGCGCGCCTTGAACCCGCACTGGCAGAGACAATCAGGGCACGCAGCGGCGCGCAGGCACGAAGAAAAGCCCGACGGCAAGAGCACAGATGGCGGCAAGAGCCGCGTCACGAAGCAAAGAATAGTATTGTCTGTGTAGGGGCGTGTGGCGCACGCCCTTGTCTGCCTGCCCCGGTGTGTGGTTACCGCTTGAAAACGCACATGGTTGTGGCCTTCACGGCTCCCTCCCCCTTGCCAAGGGGGAGGGGAGCAAGAGGAAGCCGGTGTCGCGGATTTCGCGGCGTTTTTCATCGGGCTGGGCTAGAAGCAGAATGCGTCCGAAAGAAGGGCGTGCGCCACACGCCCCTACAAGTGAAACCACAATGTTGCCCTTGCCTCCACAGCGACCAGAGGGGCGCGCCTTGAACCCGCACTGGCAGAGACAATCAGGGCACGCAACGGCGCGCAGGCACGAAGAAAGGCCGGACGGCAATAACACAAAAGGCGGCAAGAGCCGCGTCACGAAGCAAAGAATAGTATTGTCTGTGTAGGGGCGTGTGGCGCACGCCCCCTCCAAGCGGGAACAAACTCGCAGCTCAAAGGGACATGATACCCATGATAAACATACCCTCGCCCACAACCGCCATTGGGGACGGTTTTACGATGACCCTGTATAAACGGGGGGCTGAGCGCTATGAAAAAACCCGCCATCCCCTGCATTTCGGGGTCTTCCATGAACTGCGCACCCCGGAGGCGACGCTCCACTTCAATCTGAACCACGAAATCCTCCGAGCCCAGGGTCACAGTGCCAACTGGCCCTCGGAATTGGAATGGCTCAAGCGCACCCGGGGCAACGACTGGGTTTACTACTCCACCGGCGGATACGCAGGCACGTACGAAACCATCGGCGAGAATCTGCTGACCGCGCCCATTTCCTTTCGCATCCCCACGCCCTATAACGAAGTGGTCAAAGCCACCGGGGAATACTATCTGCCCAATGTGACCTACCCCTCGAATGCGGTCCTCGGCCATGACCCCTTCGCCAATGCGGCAGTCCAAGACCTGATCGCCAACTGGCCGGCGATTGTGGAGCGCGTTTGGGCCACGGCCGGGGACCTGCCGGACGCGCATCAGGATGCGTTGCACCAAGTACGACAGAAGACGCCCGAGGCGTTGCAGGCCGCGGCTGAGCGATTTGCCGCAATCGCCGGCGGTCGTGTCAGCGTGTTGCCCCCGGACGCCCGCCATGTGGACTACAACATCCTGCCGCTGACAGTGGCGGACGGTTGCCGCTATAAATGCCGCTTTTGCACCATCAAAAACCGCAAACCCTTCGCCCCCCGCAGCCAAAAGGAGATCAGCGACCAGCTTGGCGCCCTGCGCGACTGCTGCGGCCAAGACCTGGTCAACACCAACGCGGTCTTTTTCGGCGAGCACGACGCCCTGAGCGCCCCGGCGGAGATACTGGAGTACGCCGCCGCGACCGCCCGGGAGACGCTCCAGCCTGAGACCTCCTTTATGCAGGACTGGAATTGCTTGTGCTTCGGCAGCGTCGATGGACTCCTGGAAGCCTCGGACAGGTTTTTCCACCGCCTCAACGCCCTGGGCGCGACCGTGTATATCAATATCGGCTTCGAATCCGCGGACCAGGAAACACTGGACACCATCGGCAAACCCCTGGGGGTGGAGCAGGTCGAAGCCGCTTTCGCCCGCATGCTGGATCTCAATGCGCGCTTTGCGAACATTGAGATCACCGGGAATTTCCTGATGGACGACCAACTGCCCTCAGGCCACTACCCCAGCTTTTTGCGCCTGGTGCGCGACTCCATTTCCGCCCCCAAAGGCAAGGGCACCATCTACCTCTCGCCGCTGATGCACTCCAACCCGAGTTCAAAAATGTTGTTCACCTTCAATCAGCTCAAAACCCTCAGCCGCCTTCCCACGTATCTCTATCTCATCCAGCGGCTGTGATTGCTCCGGGCCGTGTCAGCGACCTATCGGAATTCAAGATACGTCCTATCTTTGGGCCCTGTAGCCCCCGTGCTACTCCTGCAAACAGACTTCCCGCCCACTTCTGGGCCGGGAAAAAATCGCAAACCGTATCAAGGAGTCTTTGCATGAACAGATTGCAAAAAATGGTTACCCTTCTCATTGTCGGCATTGTCCTGGGATTATGCGCCCATCCGGCATCGGCCAAGGAGCAGACGCTGCGTATCGGCATGAACAATTGGGCTGAAAACGTCGCTGTTTCCAATATGTGGAAATTACTCCTGGAAGAGCGCGGCTACGACGTGGAACTCATGGATGTAGGCAATGCCGTGATGTACGGAGGCGTGGCCAGCGGCGATCTGGACATCGGGATGGAAGTCTGGCTGCCGACTGCGGACAAGCCGATGGTGGAGCGCTTCGGCGATCAGTTCGACATCCAGGAGCCGTGGTACAAAAACACGCGACTCGGGCTTGTTGTCCCTGCCTATGTGGATATCGACTCCATCGAGGACCTCAAGACCCAGGCCGAAGCCATCAACAACGAAATCTTCGGCATCGATTCCGGTTCCAGTCTGAACGCCCTGACCCGGGATGCGATCAAGGAATACGATCTGGACGTGGAATTTACCGAAAGCTCTGAACCGGCCATGCTGGGACGGCTGGACCAATCCTACCAGGCCCAGGAACCTGTGGTGGTCACCCTGTGGAATCCGCATTGGTCCTTTGCCGAGTATGATCTCAAGTATCTCGAGGATCCGGCCAATGTCTACGGCGAAGGGGACGATATCTTCTTCATCACCCGCGAAGGGTTTGCCGAGGATTTCGGGCCGGTGCTCGAATGGATGAACACCTGGTTCATGACCGATGCCCAGTTGAGTTCACTGATGAAAACCATCAAGGACACTGGGGACCCGGTCAAAGGGGCCTCCATGTGGATCGAGGACAACCAGAAACTGGTCGATTCCTGGTTTCAATAAGTCTCTGACTTCCCGAACAGGACCGGGGCTCCAGTCCCGGTCCTGTTTCCCCATATCCCCCATTCTTTCCCCTCCGCCTCTTGCCACCTGACATCAGGTGCTCTTCGCAGGCCTCTGCCCGGTGACGGCACAATCAAAAGCCGCGACTGTCGCGACCTCTCCAGTTGACGCTGCCGCTGATCGCGCGCAGGATTCGTCCTGGACATCTCTCCGTTCCACCTCCATTGACCTCCTTCCAAAGGACACCCCCATGGACGAATATCAACTTCTGCTGGACCTGCACAAAAACGCGGACCGTCAAGGCCCAGGCGGCGATGCAGAGACCTGGAAAGCCCTTGATCTGGCCCAGGTGGACACCTCAGCGCCCCTCCAAATCGCGGATATCGGCTGTGGCACAGGGGCTTCCACACTGCTGCTTACCCAACTCCCCAATGCCCGGATTACGGCCGTGGACCTTTTTCCCGAATTTCTCGACGAGTTGGAAAAACGGGCTGCACGCACCGGCGTTACAGACAAAATATCCACCCTGCCCTGCTCCATGGACAATCTCCCTTTCGACAACGAAACGTTTGACGTCCTCTGGTCCGAAGGCGCGATTTACAACATCGGTTTTACAAAGGGAATCCGCGACTGGCATCGCTTTCTCAAGCCGGGAGGGATTTTGGTTGTTTCAGAACTGACCTGGACCACGGGCGATCGCCCCTCAGAAATCCATACCTACTGGGCAGAAGAATACCCGGAAATAGAGACCGCTTCAGCAAAGATCGGTATTTTGGAAAACTACGGCTATGCGCCGATCGGCTACTTTGTCTTGCCCGAGCATTGCTGGTCGGCGAATTATTACCAGCCGATGCAAAACAGATTCAAGGAATTCCTGGACCGCAACGGCAACAGTGATGCGGCGCGAGCCATAGTGGAGGCTGAAAAGAAAGAAATCGCACTGTATGAGAGCTACAAAACGTACTACAGCTACGGCGTGTATATCGCCAGGAAGGTGGAGGGTCCCAACTGACCGCCCCCGGGAGGTGTTGCCTGCGGCAGCGCAGGCGGTTGTGCTGGATGGCCCGGTGCCGGGAGCAACCGCTGGACTGCAGGCGTGGGGCCATTCATCCAGTTCGTGCCGCCGCCCCTGAGTTGGGACGGTGACGGTGGACACGACTCGTTGCGAGCAGATACTGACACATGTTAGAGACACCGCAAAAAACTGGCCATTGCGAGCTATCCGTGGCATGTCTGCGGATACGTGGTGCCTCAAGGGAAATCTGCTTCCCCAATCGACTCAAAGCGAGGGAATTGATGCTGGTATTGTTGCGCAAGACGTTCTTGGGAGTTGTCCTTTCAGGCCTCGTCGCAGTGGCCGTGCTTGCTGCGCCCGTGCAGGCTGCCGACCAGGAGCAAGACACCCAGCCTGCGGCGTATGCGACCCTGGCCGATATTTTGGAAAACGAACAGGCCCGCAACAAACTCATCCAGGACTTGCGGGAGATGGCCGCCAAGCAGGGCGAGTCGGGTGCTGTCGGCGCGCCCCAGGCGGCAAGTCCGGAAAAACTCTCTCTGCCGCGGCGAATGGCGCATATCGTCAGCGGGTTTGCTGCCACCATCGGGACCCGTTTTGAGACCATCGCTGGCAACCTCAAGGGGATATTCGCGACAGCGCCGGGCGACAAAGCGCCTTTCGATTACAAGGCGCTGGGGCAGGCTGCCTTGAACCTGGGACTGGTCATCCTGACGGTCATTGCGGCCTTTTTTCTTTTCCGCCGTCTGGCCCATCCATTTTTTGCCCGCTTGAGTGCCTGGTCGCGGCAAGGATCAGGCAAAAGCGCCCTCTTACGGCTCACCGGCATTGTGGCTCTGGCGGCGGGCGGCGATGTGCTGGTCGTGGGACTGGCGTATGTGACCGGCAACCTTGTGGCCACCTTCGCGGTTGGTGAGAGCGGCGCGTTGAGCACCCAGGTTGCCTTGTTTTTAAACGCCTTCTTGCTCATTGAGCTGCTAAAGGCCGGCATACGAATGCTGTTTGCCTCGCGTTATGACGGCTTGCGCCTTTTGCCCCTGGCAGCAGAGCATGCCGCGTATTGGAACCGCTTTTTGGCCCGTCTGGCCGGGTTTGTGGGCTACGGCATGCTTTTCGTGGTCCCGCTGACGGCCCAGAACATGTCCAATGCAGCCGGCCAGGGCGTGGGGCTGCTGATCATGCTCGCGGCGTTTATCTACGCCACGACAATAGTGCTCCAAAACCGGGTCGCCGTCCGCGACGGGTTCAGCGCCCGGGCCGAGAAATTCAGCATGGGCACCTCGCAGGTCCTGCTGCGCATCGCGGCGCGAATCTGGCACCTGCTGGCCATCACCTATCTGGTGGTGGTTTTGCTGGTGACCCTGATCCGGCCCTCCGACGCCCTGCCCTTTGTGATGCTGGCCACCCTGAAATCCCTGATATTTATTGGTGCCGGTGTGCTCGTATCGGGCATTGTAGCCCAGTTTCTCGGCAAACGTGTCACCTTGTCCCCGGAACTGCGGCGCAAGCTTCCCCTGCTGGAGACCCGCTTGAACGCCTACGTACCGATTGTATTCAAGGTCGTGCGAACGATCATCATCCTCGTGGTCGGTCTATTTATCCTCGACGCGTGGGGGCTCTTTGATTTCTCAGGCTGGTACACCAGCGTAGCCGGACGGAATCTGATCGGCACCGGGGCCAATGTGGCGGTTATCCTGCTCTTTGCCCTCGGGGTCTGGATCGCTCTCGCCAGTCTGATCGAGCACCGCTTGAATCCGGATACCGGCACCGGGGCGCCCACGGCCCGGGCCAAGACCTTGCTGAGTCTGTTTCGCAATGCGGTGGCGATTACCATCACGACGATTACGGCGATGATCCTGCTTGCCGAAATCGGTATCAACATCGGGCCGCTGATCGCTGGTGCGGGGGTACTGGGGCTGGCCATCGGTTTCGGGGCCCAAAAACTGGTCCAGGATATTATCACCGGGGTGTTCATTCAGGTCGAAAACGCCATGAACACCGGAGATGTTGTCACCGCTGGGGGGATTACCGGCGTGGCCGAACGCTTGAGTATCCGCTCGGTTGGCTTGCGGGACCTCTCCGGCACCTACCATATCGTGCCGTTTTCTTCTGTGGACACGGTCTCCAATTTCATGCGCGATTTTGCCTTCCATGTCGGGGAATACGGCATCGCCTACCGTGAGGATATCGACGAGGCCGTGACCCATTTGCGCGCCGCCTTTGACGAACTCGCCGCAGATCCGGAATACGCGGACGCTCTTTTGGAACCGTTGGAAGTCTCCGGGGTCACAGCCCTGGCGGACAGTTCGGTGAACATCCGGGTACGGATCAAGACAACGCCGGGCATGCAATGGGGTGTCGGGCGCGCCTATAACCGTCTGGTCAAACGCCACTTCGACGCCGCAGGCATCGAGATCCCCTTCCCGCACACCACGATCTACTTCGGGGAAAACAAGGACGGCAGTGCCCCGGCCGCCAATCTGCGCATGGTCCAGGACGCACTTGAGCAAGAGGCGCAAGACACAGCACCGGGCGAAGCAAAAAACGAGAATGCAAAGTAAAGAAAGCGGCCTCCCCTCTTGGGGGAGGCCCTCACACACACTTAACACCGTGGGGCTATAAGGTTTCAGGGCCATCATCCCAACCACCCCTGGCCCCTCCTTGCCAAGGAGGGGAATGAAGAAAACCGAGGCTAGTTGCTCGATGAGCATTGAAAACCGTCCTGGGTGCCAAGGGTCGGAATCGAAGATTTAGCTTCAAATCAGACGCTTACAATTCCCCTCCTTAGCAAGGAGGGGCCAGGGGTGGTTGAATATTGACAACTACCTTAGGCCACGGTGGCAGGTATGTATAAAGACCAGCTTGCCAAGAAGGGGAATGAAGAAAACCGAGGCTATTTACTCAATGAGCATTGAAAAACGTCCTGATTGTCAACGGCCTGCTCAATTAGCCTCTTCAGACAAGGGGATCTTCGCAAGGCTCGGTTTGCGCGCTCGAGTAGACGCTCAATGCAGTCACGGTGACCAGAATCAGCGCCATTCCGAGGATTTGGGGGCCGGCCAGGTTTTCGTGCAAAACCACGACCCCGAATAACGAGGCGGTCACTGGTTCAACCATGGCCACGATGGAGGCCACGGAAGGCGCAGTATGGTGCAGGCCGACGATATAGAAAAGAAACGACAGCCCTGCGCCGAGCACCCCCAGCACCGCGAACCAGGGCCAACTCGGTGTACTGAGTACGGCCACGGTCTGTTCTGCATCACCCAGCCAGAAGAGAATGGCGGCAAGGGCCGCGAAGGCTATGACGAGAATTGCCTGGGGGCTGCCGTGCGGTGCGGCATACTTGAAGCCAAAGATAAATACCGCATAGGAAAGCCCGGACAGCAATCCGGCCCCGATGCCGACCAATGTGACGCTGCCCGCCCCTACGTCATACACACGGGTCAGCAGCACCACGCCGATCATGACCAGTCCGATGGCGGCCCACTTCGGCAGGGTCGGTTTTTCCAGCTTCAACGCAAAAGACACAAGGTACACGAACACCGGAGCGCAATACATAAGCGTTGCCGCCACCGCTACACTGCCCTCGGAAATGCTCACAAAATAAAAGGCGAAGTTCCCTGCCACGCCAAGACCGGCAATGGCGGACCAGGACCATAATCGGGGACTTTTCAATCCGCTTTGCATCGGGCGCAGGGCCAGCCAGCCACACACGAACAGCAACCCGATCGCCCCCCGGTAGAACGAGACCACGACCGGGTCCCAGCCTTCGGCCATAAGAACCCCGCCGATCCCGCCGGACAGGCCCCAGCAAAACGCAGCCAGGGCCACCAACGCCGCACTCAATTTTGACATCGTTTTTCCTTTTGCTCTCCTACAATCCCTCCGCCTGGAGAAACACATAAAAAGCATTCCACCCTGCGGAAAAATTGGCTTGGTTCCCATTTGGCTCTCAAACGATCTACAAACCACCCTGCATGATCGCAACCCCCTTGACCATCCATGCCAGCCCTGAATATGGGGTGCGATAATGACCCAACCCCAGATCAGGTGCCGCCTTGCTTCCCTGCAGGTATTTTAGGCAATGTGGGGAACCTGCTTACAGATACGGAACATCACAAGTTGGACACTCTCCGGTCGAGAAGCGACAATGTCCTTGAAATGGGCCGACAGTGAGGAGCTTGGAGCATACAATCGAAACACAATACGCCGGAATACATCCTCTTTTTCATCGCCCCCGGGTTCTCCATGATGGGACTGACCTCGGCAGTGGACCCCTTGCGGGTGGCGAACCGATTCGCCCCGGAAACCTTCTCCTGGGAGTTTGTCTCGGCCCGGGGAGGGGCGGTGACAGCGTCCAATCGCATGACCGTGCTGACCCGCTCTATCCAGCGCTCCCGGCACCAACCGGACTTAGTCCTAGTCTGCACCGGGTTTGATGTCGACGCCGCAGTGACACCAAACGTTCTGGAATGGCTGCGTAAACAGGCACAAAACTCTGTGCGGCTTGGCGGGATTGATACCGGGAGCGTCTTGCTGGCCCGTGCGGGGCTGCTCAAAAATCGGCGAGCGACAATCCACTGGGAAGCCCTGGCGGCTTTTCAGGAGGACTTTCTGGACGTCAACGCTGTGGATGACCTCTTTGTTCTCGACCGGGATTGCATGACCTGCTCCGGCGGCACGGCCGCCCTGGACATGATGCTGCAGCACATCGGGTTGCGGTACGGGGAAAGCCTGGCCAAGGATGTCTCAGAGCAGTTTTTGGTCGACCGCATCCGGGAACCGGGGCAGGGGCAACGGATGGACGCCACTGCCCGATTCGGCATCCACAGCCCGCCGCTGCGCAAGGCCGTCCAATGTATCGAACGCCACCTCGATGCGCCACTGACGCAACAGCAGCTTGCCGAGCATGTGGGCATATCTGTGCGCCATCTCCAACGCCTTTTCCAGGAACACCTCCAGACCACGCCAACAACCTTTGACCGCACGCTGCGACTGGAACGGGCGTGGCGGTTATTGCGCCAGACAGATTTGCCCGTTGTGGAGGTGGCTGTGGCCTGCGGATTTGCTTCAGCCAGCCACTTCGCCCGGGTCTTTCGCGAGCACTATAAACGTTCCCCGAAAAACGTCCGTTCGCCCACAGAACACCCTGTCTGAACACAACAAAACGTGCAGGGTGCGCGGGCTATCCTGTGACAGAACGAGACGGCATCGTGATCGCCCGGGCCACGTCCTGCGGGCGGGGAAGGCGGTCGTGTCGCTTTTGCAGTTGCTCCAGGGCATTCGCTGCAACTGGCTGAAACGGGGCGGTTCCTCCCGCCTGCGTATCCACATGCAGCACAAGGATCTCTTCCGTGGCCACCACTGTGCCGTCCGCTGCCCGGGCCATGGTGTGGAAAAGATGCGCTCGCTTGGCGTCATGCCCCACAAGCTGCGTCTGGACTTCCACCGCTTCTCCTTCCTGTACCTCGCGGACATACCGAATATGGGCTTCGACCGTATAGGCCGACACCTTGGCCTGCGAGCGGGTCTCGGCATCCAGCCCGATGGCATCCAGGAAGGCATCAGTGGCATGGCCAAAAATAAGGACGTAAAAGGCCTCGCTCATATGCCCGTTGTAATCGATCCATTCCGGCTGGACCCGGCTGTTATGAACAAGAGGCATAGGCGTCCTTTTGGGCTATGGGGTTGGTGGGCTGGATCTCCTGCAAGGCCTGCATGACCCGGATAAGGCATTCGTCGCGCTCCTGAACGACCTCGGCGATCGACCGTCCTGCTGTTTGGCGTTCGCAGCCCTGCACCATCCGTTCGCGCAGCGTGTCGCTGAGTTCCGGTGCTTCCAGCCTGGTCCAGGGTTCTTTCAGGGCCGGCTCAAAATGCTTCAACATATGCGCCATGCCTCCTTCCCCGCCAGCGAGATGGAAGGTCATGCACGGCCCGTGGAAAGCCCAGCGCAATCCAGGGCCATACACAATCGAGGCATCGATTTCTTCCGGCGTGGCCTCCCCTTCGGCCACCATGTGCAACGCCTCGCGCCACAGGGCTTCCTGCAAACGGTTGGCGATAAATCCCGGCAATTCGCGCTGCATGGCAATAACTTTCTTCTCGCACGCGGTATAGAAGGCCTCGGCCCAGCGAACGGTTTCCGGATCTGTCTTCTCACCGCCCACGACCTCGACAAAGGGAACGATATACGGCGGATTGAACGGATGGCCCACACAGGTCCGCGCCGCACTGCGGCAGGTCTTCTGCATATCGGTCATGGCGAAACCGGATGTGGAGGACAAGACCGGGACATCCCAGTCCAGGGCGGTATCGAGTTCCTGGTACAGGGCCTGCTTTTGCTCCAGATCTTCGGGAGCGTTTTCCTGGACCACCTCAGCCGCGTTGAGCGCCTCCAGGCTGGAGACCAATTCCAGATTCTCCAGACAGGCCCCGCAGGCAAGGCCTATGCGCTCCAGGGTCGGCCAGGTAGTTTTGGCGGTTTCCCGGAGGTGTTCCCCGGCCGCCTCTGAGGGGTCGTAGACCAGCACTTTTTTCCCCAACCGCAGAAAATGCAGGGCCCAGCCGCCGCCGATCACCCCGGCACCGATGATCCCCACTTTTTGAACCGCTTCAGGTGTCGTTCGCATTCGTCTATCCTTTATTGCTTGGAGTTTCCGGCATTGCCGGTAGGCTAGGCAAGCCCGAGGTGGTCGCGGGCCGCGTTTGCATCCAGCAACCGGCAGCCCATGGCTTCGAGCATGGTCCGGGCCTTGGTCACCAATTGGGCGTTCGTGGCCGGGACCCCTTTTTCCAGATAAATATTGTCTTCCAGCCCGACACGGACGTGACCGCCGAGCAGCGCAGATTGAGCGGCAAACGGCATCTGCATACGCCCGATCCCGAACGCGGCCCACTGGCTGCCTTGGGGCAGATTGTCCCGCATGCAGAGCATATTCATTGGCGTAGCCTCGGCTCCGAACGGGATGCCCATGCAGAGTTGAAACAGCGGGGGGTGATTGAGATACCCTTCGGTCAGCAGCGTTTTCGCCAGCCAGATGTGCCCCAATTCGAAGCACTCGATCTCAGGTTTGATCCCGGCCGAAGTGATGGCCTGGGCCATTTCCCGCAGTTGATCGGGGGTGGCGACGTACGCCGCGTCGGGGAAATTCAGACTCCCACAGTCCAACGTACAGATCTCCGGTTTGAGGTCGAGTACGTGGGCAACACGCTCGTGGGCCGTGGCCATGTCCGTTCCCGGACCGCCCTGAGCCGGATTTTCAGCATCAGGTGCAAAATCGCCGCCCATCCCGGCCGTGAGGTTGACGATGACCTCGCTGCCGCTGTCCTGGAGGCGCTGCATGACCTCGGCGTAGAGATCGTGTCTCCGGGCGGCCTGCTTGGTCTCCGGGTCCCGGACATGGATGTGCACCACAGCGGCTCCAGCTTCGTGGGCCTCCAGGGCGTCCGCAACAATCGCTTCGGGCGTGACCGGCACATGGGGATTTTTGGCGGTCGTATCGCCAGCACCGGTCAAAGCACAGGTAAGTATGACATCTTGACGCATGGGGGGTTCTCCTCGGTCCAGGCTGCGGGCCAGACGACCCGCAGCCTTCTGTATCACTATGTCGTGGCCCCACCTCGAAGAGGGGGGCGATCACGAACTCCAAATGTTACTTGAACGCCGCGCGGACAACTTTCAGGGCGGGCTCACCGTTGGCAGCACGGACACCTTCCAGCCACTGCCCCACCAGCCCATCAAGATTGGCCTTGATCCATTGTGGAGCCAGATCTTCAGGTTCTTTGTCTTGTTGGCGATACTCGTAGATCCACTGGCTCTGGACATCGGAAGGCACCTTGAGCTGTTCCAGAAACGCGTAGGCTTGGGGATTGGCTTCAGGGAGGTCGTTCGAGGTGATGGTGTAGACTACGCTGACCGAAGCCCCGATTTTTTCCGTCGCCGGGGTTTCGGATTGGAGGTAATGCAGATCCATGACCGCGTTCATCCAATGCGGCTCCCAACCCCAGAAAACGGCCCACCGTTTGTTCTCACTCAGGCTCTGCACCTGGGCCAGCATGGAAGCTGTGGACGAGGCGGCCAGTTCCCAATCGCCGAGCCCGGCGGCATTGGCATCGATGGCTTCCTGGATATCGTTGTTGGCCCCGGACCCGGATTCAATGCCGTAAATCGTACTCTCAAACTTGTCTTTGTGCGCCGCCAGATCTTCAATGGAAGTCACTCCGGCCTCGGCAACAAACGAGGGAACGACCAGGGCGGTCACAGCTTCTTCAATGTTGGCCCCGACACGAATGATCTCCCCTTTTTCCACCAGAGGATCAATCATGGGATCTTCTACCGGCGACCACCCACCGAGATAGGCGTTTAACTCGCCCAGGGTCATCGCCTTAAAAATGATCGAGGGCGAGGCCACCGTCTGCTCGACCTCATAGCCCATGGCCCGGATGAGTTGTGAGGCGACCTCGGATTTGACCGTTACCCCCGGCCAGGAAGGGACACCGAATTTGACCGGCCCGGAGGCCATGGCAGGCAGGGCAAGAAGAGAGAAGACCAGCACAGTGAAAAGAATCCGTCCGATAGAAAGCCGCTTGCTCATGAAAACTCCTTCGTTGTGGTTCAACGAGGCACAAGACAAAAAAAGCCTCAGCCCCGTCAGCAAGACAAGCGGCAACCTACGGGGAGACCAAGCACCCTGCCTGCCTGAAAACGACATTTTTAGACGGATTTACGACATGCGGCTGAAAGAGAACTTGGCAGGTGGGGGATGGAGAGAAAGATGGTGGCATTGGTACACCTCTTGAGCTTTGATGATTGAAATGCTAGGTTTACTGCTAAGAACCCAGGCTCCACACTGACAAAGCCTGATTATTGACAATGGACTGACAAAGCCAAACCCGTCGTGAGGCGAGGACGGAAAGCCACGGGTCTCAATGAGACAGCCGGGTTGCCGGATGGGTCCTTGCAGGTCGCCAGGAAGCACTTTTTCCAAAATGCTTCGCAGGCGGTTCGTTTCACTCATCGCCAATCCCCCCGCACGTCTCCTTACCTCTCCTGGCTTTATCTATCTCGTCTTTTCACCTGGCACCGCTGTATACGGCAATCTCTATTGATTAAGGACCTTGGACCTCCTCAAGCCTAGAGAACAGGTCGATTATTTTTTCCGCCTGAGGGGTCACCATGGCGATCGACCCCATCGTGTTGAATACTTTCCGGATCAAAACAGGCCTTCAGTAAAATATACGAAGAAAGTACCACCAGAAAACCAAAGGGAGGGTTATGGGGCTCAAAAATCAAAACTTACAAATCAAAATTGTTGGCCTGGGCTGCTTGGCTGTTGTGGTAAGTGTGGGCTTGATCCTGGGCATACTTTCCTACCAGGGAAGGGGCCTAGAAAAAGACATGGCCAAAGAAGTTGACCATATGGCCGAGCGGGAGCTTGGGCATATTGCTGAGGACATTCGGCACATGGTCGAAGCTCAAAATGAGTCGGTACAACAAAAGGTTGAGTCCGATCTCCGCGTAGCCAGCCATCTGTTGGAGCAACAGGGGGGGATCTATACCGCAACTCAAACCGAAACCGTTTCCTGGCAAGCAGTTAATCAGTATACGGGCCAGTCCAAAACGATGGATCTGCCCAAAATGCTCATGGGATCAAACTGGCTCGGCAAGGTTCGGGCAATGGACAAAACAGCCCCACTGGTCGACCAAGTGCAAGATCTCGTGGGAGGAACTTGCACGGTGTTCCAGCGCATGAACGAAGCTGGTGACATGCTCCGGGTGGCTACCAATGTGGAAAAGAAAAACGGGGACCGGGCCATCGGGACGTACATCCCGGCCACCAATCCTGACGGCCAGCCGAACCCGGTTATTTCCACTGTCATGCAGGGGCAGACCTTTTACGGACGGGCGTATGTGGTTAATGCTTGGTACATCACCGCCTACAAACCGATCCGCGATCAACGTGGTGAAATTACCGGCATCCTGTATGTTGGAGTCAAACAGGAGAATGTGGAGTCCCTAAGAAAAGGAATTGAATCCAAACAGATAGGAAATGAGGGTTACGCTTTTGTCCTCGGAGGCAGTGGGGATTATAAAGGACAATACATTGTCTCAAATGACGGGCAGAGAGACGGGGAAAACATCCTCGACGCGCAAACCGAGGACGGAACCTACTTCGTCCAGGAAATGATCGAAAAAGCGAAGCAGGCCCAAGGAGAAACTGTCTTCTATTCGTATCCTTGGAACGGGCAAAAGAAAACGGCAGCCTTAACCTATTACGAACCCTGGGATTGGGTAATCGGGGCCAGCGTCTACAACAGCTTTTACAATTCCATTGAAAACCGCATCGTTGATTCCGTGCGGAGCATGACCATTACGACAATCATTTTTGGCGTAGGTTTGATTCTTGTAATGATCGCAATAGCCTATCTCCTGGCACGGTCCATTGTCAGACCGATCAAGACGATTTCCCAACAGCTTTTCGCTGGCTCTGAACAAACAGCCAACGCCTCCGATGAAATCGCCTCGTCCAGCCAACGACTTGCCGAGGGGGCCAATGAACAAGCATCCAGCCTTGAAGAAACAAGCTCATCCCTGGAAGAACTCTCATCCCAAACCAAACAAAACGCTGAAAACGCCTCCCAAGCCGACCAATACACACAAGAGGTCAATCAGGTCATCCAGGACGGAGTAGGCTCAATGGAGCAGATGGAGACCACCATCGGATCCATTAAAGAGTCCTCTGAGCAGACGTCCAAAATAATGAAAACAATTGACGATATTGCCTTCCAAACCAATCTGCTTGCCCTGAATGCTGCTGTAGAGGCGGCCAGAGCAGGCGAGGCCGGCAAAGGCTTTGCCGTAGTTGCTGAAGAAGTCCGCAGTCTGGCACAGAGATCTGCAGAGGCGGCAAGGAACACGTCAAGCATCATCGAGGACGCTCAAGCCAACGCGGATCAAGGGGTCCAGGTTGCCGCAGAGGTATCCCAAAACCTGAGCCGTATACAGGAAACCGCAAAACAGGTCGGCATCCTCGTCTCCGAGATCGCTGCCGCCAGCAAAGAGCAATCTGAGGGCATTGAGCAAATCAATACAGCGGTGTCTGAAATGGACAAGGTTGTGCAGCAAAACGCCTCTGATTCAGAAGAAACCGCTTCTGCCTCCGAAGAACTCTCTGCTCAGGCTGAGGAACTGGAAAAGGCTGTGCGAAATTTGATGGTGATTATCGAAGGCGGGCAGGACGCTTTGGACCAGAAAGGCCCAACTGCTGATCAAAATCAAGACAGGCAAGATTGGGGCCGCGCCTCTACTCACAAGCAGGCACAGAGTGGCCTCCAGTCTTCCGGAAAGGCTTTGATGTCCGGAAAAGAAAAGTAAGGTCTCATGCGATCTTGATGGAGGCTTTTGAAGGCAGGGGGGCAATCCCCCTGCCTTTTTTGGTTCTCTGACGGATCCTATGGATTTTTGGAGTTTGCCGTCTGAAATTCCGGTTCCTCACACAAATCTGTGCATAGTTTGAGGTTCAGGAAGCCCGCCCATGCAATGGTACAGATTCCGGATGTAGTTCTTGGCTGACCTGAACCCGTATGCTCTGTGACTAATGACCTTAGCCTTATTGTTGAGGCCTTCCACCGAGCCATTGCTGATGGGCATATCGAAATAACTGAGAATATTTTCTTCTTTGCGGCGCAGCATCCAAGCAAAATTTCGCATTGGCTTCAGCCTGGAATACGTCGCCCACCAGAACCACTTGTCGAGGAAATCTTTGGCTGAAGCTCTGCACTCATACGACCAGAACTGGCGAAATGATTCCTTGAGTAAATACGCCCTGTTGATTTTGAGATTGAGTTTTTCCAGTGCACTCAACCGAGATGCCTGCTTGTCAGTCAGGTTCCACGGGTTCTTGAGCCAGATATATCGGGTGTCTTTAACCAGATCCTTGTGCTTTTGGCCCTTTTCCCGGATCTCGTCTCTACGGACCTGGTCAACGGCTTCATTGAGATGCCGAACAATGTGGAATTTGTCGAAGACCATCGCCGCTTTCGGGGCTTTGTCTTGAATGACCTGGATATACGGATCCCACATGTCGCAACAGACCCCTTCAAGCTTATTGGTCTTGTTAGGGCCAAGCGAGGTGAAGATGTTGGTGATTGTTGCCTTTGTTCGTTTTTCCCCGCTCCATACGAGTCTGGATGTATTCAGGTCGTAAACATTGGTTAGGTATACTTGGCCCTTTTCTCGGGAGATTTCGTCAATCCCAATGTGCGTCAGATTCGAGAGGTCTTGATGGGCCAGGCCATATTCGACCATCTGGTCTACAGCAGCGGCTACGGTGCCCCAAGAGCAACCAAAAAGCTGCGCCATATGTTTCCAGGGCAATAGCCTGGCCCACGAAGCCAGGAAGTGGGCAAAAGCCGTTGTGAACCGATGCTTGCCAGTGCTCCAGGGAAAGTACTCTACCTTGATGCCGCAATGCCTGCACCGAACTCTGCGGGGACTGTACCGGAGCCATACAGGGATTCCCCAAAGAGGAACATGGCGAAAATAGCGGTTTGTAAGGGTATCCCGATACTTGGCAGCGCTGCCGCAGCGGCTGCAAAAGAGCAGATGACGCCGGTCCGGGGCTATATCTACGGTGATCCCGCTCGTATCACCTTGAACTCGACCGACACGAAATCCTTGAATATCCAGCGTCAATTTGGTTAACTGGGACACGAGCATGAGTTCCTCCTGGGTGGTAGGTTTGTGTGGCAACTACCTAACTACCCGAGAGGGCTCATGCTTTTCAAGTTTTGGGCCTTAAGTCAGGCACAGATTTGTGTGAGGAACCGGATAAAAATGAGCGTGGTCCCAATATGGTCCAAAATCGCTACAGGGGGCGGAAAACGCAAAAAACCGGCGAACTTGCCTGCTCACAAGTTGCCGGTTTTCTTGAATCTTTTTGGTCGGGACGGCAGGATTTGAACCTGCGACCCCCTGAACCCCATTCAGGTGCGCTTCCAGACTGCGCCACGTCCCGATGTCTTGAGAAGCAAGTCTTTATCGCTGACACGTCCGACTGTCAAGCACAAATCCCGGCCAGTGATCTGTGATCAGTGCAGAATCTGAGCCTTAAAAAGGGAGCCTTACGACCACTGAGCCCCCCAGGTGCAAACTCACCGCCACCGTTATTCGTTGGAAAACGCAAGACAGTGGCCGGTCCCATACAGCCGTTTTCGTGGCCGCCCCTCAGCGACCGCCTTTTCAAACCCCTTTCTGCCGGATCAGTTCCGCCAGATCCGCCACACGGCAAGAATAGCCCCATTCGTTGTCGTACCAGGCCATAACCTTGATCCAATTACCGTCGCGAACCGAAGTGAAGGCCGGATCCACTATCGAGGACCGGGGATCCATGACAAAATCCGAGGAAACCAGTGGTTCATGGTTGTAGCCCAGTATGCCCTCCAACTCTCCGTTGGCCGCCGCCTGCAGCGTGGCGTTGAGTTCTTCCGTGGTCGTGGCACGATCCACCCAGGCGGTGAAATCGACCACCGAAACCGTGGGCACCGGCACCCGCATAGCGTAGCCGTCGATCTTGCCTTCCAGTTCCGGGATGACCTGCCCCACCAGTTTGGCCGCGCCGGTGGTCGTCGGGATGATATTCTGCCCGGCAGCACGGGCGCGCCGGGGGTCCTTGTGCGGCAAATCCAGGATACGTTGGTCGTTGGTGTAGGCGTGCACCGTGCACATGGAGCCGATGCGGATGCCGAAATTCTGCTGAAGGACCCAGGCCACCGGAGCCAGACAGTTTGTGGTGCATGAAGCGTTGGACAGGATCTGATCACTCTGCGGCTGGTAGGTCGCCTCGTTGACGCCCAGGACAATAGTCCGGTCCACCTCTTTGCCCGGGGCAGTGATCAGGACCTTCTTCGCGCCGGCTTCCAGATGAGCTCTGGCCTGCGGCCCGGTGCGAAATATTCCTGTGGACTCGATAACCACGTCCACGCCCATATCCGCCCAGGGAATTCGCTTGGGATCGGTGTAGTCAAAATTGTGGATGGACCAGTCCCCGATGGTCATCACATCGCCGTCGACATCGACCGATTCCGGAAACCGGCCGTAGGTGGAATCGTGCCGGAACAGATTCGCGTTTTGCTGGGCGTCAAAAAGATCGTTGATCGCGACAACCTGGACCGTCTGCGGATAATTCAGCCGCAACGCCTTGAGTACTTGCCGTCCTATACGGCCGAAACCGTTGATGCCGATTCTGAGCTTGGTCATAGACACACCTCGTCTCAGTCCTCAAAGAGCTGATAGGTATAGCGGTTCAGGAGTTCGTGCTCGTAGCGAACCTTGTCGTAGGCAAGGGAATTGTGGATCGCCAAAGCGCACAAGTCGGCCATGGCATTCAAAAATTCGACCTCGTCGCTGGTGAAATCGCGCTCCGTACTCGAATACACGCGCAGGACGCCGATAACCTCCCGGCCCTGGAGGTGCAGCGGCACCGCCATCACCGAAGCGATTCCTTCTGCCTGGGCCTCCTTGGAATATTGAAACCGGGTGTCCGTACAGGCGTTGCAGACATAGACGTTCTGCCCCTGCAGGACCTCCTGGTCCAAAACGCTCTTGGCCACTTCAACCTTGCCCTTGCGCAGATAGGCCTGGCTGAGACCGGCACTGGCCCCGGCCAGAAGGTATTTGCGATCCTCGCTCAACAACCGGATGCTGCAGGCCTTGACTCCCATGGCCCAGCGCGCTTTGTCCGCGACCTGGGAAAGGACGGTTTTGGGATCAAGGCTGGAATTGACCGCCTTGACGACCTCGTACAATGTCCGAAAATAGCTCATCGACTGTTCGTGTTGCATCACCGGATCTCCTTGGCGTGGTTGCTGAATACATTTTGACCACTTCTTCATACGAACCGCTTACCCAATCTTTGTGGGCGCTTCTTTGATGTACGATTGCGTTGTTGATGCATTTCTCACCCGCCGCGTATGCAGCCAGTTCCGGTCACACTCACAAGAACAGCGGCTCCAGGTCAACGGGGAAACAAAAAACTGAGCGTCTTGCGCAATCGGCTTGTCAGTCCGAGGCAGACAGCGCATATTCAGACCGCAGAAGACAACACAACCGACATTCCCAAGGCAGACACACATGCAACTCGACCAGAACCTCTATGACATCTTTCAGGACAAGGCCCGACAGACCACCATCACGACCCTCAATCTCGGGCTGGCCTACACGGCTGTGGTGACCTCAGACGGTGGGATCGGGGTGGCCCACACCTGCCTGGAGCAAAGCGGACCGTGCGGCCTGGCCCATGAAAACCGGATCTACGAAGGCCACTGCGCCGCAGACCTGTTGCCCTGCATTCTGGAGGCTGATCCCCTTAAACGCAGCATGGCGCTGGCTCTGATTAACGCCCTCAACCATTCAGCGGCGGTGGCGCTCCCTGAAGACACGACCACTCGCCTGTTCGAGCACCTGAAAATCGGTCACGGAACCCGGGTCGCCATGGTCGGCTATTTCGGACCGCTCATGCCTGTTTTCCAAGAAAAGGGCGCGGTGGTGGAAGCCATCGATCGAGGCCGGGCCATCGGCGACCCCGCGGCCTTCCAGGCCAAATTGCATGACTGGGCCGATGTCCTGCTTTTGACCTCGACCTCCATTCTCAATCAGAGCACCGAAGAAATCCTGGGCCACACATCGGACACGGTCCGAACAGTGATTTTAGGACCAAGCACTCCAATGGTCCCCGACGCTTTTGCTTCCTTGCCAGTCAACCTCCTGGCTGGAACGGTTCCCCTGGACAGTAAGGGAGTCCTGCAATGCATCCGTCACGGCGCAGGGACCCGGTCCATCCACAAATTCAGCCGCAAGGCCTTTACAGAGCTTGGCTGAACAGGAACAAAACAAGATTTTTTCTATAACGGAGGAACAAGGCACCCCGCCGGGGAAAACCCCGGAGGGGTGCCTTGTTCCTCCGTAGACGCGGTACCGTGCGCTCAGAAACCTCAAAACGAGGTGATACTCAAAACCCCATACGCTATGAGATAAATGGCAATAATAGAGTTCAGCAGTTTGGGAAAGATCAAAACGAGGACTCCGGCGGTTATTGCCAGAAGCGGCTGAAGCTCAATATGCAGATCCATAGTTCTCCTTTGATCGCTCACAGATTCTGTCTGCGCTAAGAATCAATTTCTCCGTATGTAGCTGGAATGGTAGCAGGACCCCTTGAGTTGGCACGCAAAGCATCACTCCTCAGCTTCCTGTTCAATGGCTTCTCCGGTAGCTTCCAGATCTTCACCCATACCTTCAATAGTATTACAGCCGATTGTCGAGAAAAAAAGAACCACGGTTACACAGATAATCCCGAGTACTGGCACGATCCTCTTCATATACTCTCCTGACCATCTTGCCGACTATTTTTTGAAATGCTGCCTGGCGTTTTTATACGCCTCAGACAAGGCTTCCCAGGCCTGCTCCGCTCCACGTTGGAGTTCTGAAAACGCCGCCTCGCCGGAATGGGCCATTTCTTCAATGGTTTTACGCAACTCGTCGCGCTTTTTCTTGAACCGGTGTATCTCAGCTTCATATTTTTCCCGGTTCTCCATCTCAGCCAGCTTGGCCTGGACTTCCAATTCGTCAATTTTGGCATTCCACTTATCCAGTTGCTGTTTGAGCTCCTGAATATGTTCGTCTCTGGATTTCATAGGCCTCTCATCTTTCAGGTTGAAGAATTTTTGAAAAGGGAGGGCTTTTTTATACGCCTCGCGCCCCCTCTGATGTCCCAGTTCACCGCCCCCATCCCGCGTAAATGGCGTACGTCGGCAACACAGGGAATCCTGCTGTGGATTGCCCGGTAGCAAAAGCCTGCGCTGTACTGGACATATGGGGCCGGGCAATGACGGAACACGCTCCGCCGCTGGGATGTATCGAGGCCGTGCCGCATCACATGAGCGGATACGCTTTGTTTAGTTTTCCGACGTCGAGGACTGCAAATCCTCATAGGACTGTTTGAGGTCTTCCATGGCCTGACTGGACTCTTTTTTCAGCTCCTGCCACGTATCATTGCCGGCATCCTGAAGCTGCTCCAACTTCGCCTGGAGATTCTGGCGCTGCTCTTTCAAGGCCGCGAGCTGTTCCTCCATACCTTCCTGGGCGTCTTGGCCCATAGCTTCCACTTTGCTCTCCAACTGGGCGATATCCTGTTTGAGAGCATCGAGCTGCTGACGAATTTGCTCTTCAAAATCCGCCTTTTTCTCAGAGGCGTAATCCTGAACCGCTTCCACTGCTTCCTTGGTTTCCTTTTTAACATCTTCAGCCCCTGTCTTTTCAGTGCTATCCCCTCCGCAGCTAACAAGAAAAAACAACAGGCTAAGACCCACCACACCGATACTTAATCGCGGTAATTCCATTGTCCATCCTTCTAGGGGTGCCACTGTGAAAAAAGAGACCGACTCCACACCGGCGGCGGCCATCGCAAAGCGCTTTCCAAGCGTTTCGAGCAAGGGGGGCGCCCCAAATCCCTGCATGCGATGTCTACTGTTCCCGATTGTGTATACAAACACATTCCGCTACTTCTCACAAGCTCGAAATTGGGTTCGAATGCCCTGGACAAAAATTCAAGAATTGGCATACGCAATGGTGACACCTATTCCGGCGAGATGAAGAGAAAAGCGCTAACGGAAATACAAGAGGTTCCTTCCCACAGTGGGACAATATTTAGTCCAAAATCCGTATCGGCAAAGATTTTACTTATTTTGACTCCATGAATTTCGTGACATTGAAAAGGGATTTTTAAACTTGAGGCATGCTTTCAACGGCATCCTCCCTTCTTAATCACCCCTTGATACAGGCCAGGGGTCGCAAGCGGCCCACCTTGCGCGCCAACCCGGCATGGTGGGTAGATTCCACGACCTCGTCGACGTCTTTATAGGCCCCCGGGGCCTCTTCAGCCACACCACGCTGACTGGCCGCACGCACCAGGATACCGCGGTGTTCCAGTTCGTGGAGTACACTCTTGCCTTTCCACCGCTTCGTCGCCTGCTTGCGGCTCATGGCCCGTCCGGCGCCGTGGCAGGCCGAGCCCCAGGCCATGGCCTCGCTCTCCACCGTACCGGCCAGAATATACGACGCCGTCCCCATAGTCCCACCGATCAGCACCGGTTGTCCCACGCCGCGGTAGGCGGCTGGAAGTTCCTGACGCCCCGGCCCAAAAGAGCGGGTCGCCCCCTTGCGGTGCACATACAGGGACTTGCGCAGTCCATCGACATCGTGGTCTTCGACCTTGCAGGTGTTGTGGCTCACATCGTAGAGCAATTCCAGACGGGCCAACGGAAACATTTCGGCAAAGGCCTGCCGGACCAGGTGCCCCAGCACCTGCCGGTTGGCCAGGGCGCAATTCACACCGCAGGCCATAGCCTGGTAATAATCGCGGCCCTCTTTGGAATCGATGGGCGCGCAGACCAGGTCCCGCGAGGGCAGGTGCAGGCTGCGTTTTTGCGCCGCCCGCCCCAGGATTTGGATATAATCGGTGCCGATCTGGTGCCCCAGAGCCCGTGAGCCGCAATGGAGTGAAACCACGACACCGCCCTCTTTGAGCCCGAAGGCAAAGGCCGCTGCTTGGTCATAGATCGCATCCACATACTGGACTTCCAGATAGTGGTTGCCGGAGCCCAGGGTGCCGACCTGATCCTGCTGCCGCTTTTTCGCCGTTTCTGAAACCACCTCCGGATTCGCCCCGCTCAAGCAACCGCCATCCTCGATATATTCCAGATCCCGCGATTCTCCGTATCCTTGGGCCACGGCCCAGCGCGCGCCCAGACGCAGGACATCGTCGAGTTCGGAGCCGGACAGCCTGAGCTGTCCGCCGCGTCCGACCCCCGCAGGAATCACCGTAGCCAAAAGATCCACCAGTTCCGGTAAGACAGAAAGGACGTCCTCTTTGGACAATCCTGTCCGCAAGGTGCGCACACCGCAGGAAATATCATACCCCACCCCGCCCACGGAAATAATGCCTCCACGGTCGGGATCAAAGGCCGCCACGCCCCCGATAGGGAATCCGTACCCCCAGTGGGCGTCGGGCATGGCCAGCGAAGCACGGACAATCCCTGGCAGGGCTGCGACCTGGCTGACCTGCTCCAGAACCATGTCGTCGAGGTCGCGGATAAGGGCTCCGCTGCCGAACAGACGCCCTGGAACCCGCATGGCGCCCTGTTGGGGAACTTCCCAACAATAGGCATTGATCCGCCGCAAAAGACTTGTGTCCATACGCGCCTCCACACGATCAGACATCGACGACGCATTGCGCCGCCCAGCCGTCGTTCTGCCGCCCTGCAAACAATTCGGAGAATGTCGCCCCTTTGACTTCGACGCCCCACTCGTGCTCACGGACTGCAACAGGCTCCCCCCACACCGTGGCGCTCAAGGTCGTCCCGGCAATCGTGGGAACAAAGGAGCAAAAGACCATTTTCCGCAGTTCGGCTTCGGCCAGCAGACCATTAATCCAGGCCACAAAAAGCCCTTCGACGTCATAGGAGGTAACCTGGAGTTCAAAGGATTGCTGTGGCTGGACACGCTCCCAGGAGCCGTCCATCAGGGACATCAGGGCCACGGCCGCCTGGGCAAAGGCCCCTTCCAGGCTCGCCCCCCAGCCGCGGATCCCGATATCCGCCCCGTGATCAAAAGTGCTCCAGCCCGCCGTTGCCATACCGTCTCCAGGCTCGAGGTCGTCCGTTTCCATTCAAAATCGTTTATGATCGGGATCGAAATCGTTTTTAGGCATTCGCACTGTGTCTTCCCATCGAACAAAACGGTAAAGGCATCGTGCCGCCTCGATTTTCTCAACTCTGATCCAATCTCCTTTCGATACCGATTTCGATCCCGATCCCGATTTGGATACCAAGAGCACACAGGTTCAGAAGGGATCACTCAATCCCGAATTTCGCTTTCGCTTCCCGGCGACGGGCGTGCAAAATGGGTTCGGTATACCCATTGGGCTGTTCACACCCTTTGAATACCAGATCACACGCCGCCTGAAAGGCCACGCTATTGTCAAAGTCCTCGGCCATGGGACGGTAGAACGGATCCCCGCTGTTCTGGCGATCGACCACAGCCGCCATGCGTTTGAGCACCGCCAGGACCTCGTCCTTGCTGCATATCCCGTGATAGAGCCAGTTGGCGATATGCTGACTGGAAATGCGCAAAGTCGCCCGATCTTCCATCAACCCGATATCGTTGATATCCGGCACCGTCGAACAGCCGATGCCCTGTTCCACCCAGCGCACGACATAGCCCAGGATGCTCTGGGCATTGTTTTCCAACTCCTGCTGGATCTCCGCCTCCGACGGAGCCGCAGACCGCAGCACCGGAATGGTCAACAAATCATCCAGCGAAGCCCGCCGCTGCCCTTCGAGGGCGACCTGCCGGGCGTTCACCTCCACTTGGTGGTAGTGCAGGGCGTGCAGAGTCGCTGCCGTGGGCGAGGGCACCCAGGCGCAATTGGCGCCCGCCTCGGGATGGACCTGTTTGGTCTCGAGCATCTCCCGCATCTTGTTCGGCTTGGGCCACATGCCCTTGCCGATCTGGGCCCGTCCGCGGAACCCGGCGGCCAATCCGACATCGACGTTCCAGTCCTCATAGGCCTGCATCCAGGGTTCCTGCTTCATCTCGTTCTTGCGCACCATAGGGCCGGCTTCCATATTCGTATGGATCTCGTCGCCGGTGCGGTCCAGAAACCCGGTATTGATAAAAATAATCCGGTCCTGGGCCTGACGGATGCATTCTTTGAGGTTGAGCGTGGTCCGCCGCTCTTCGTCCATGACCCCGACTTTCAAGGTCCGGCTGGGCAGGCCCAGGGATTCTTCCGCCGCCGCGAACAGCTCGCAGGTGAAGGCCACTTCCTCCGGACCGTGCATTTTGGGTTTGACGATATACAGGCTGCCGCTACGGCTGTTCTGGAACGGGCCGGTCTTTTTCAGATCATGCAATCCGATAAGCGCGGTCATGAAGGTATCGAGGATACCTTCGGGGATCTGCCGCCCCTCTTCGTCCAGCACGGCGTCCGAAGTCATGAGATGCCCGACAGTGCGTACGAGCATCAGACTCCGGCCGTGGAGATGGAAAAGGCGTCCCTCAGGCGAGGTGTAGCTGCGGTCCGGGTGGAGCCGCCGCTCAACGGTTTGCCCGCCCTTGGAAAACGAGGTCTCCAGGTCCCCTCGAAAAAGGCCCAGCAAATTGCGGTAGGCGACTGTCTTGTCCACACCATCCACGGCGGTCACCGAATCCTCGCAATCGAGAATGGTGGTCATGGCCGCCTCGACCACCACATCCTTGACCCCGGCCGGGTGATTGCGCCCGATGGGGTCCTCGGGATCGATCTGGATCTCAATGTGCAGCCCGTTATGGCGAAAGAGAACGGCTGACAACCGGTCCTCCCCCACATAGCCCACAAATTGCTGTCCGTCGCGCAATCCGGTGACAGATCCATCGTCAAGGGCCACTTCTAAGCGGGCTACGCCGTCATCGTGGCGGACGGCATATCCGGTCACACCGGTGTAGGAGCCCTGGGCCAGGGGGACGGCCTGATCCAGAAAACGGGCGGCGTGTTCGACGACCTTTTCGCCGCGGACCGGGTTGTATTCTGCGGTCTTCTCCGCTCCGTCGGTTTCCGGCAGGACATCTGTACCGTAGAGGGCGTCGTAGAGGCTGCCCCAGCGGGAATTGGCGGCGTTGAGCGCATACCGGGGGTTATTGACAGGCACGACCAATTGCGGCCCCGCCACAGCCGAAATCTCCGGATCCACATCAGAAGTCCGAATGGAAAAATCCTCGCCCTCGGGAATCAAATAGCCGATATCGTATAAAAACTTCTTGTGCGCCGCAGCATCATGCGCTTGACCGCGACGGTCTTGGAACCACTGGTCTATCTGCTCCTGCAGCCGGTCCCGCTCTTTCAACAAAGCCGCATTGCGCGGAGCGAAATCGCGCACAGCCTGGGCGAGAGCGGTCCAGAACTTCTCCGGATCTACGCCGATTCCGGGCGTCACCTCCTGAGCCACCAGCTCGGCCAACGGCGCCGCTACCTGGAGTCCTCCACTACGGACATACTCCGTCATATTTCTCCCCTTTGTCGTTTTTTGCCACAATATCCAATTGCCTCGGCCTTGCGGGCCGGTACCGGCTCCCTTCCTGGCGAGCCACTTGGCTGCCGCATGGGCCACCACTCTCAGGTCATGTGCTGCGCGCGGGACATTCCGGCAACAACACGCCTTCTCCTTGCCGTATCTCTTGTCATACACAGGGAGCCCGTCACGGGGCAAGGGGGGACACGAACGAACCGCTTGCCCTGGGCACCGGAGGGCGCCGTTTTGAGCACGACTTCATGCCATTTCTGAATCACGGGAAATCTGGCGCAAGGAGGGAAACAACGAGAGCACAGGAGGGTTTGTCCCCGGAAGCTAGGTAAGACGCGTCTTGGATTGGACAAGATTTCGAGGAGTTGCCAAACAAACCTGATTGCGCCCGTCTCGCTTGGCGCGGTACATAGCCTCGTCGGCCCGGTTGATCAGTTCCCCGACATCCTGCATTTCCTTGGAGTACCCAGCCACGCCGATACTCACCGTGACAAAAAGAGTGGTTTCAAAAAGATTGATGGCCGTGCTCTCAATCTCACTACGAATCCGTTCGGCAATCCGTTCGGCATCAAACTGGTGGGTTTCGGGAAGCAGGGCGACGAATTCTTCACCGCCCAACCGGGCTAGCACATCCAGACTCCGCAACTGCGAAGCAATCATCGACACAATGCACCGCAGGGCCGTATCTCCGGCGTCGTGACCATATTCGTCGTTTATGCGTTTAAAATAATCGATATCCAAAAGGAGAATGGTCATAGGGCTACTATATCGTTTGGCACGATTGAATTCCCCGCGGGCCAATTCGAAAAAACGGCGACGGTTGTACAAGCCGGTCAACTCATCAGTGGCCGCCATTTGGAGCAGGCGCGATTCCGCCTCCTTGCGTTCGGAAACATCACGCATCAAAACAAGCTGTCCCCACAATCGGCCCCGAGCATCCCGTATTTCCGAGCGCTCGATTTCCAGCCAACTCATCTCTTTGAACCCGTAGGGCAATCGGATCTCGACACTGCCGCTACCTGGCTCCATGACCACAAGCGTCGCATACCACGGCGCGAACACATCCCGGGCCCGCATACCTATCAACCCGGCAACATCCGACTGGAGGAACTGGCAGGCCGCTGGGTTGGCATCAACAATACGTCCGGAATTGTCCACAGCGGCGACCCCTTCGGACATAGCGTCGATGACCTGTTTACGGGCAATGGGCACGACATCCAGGACTCGGAAACACAAAATGCCCAGGGCGAGAATGACCCCGGAAAGCGCAAAAGACATCGGCGTCCAGTTCAAACCCGGCAGAGGCGTGAAGCCGAACACATCGACAAGGTTGCCTGCCAGGGGCAAAAGGACCCCGATCAGCAGGAAGGTGTTCTGGATGCGGTAGAAATCTGGGAAAAGACGCTGGGCCTGAAGCAAAAAGACAATGCCAGCCACCAAAAGGCTGTATTCATACACCACCAGCGCCCAAAAAAGGGGGCCGTGCTCATACATCGCCCAGAAGCTTTCAGGCCTCATCCAGACTTCCTGCCAGATCAGACCGTGAAATTGGTTGGTGGCCGCAGCGAACAGAAAAAAGGCGGGCAAAATAAAAAGGGCGGCGATTCGTTGGGTGGAGAGCCAATGGCTTTGCTGACCAAACTCAGCAGCAAAAAGGAAAAAAAAGACAGGGGCGCTGGTGACCCCGACATAGGAAATTTGGGTCCACCAGATCTTCAGTGGCACGACTGTGGCCGCCAATTCAAAAGCCGCAGCACAACTCCAGGCAGCCACAGCCACCTCGAACCACATCAAATACCAAGCACCGATCAATGTCCTGCGGCGCCACAGCAAAAAGGTCAGAGCGATAGCGATGCTGGAAGCAAAAAAATAAAAATAGCTCAGAAAGCCGAACTGATACAAAGCGGCCAAATCAAGCATGGGGTTCCACCAGTATCGACAGTATCAGACTACCTCGTACACGGGCCCATTGATTCTCCTCCCTTCTAGTCTGTCCTTGTCCTGTATTTCCGGCAAGGTCAAGACTTCAAGGCGACTTCCGCCATTTTTTCATACATTACCAAGTTTTTAGCACGCAATTCCCTTCGCAAGCCCTCTTGCGCAACTGAGAAAAAAGCCTAAGTACCTGCAAATAAACTTTTTTTAAACTATACTGCACATTCCAGGAATACGATTTACTCAAAGAAGCACGACCTCAGCCAGGCAAACAACACCAGCCAAAAAAAGCAAAAAATCGACATTTTCCTTGCCATAGCAACTACGCCTCCCTTGTCGTGCTCCCCGCCTATAGCCTCCGACGAGGCAATGGGAACGACACTCAGTCCCCCTGTTGAACCGCCAAACGGCATTCCGGTTGCGGGCACCGCCCCTTGCTGAACACTACCTGCCACAATTGAATGGAACGCGACCGAAAGGCCCCGGCACAAGACTGGAGGTAATATTCCCACATCCGTTTGAAACGCCGTGAATATTTCTTCCGCAGTCGGGGCCAAGCCTCCTGGAACCGACTATTCCAGGCCATCAGCGTCTTATCGTAGTGCGGGCCGAGATTGTGCCAATCTTCCATGATAAAATAGGGCTCAGCGGCCCGCCCGATCTGAGAGACACTCGGCAACACCCCGTTGGGGAAAATATATTTCGAGATCCAGGGGTCGACGTTCAGTCGCGACTTGTTGCTTCCAATGGTGTGCAAGAGAAAAATACCGTCTTCTTTGAGACACCGCTGCACCACACGCATGAAGCTCTCATAGTTTTTGGGGCCCACATGCTCGAACATCCCAATGGAAACCACTTTGTCATAGGTGTCGGTGACGTCGCGGTAGTCCTGCTCGACAATGTCCACTGGCAGTCCCTGGCAATCCTGACGGGCAAACGCAATTTGCTCCTCGGAAATATTGACCCCGGTGACATGGCAGCCGAAGTGCTCTGCCGCATACTTGGCAAAGCCCCCCCAGCCACAGCCGATATCCAAAAGCGAGTCGTCCCGGGAAAGTTCAAGTTTCCGGCATGTCAGAGCAAGTTTCGTCTCCTGGGCTTCTTCCAGGCTGCAGTCGCCATTGAAAAAGCCGCAGCTGTACTGGTTGTAGGGATCGAGAAACGACAAAAAGAGATCGTTGTCCAGGTCATAATGGTGCTCAGCGATCTGCCGGGACCGGGAAAGCTTCTGCCGATTGGTGAGCAAACTGAGGGCTGCCAGGGCCCCGTGCGCCAAGCTCCGATTGGCTGCCTTGCGCACGCCGGAACGCAGAATCCGGTCAATGCACATGTCCAGACGCTGACAGTCCCACCACCCATCCATATAGGCCTCTCCAAGGCCGAGGTGTTTATCGCGCAGGACCCGCCAATACAATCGGTCGTCATGGACCTGGATGTCCCAGGGAGCCGAACCGTTCAGGGTAATGCCCGCGTGCTCGAGTAGCTCTGCGCATTTGTGTCGTGCATAGCGCATGGCGCCTCCTTAGCTTTACCTGATAGGGCTTTTCTTCCTCTATGCCCAAAATCGGTCTTTCTGCCAAGTCGCGGACACAAAAAGTCCCCTTCTCCACAAAGGACAAGGGGAAACATCGGCACACGGGCAATGCGGCCCCAATTCAATCAGACGTCGTGGGGTGCGCCCTGGAGTTGCTCGAAATCCTCCCTGGCGATGGTGAACCGGGCTGAAAAACGCATAACCTCCCGATTTGCCGCGTCGTAGACCAGGGCCTCGCCCCGGAGGTGGCGATCCTCATGCCCTGTGACCTGGGCCCGGACAAAGACGTCGCCTTCCCGAACCGGAGCCAGAAATTCACTATGCGCTTCCGTGGTCGCGAACCGGGTTCCCGGCTCCAGCAGGCTTTTGATAGCCATTGCCACCGCTGTATCGGCCAAGCCCATCAACGCCCCACCATGCAACAATCCGCCACCTTGGGTAACGTCCGGGGTAACCGGCATGCGCAAACTGGCCCCGCCATCCCTGGCTTCCATAATCTCCATCTGCAATAACCGCTCGAAGGGCGCGCACTGTATCCACTCGGTTGTTTCCATATACTTCCTCGTCTCCTTATCTTTCGGAATTTCTCTCAAAAAGGCCTCTCGCTTTCTCCATCAGACTTTGCGGGCAAGCTGTTCGGCGGGGTGCCCGTGGATTGAAGGGGCCTTGGACATGAATCGCAAACCGTTTTCCAGAGATGTTCTTCCAACACCCACAAAATTTCAACCGGAATCCGTGAACGCCCCTGCCACAACCAGTCCGCGACCCCAAATTTCAAGGCCAAGCTCAAGCACCCCGCTATTGCCGGCCGAAAAACAGACGTGTATCCTTTCTGCTCGCCTCACAGCTGGACGAGACGGCTCTCGCCGCCGCTGTATTTCCGCAAGACCAGACAGACAAACCATCCACGGACCACCATGCCTGATATATCCGCCTTCAAGCCCGAAATTCTGGCCCCGGCCGGCAACAAGGAAAGCTTCCTGGCCGCTGTCGATGCCGGAGCAGACGCCATATATTGCGGCCTGAAACATTTTTCCGCCCGCATGGAAGCCGACAATTTTGCTCTGCGCGACCTGAGCCGCCTGCAGGGCCTGGCTCAGAAACACGGCACCCGAACCTACGTCGCCCTGAACACCCTTATCAAACCCAATGAGTTGGACCAGGCCGGACGGCTTCTGGACCAATTGACCCGCTACGTGCACCCCGACGCGCTCATCGTCCAGGACCCGGCCGCCCTCAAGCTAGCCCGACAGGCCGGCTTCACCGGCGAACTGCACTTCTCAACCCTGGCCAATATCGGGCTCGCTTCAGCCCTGCCCAGTGTTTTGGCCCTGGGCGCAGACCGCGTTGTTTTGCCCCGGGAATTGACCGTCGACGAAATCAAAACCTTGGACACTGCCTGTCCCGACGCCCTCGATCTGGAAGTCTTTGTCCACGGTGCCCTGTGTTACGCGGTCTCGGGCCGGTGCTACTGGTCGAGTTATCTGGGCGGGAAAAGCGGTCTGCGCGGGCGGTGCGTCCAACCCTGCCGAAGGATCTATACCGCTGGCGGACCGCCCCAGCGGCTTTTCTCCTGCCAGGACTTGGGTCTGGACATATTGACCAAGGCCCTTTTGGAGGCCCCGCGGGTCAAAGCCTGGAAAATAGAGGGGCGTAAGAAGGGCCCCCATTATGTGACCTATACGGTCCGGGCCTATGCCCTGCTCCGGGACAACCCCCTGGATCCGCAGGCCAAGAAGGAAGCGGTCGACCTTCTGGACCAGGCCTTGTCGCGGCCGACCACCCACTACAGTTTTCTGCCCCAGCGCCCCCACCCTCCGGTCACCCCGGACCAATCGACAGCCTCGGGAGGATATCTCGGCCGCTTGCAGGCCAAGAACACCAAAATCCAGCTCCGTCCTCACAAAGCGCTCTTGCCCCAAGACCTGCTTCGGATCGGATATGAGGACGAACCGGGACACCGGATTTACAAGGTCAGCAAATACATCCCCAAAGGGGGGCTGTTGACTATCCAAGGACGCAACACAGAGAAACAAAAAGGGATGAGCGTCTTTTTGATCGACCGGCGCGAACCCGAACTGGTGCAGCGCCTGAAGAAAATGGATCAGGAATTTCAGGCCGAGCCCGCTCCTGAAATCACCCCTTCCTCCTTCACCCCGACGCTGCCCGGAACCCGGACTCAGGCTGGCCGACCCAGCCTGGTCCGCGTCTATCGTAACCTGCCGCCCGGCAAGACCGGCAAGACGCCAGGACTGTGGGTCCAACCCAAACCGCCGCGGGGGATCAGCTCCACACGCTACAGCCATATCTGGTGGTGGCTGCCTCCAGTGCTCTGGCCCGAAGAGGAGCGACTGTGGCAAGAGACGATCGACCGTTTGCTGGCCCGCGGCGCGAAGCGCTTTGTTTTGAACGCCCCCTGGCAGGTCGGATTCTTTAACGATTCCGAGGATCTGATGCTCTGGGCCGGACCGTTTTGCAACCTGGCCAATGCCCTGGCCCTGGAAAGCATGGTCGAACTCGGATTCAGCGGGGCTTTCGCCAGCCCTGAACTCGCCGGACCAGATCTCCTTGCCCTGCCCGGGCAGAGTCCGCTCCCAATGGGCTTGGTCCTCGGCGGAGCGTGGCCGTTTTGTCTCTCCCGGGTGCAGCCCCCCCATCTGGAGCCCGGCCAACGCGTGACCAGTCCGAAAAAAGAGATATCCTGGACCAAACGGTATGGGCCGACGACTTGGCATTACCCCAATTGGGACCTGGACCTCTACAAACACCAGCGCGAGTTGGAGCAGGCCGGATACACCCTTTTTGCCCATCTCTATGAGCCGCGCCCCAAATCCGCGCCCCGGCCCCACCGGACCTCAACCTTCAATTGGGATCTGCAACTCTTGTAGCAAGGGGTCATAACTGGCTGTTGAAAAATTCCTTCCAATGCAGGTCGTTCAAAAATCCCAAGGGACGACGACAAAAAACGTTCAAGGTCGCAGCGTACGTATCCGTCTGTACAAGTTTGAACGTATTATAGCTTTGCTGCCATTGGAGGATTTTCACGGCCTGATAAACCAAGGAGACGACCATGCCGTATCTCAAAATCCAGACCAACACCTTTACCGGAGACGAAAACGGTTTTCTGCGCCGCGCCAGCTTCCGGGCCGCAGCCATCCTGGAAAAACCTGAGGAAGCCATGTGTGTGGCACTGGAACCTTCCGTGCCCATGCTTCTCGGCGGTACTGACGCTCCAGCGGTTTTTGCCAAGCTCAAAGGCCTGAATTTCCCAGAAGAGCGAACCGCAGAAATCGCGTCCCAACTCAGCGCCTTTATCGCCGAAGAGCTCGAGGTGCCAACCGAACGCATCTATTGTATCTTTGAGAATGTCTCCCGGCACATGTGGGCCTGGAAAGGGACCACCTTCGACGCCATGGGCAAATAACCCATGGCCGGCTCGCCGGCAGCCCATGGTTCTCGAGGCCACTGCTGTAGTGCGGTATCCGGTCCTGGCCCACGGGCCTCTTTTCAGCCCAGCTGAGTCAGGGAGGCCCCAGGCGGCCTCGACCGGTCATTGCTGATACAAAAAGCGATTGATCAAACTGGCGGGTAAGGCGCGGACAAGCCGCACAAGCAGAAAAACAAACAGAAGGGAAAAAAGGAGACGGGCCCACAACAACCCGGAAACATGCGCCCCGAGCAGGGTCATGAGCAACGTGTCCTCGATGATACTGTGGCAGAGTCCCATAAGTGTCAGGGAAAAGAAGATGTCCTGCCGGGCGACCCGCCCCGATTTGGCCTCATGGAGGATGAGCCCGCCGCCGTAGGCCAACCCCATGGTCATACCGACAATGGCGATGGGCGCCGCCTCTCCGCTGATGCCCAGCAACCGCAGGACAGGCTGCAGGACCCGCACCAGGGCCTGGGTCACCCCGAAATACTGCAACAAGCGCATCAGGGCCACCAGGACCAGGATGATGCAAAAAATCATGGCCAGATTCCGGACCTGATCCAGAGCCCAGAACCCCAGCCCTCCACTGCCGGTCTCAGCCGGTTCCCAGAACAATCGACTCGGTTCCTGGAGCCAGCCGGTCGCCGAATATCCCAGGTGCAAAACCCAGCCGACGATAAAGGCGCCCCCCGCCCGGGCCAGGGCCTGAAAAATAAACCGCGTGCCCGCTTTCTGAGCGATCTTCCCTTCCAGGGGCAGAGCATGGGCCATGAGCATCATGGTCGCCAGGATCGTGATCTGGGCGCAGGTCAGGGGATCATCGGCCGCCAACGAAAAATAGACGACCATGGCCGCATAGAGATTGTTCACCAGCGCGGTCGCCCAGACGAGTCCCATGCTCCCCGGCAAGCCGACAATCTCCATGATCGGCGCCAAGGGACGGGCCAGGTAGGGAATGAGGCCCAGTTCCTGCAATACTTTGACCCCGATAATAATCGGGATCATGATTTTAAAGAGCATCCCGGCAGCGGCCGAGGCCTCCCGCAGGACAGCCATCCCGGCCTGTCCCAGCTGAAACACTCTCCCGCGGAGCGTCAAAAGACCTCCTTCAAGAGATCATCCCCCCCAGTCTCACCACCGGAGCTGCCGCCGGACTCCGGGCTGTCCTGTTTCAACGGCGGACTGACCTCCATGGGCTGGGTCCCGCTTTTAAACGGCAGGAAATAGCTCTGCTCGGTATCCGGCCCCGCCAGTTTGCCGGTATCCGCATCGATACGGGCCATGACGATCCCTGCTGGGCGTGGGAAATCCTGAACCGGGACGTCGCCTTTGACCGCCTGACGGTAGGACAGCCAGATCGGCGAGGCGGCGCGGGAGCCGGTTTCGTATTTGCCCATCGGGTCGAGGTGGTCGAAACCGACGTACACGCCGGTGAGAAGCTCGGGGGAAAAGCCCATGAACCAAGCGTCGCGCTGGTCGTTGGTGGTCCCGGTCTTTCCGGCCACCGGGCGTCCCAAGGCCCGGACCCGCCAGGCCGTGCCGCTCTGGACGACCTGTTGCAGCAAATGTTTGATGATATAGGAGGTCTGAGGGCTGATGGCCTCGTTTTGCACCGGTTCGGAAACAAAAAGCTCCTCACCCCAGGCGTCCTCGACGCGCAGAACAAATCGCGGCTCGACATACGCCCCATCCTTGCGGGCGAATGCCGTATAGGCTTGGCATAAATTCAGCGGCGAGACTGCAGCCGATCCGAGACTGACTGAGAGGTCTCTGGGAAATTCGGCCTTGAGCCCCAAGGTCTTGGCTCGTTGGATAATGGTATCGATGCCGATTTTCTGGGCCACACGGATGGTCACCAGATTGCGGGATTTGACCAGCGCGGTGCGCAGGAGGGTCGGTCCGTAGAAGACCCCTTCGAAATTTTCCGGTTTCCAGGTCGAATTGGTGGATTGATCGTTATAGACGATGGGGGCGTCCAGGAGAACTGTGGCCGGAGTCAGCCCGCTGTCCAGGGCCGCCGAATACACGATGGGCTTGAATGCGGAACCGGGCTGCCGCTGGGCCTGCGTGGCCCGGTTGAACTGGCTTTCGTCAAACGAATACCCCCCGACCAGGGCTTTAACAAAGCCGGTGCCTGGCTCGAGGGAAACCAAAGCCCCCTGCACCTCGGGCTGCTGCTCCAAGGCCAGGGACCACGGCTGTTGCGTCCCTTCCGGGATCTCGACCACCGAAGTCCAGACCACGTCGCCGGTCTCAAGGACTTTGCGCGCGTCCTTGACCTGCGGCACCTCCTCGGGCGCCTTTTCCGGATTGGGCGTCCGGGCCCAGCCCATGGTCTCCACTGCAACACGCCCGGTATGATTGCCGAAGCGCACCGCTGCGGCCTGCTTATCGACGCTGGTGACCACGGCCTGCACCCAGGTCCCGTCCCGCAGCGCTTCCTGCTCAGGCAATTCCTGCTGCTCGAGAAAATCGTCCACGGCAGTGGCATTGACGCTACGAACCGGCCCTTTCCAGCCGCGGCGCTTGCTCGAGGCCCGCAATCCTTCCCGAACGGCCTGTTCTGCGGCCCGCTGGTGTTTGAGGTCTACGGCAGTATAGACATTGAGGCCGCCGGTATAGACCGTCTCTTCCCCAAACCGATCGATCAGCCAGCGCCGAACTTCTTCTAGATAGTACGACCCGACCTTCCAGGAGGGATCGGCCATGCTCGAGTATTCCAGCTCCGCCGCTTTGGCCTCTTCGTACTCGTCCTGGGAAATCCACCCCTGTTCGAGCATACGGCTCAGGACATAGACTTGGCGCTCCCGGGCGGCCTCGGGATGGCGTAACGGATTGTAGGCCGAGGGGGCTTTGGGCAGTCCGGCCAGAAGCGCCGCCTCCGGCAGCGTCAAGGCTTCAGCGTGTTTCCCGAAATACATTCGTGCTGCGGCTTCAACTCCGTAAGCTCCGGCCCCAAGATAGATCTCATTGAGATAGATGGTCAGGATCTCGTCCTTGTCCAGGTTTTTCTCCAGGCGGTAGGCCAGGATCGCTTCTTTGAGCTTGCGCTGGTAGCTGCGCTCCGAGGACAGGAGCATGGACTTGATGACCTGCTGGGTGATGGTTGAGCCGCCCTGGACGATCTCGCCGGCCTGAAAGTTTTTCCAGGCCGCACGCATGATTCCCCACAGATCGACGCCTTCGTGGGAATAAAATTCCGCATCTTCAGCAGCCAGAAAGGCCTTTTTGATCACCGGCGCCATCCGGCTCAAAGGCACCAGAAACCGCCGCTCCTTGGAGAAATACCCCAGGACCTCCTTGTTCGCGCTGTAGACGGTGGTCACCAGGGGCGGGTTGTAATCGGTGATCTTCTTGAACCCGGGCAGATCTTTGGCCGCCCAGTAATAGACCCCGGCCGCTCCGCCGGCACCCAGAAACAGGCAGATGATCACACCAATCAAGGCTATTTTCAGAAAACGGTTCATACGCCGTCTATCCTCGACTTCAAGTTCTCTATGCATGCAACGCCCTCTGGACGAAGCCGATACCAATCCTGCCGGTTCGACAGCAGACATCATCCGAGAGCGAAAACGCAGGACACTGCCACCGGACCATTTCACGGCTGGCAGGAGCTATACGATCCCTGCGAGCGAGTTTTTCCGGGCCGTTTCGTGTAAAGGCCAAGCTTCTTCTTTCCCAAACGAATCGGTTCGGTGCAAGGCGGTTCCGGAGCTTTGCAAAATGGCCTGGAAGCTGTCTGAGCGAGCTAGGGAGCGTCGACTCCTGTCGGCTCGACAGCAGACATCATCCGAGAACGGAAACGCTGGACACCGCCTCCGGACCATTTCACGGCTGACAGGAGCTATACGATCCCTGCGAGCGAGTTTTTCCGGGCCGTTTTGCAAAGTTCCGGAACCGCCCCCCTGACAATCTAAAAACTTCCCTGCGGTGGCTCGGGCCACGGTCCATGAAAACCGTAACACAGGTAGATGGAAAAACCCTGCGCCGACTGACCGCGGTGTTGACTGCGGTAGTCGATGCGCTCACTGACCCGGGCGAACATCTTCCGCACTTCCGGGGCCATGGATTCACCCAGTTCCTGACGGACGTAGATGGCGTCCCAGCCGTGACGTTTCACCGGACCGGGCCAGAAATCGTATTGATTGAGTCGACGTCCGGTATTGACGCAAAAGGCCCGCTTTTGCCCCGGCACATAAAACGACAGGGCCGCTGTGGTATTGTAGCGGTCGCTGAAAACAAACACCCGCTGGGGAAGGGCGAATTCCTCCCGCTTCAGGGTCTGGACCTGCGCTCCGAGATCGCTCCACCCCTTGAGCCGGGCTGCGGGATTATACTCGGCTGGCAGCGGCAGAAGATTTTGCATGTGCACAAGGATAAAGAGCAATACGCCCAGACAAGGCCAGAGATACCGGAGTTTCTTGTGCCGCCCTGACGCAGTGTTCCAATACCGTTCCCAGGCCAGTGCCGCCAGCAAGATCCCGGCGCCGTAACTGACCGCCGACCAATTGGCCTCAATATGGGTGTGCAGACTCCAGATCAGAAAAAAGAGCCAGACCGGCCAAAAACCGACCGTCAACAACCACGCCTGCCGGCGCTGCAACCCCATGCCGTCGGCTCCGGGCCGTTGCAACCGCTTCACGGCCCCCCACGCTCCGAACAGAAGAAAAACAAACCACCACGGGGTCAGCACGCCCACTTGGCTGCCGAGATATTCCGGAAATTCTTCCCAGTCGAACCACTCCAACAGGCCAGCCCCGCCCACGCCGCCACGATGCAGCACGTGCCGAAACCCGACCCAGTCGTGCCCGGCGTTCCAAAGAACAATCGGCAGCAGGCCGACAACCACACCGCCCAGGCAGGCCAGCACCAATCGGCGCCAATACCGTTGCGGCAACATGGCTTGCCGCTGCACTCCGGCGCTGTACAATACGGCAATGAGCGGAAACACGACCATCATGTATTTGGCCCAGGTGCCGAAAGCGATAGCCAAGGCGAGAATCCAGAAATAGCGCCGGCTGTTTTCTTCCCGGACACTGGCGGCGTACAGGGCGAACAGTCCAACAACCCAGCTCAACAAGAGCGGATTGTCCGTGGTCATCAGGACTCCTGCAGCCATGAACAGGAGCATCGTATTGGCGATGACCAGGGCCCACAAACCGGTCAGCGGCCGTCCCCACAACCGGGCCAGCCCCCAATAGACCACCCCTTGGATGGCTGCGGATCCGGCAATGGCCATACTGCGCACCCCGAGTTCGGTGGCCCCGAAAATTTTGGTCCCCAGGGCAATCAGGTAGGCGATCAGCGGCCCCTTCGAGTAGTAGGAGAGCTGGAGATGGCGGGTCCAATCCCAATAATGGGCCTCATCCTGGACCAGATCGAGTTGCCCGGAGGCGACGAACCAGACCCGGACCAGAGTTGTCACGCAAATAATGACGCCGGCCCACAATCCCGGCCGGCGTTGCAAGTGTCGCGCAAAAAGAGACTGCGTTTGGGGCATACGACTATTCCGTGGAACAGACCGTGTCACGGCCTGCGTGTGTTTGGACAGTGCTCGACTATCGATTCAACTCCGATCCAGCGCGCACTGCGGCGTGCGCCGTCAATCGGATACCCAGCCGGGAAATCAGCGCCGGGCGGACACATGGCGAGGTTCAGGCAAACCGGAGACGCCCTTTGCCCAACAGGTCGTGCAAATGGATAATGCCCTGCAACCGGCGCTCTGCATCGACTACCGGCAAAACGGTAATCGCCTTTTGTTCAAGGATGTCCAAGGCTTCGGCCGCACTTTGCTCCGGATGCACCGCACTGGGACGCACGGTCATCAATGTCTCCACCGGCACGGCCACATCCAGACCCCCGCGGCAGACCAGGCGGCGCACGTCCCCGTCGGTCAAAACCCCGGCCAGACGGTGCTCCTGATCCACAACGACTACGGTTCCCAGACCGCCGCTATTGAGAACCTCCAGGGCCTGCTGCAGGGAAACGCCCTCCATGACCAACGGCACTTGCACTGTGTGCATCAAATCCTTGAGACATTGGCGCAACCGGCGCCCCAGCGAGCCGCCTGGATGGTACCGTTTGAAATCCTGGGAATCAAAAGACCGATGGGTCAACAGACAGACAGCGAGCGCATCGCCCATGGCCAGGGCCGCCGTCGTGCTGGCTGTCGGAGCCAGCCCCAGAGGACAGGCCTCCCGCGGCACCCTGGTCTGCAAGACAACATCGCTTTCCCGGGCCATGCGCGAGTCCGGATCGCTGGTCAGCGCAATCAGCCGCGCCCCCAGGGAGCGCAAGGTCGGCAAAATGGCGTTGAGTTCGTCGGTCTCCCCGGAATTGGAAAGAGCCAGCACGACATCGCCCTTGCGAATCAGACCCATATCACCGTGCGCGCCTTCGACCGGATGCAGAAAATAGGCCGGCGTCCCGGTACTGCTCAACGTGGCGGCGATCTTGCGTCCTACCAGACCAGATTTGCCGAGCCCGGTGACGACTACTCTGCCGCGGCATCCGGCCAAGACCTCCACTGCCTCGACAAACGATTCGCCAAGGCTGGCGCGAATGGCCTGCAGCCCTTCGATCTCCACATCAAGGACATCGCACCCCAGGCGCAGCCAATCGGCCTGCGGGTCCGCATCACATTGCGGCGAACTTGTATTGCTCTGATTGTGATCCATAGTCCTGCGATCTACTCAAGACAGGATTTACTGCCGCC
The DNA here is from genome assembly GCF_000024325.1 of Desulfohalobium retbaense DSM 5692. Classification (NCBI taxonomy): domain Bacteria; kingdom Pseudomonadati; phylum Thermodesulfobacteriota; class Desulfovibrionia; order Desulfovibrionales; family Desulfohalobiaceae; genus Desulfohalobium; species Desulfohalobium retbaense. The sequence continues at coordinate 400,772 of NC_013223.1, read as the reverse complement.
TTGGGGCGGCGGCACGGGATACGTGCCCTGAAAGCAGGCCAGACAGTATTCGCTCTTGGCCTGAACCGAGTCCAGCAGACCATCGACACTCAGGTAATGCAGAGAATCGAGGTTCATGTAGCGGGCGATATCCTCGACGCTGTGGTTGGCGGCAATGAGTTCGCCTTTGGAAGAAAAATCGATCCCATAATAGCACGGGTGGCAAATAGGCGGACAGCTCACCCGGAGATGGAGTTCCCGGGCCCCGAGTTCGCGGAGTTTTTTGACCCGTGTACGAATAGTCGTACCGCGAACCACCGAATCCTCGACAATAACGATCCGCTTGCCGTTGATCATGCTCTTGACCGGGTTGAGTTTGACCCGGACCCCGAAATCGCGCATATCCTGCGACGGCTGGATAAAGGTCCGACCCACGTAATGATTGCGGATCATGGCCATTTCGTAGGGCAGTCCCGATTCCTGGGCGTATCCGACCGCCGCGTACACGCCTGAATCCGGGAAAGGCATGACGAAGTCGGCGTCCACCGGAGCTTCGCGAGCCAGAGTCCGGCCCATGGCCTTGCGGCTTTCATAGACGTTCTTGCCAAAGACAATGGAATCCGGCCGGGCAAAATAGATGAGTTCAAAGATGCACGGGGAGGTTCGCTCGGGCTCGCAGAAGCGGTAAGAATGCAGACGGCCGTTTTCTATGACCACCATCTCGCCGGGTTCGATATCCCGCAAATACTCCGCTTCCAGGAGATCAAAGGCACAGGTCTCGGAGGCCAGGACATACGCGTCGCCGACGCGTCCGAGGCACAGGGGACGAAACCCCCAGGGGTCGCGCAGGCCGATGAGTTTATTGTTGGCCATGAAAAGCAGACTGTAGGCCCCCTTCAGCCGGCGGCAGGCCGTGGACATGGCCTCTTCCAGACTGGAGTCGGACAGGGTCTGGGCCACCAGGTGCATGACGATCTCACTGTCCATGCTCGTCTGAAACAGGGACCCGTTGTTTTCCAATTCCCGCCGCAATTCGACGGTATTGACGAGATTGCCGTTGTGGGCCACGGCCAGCCCCATATCCTTGTAGCGGACCATGAAGGGCTGGGCGTTACGCAACAAAGAGGCCCCGGTGGTCGAATACCGGATATGCCCCATGCCCACCGTGCCTTTGAGCTGACGCGAAAGGTGCTCTTCGCGAAACACGTCGGCCACCAGGCCCATGCCGCGCTGTTCGCGGAGTTTTTGACCGTCCCAGGTCACAATGCCGGCGCTTTCCTGACCCCGATGCTGCATGGCGTAAAGCCCAAAATACGTCATCCGGGCCGCTTCCGCATGACCGGAAATACCGAAAAGACCGCAATACTCTTTTTTCAAAATAGCCTACCTGAGGGTTACAAGACACACATTGCAGCTGACTGATTCGTCAAGATATACTGACGGACGATAGGTCTGCTCTCCGTGCGCGGCGGGCGGGAGCCCTATGTTGCGCGGGAGCGAGTTTTTTCGCCCCTCTGCATTGAGCCGACCTCCCATTATCCTTTGCCCAACTTAAGGGCGGCGACGGGGATGGGCCCACTGGGGCGAAAGCTGTCTGAGCGACCTGCGCAGCGTTGGTTCTCCGCCTGCTCTCAATACAAAACGCAGAACTTTCTCGGAGACGGCTCCAACGCTGGCCTCTATTCCGGGCGGGCGGGAGCCCTATGCTGCGCGGGAGCGAGTTTTTTCGCCCCTGTGCATTGAGCCGGCCTCCCATTATCCTTTGCCCAACTCAGGGGCGGCGACGGGGATGGGCCCACTGGGGCGAAAGCTGTCTGAGCGACCTGCGCAGCGTTGGTTCTCCGCCTGCTCTCAATACAAAACGCAGAATTTTCTCGGAGACGGCTCCATCGCTGGCCTCTATTCCGGGCGGGCGGGAGCCCTACACTGCGCGAGAGCGAGTTTTTTCGCCCCTGTGGGCCCATCCCCGTCGCCGCCTTCGTCGCGGGATCACTCCATACCGTAGTATTCCTGAAGGCTTTTCACCTCCAGTCCATGCCCCTGCAAAGCGGCAATGGCCTGGGCCATGGCTCGGGCACCGGCGACTGTGGTCGTATACGGGATACCGTAGAGCAGGGTCGTCTGTCGCAGGGAAGACGAGTCCCGGATCGTTTTCTTGCCCGAGGAGGTATTGATGACCAGATCGATCTCGCCGTTTTTGATCAGATCGATGGCATTGGGGCGGCCTTCATAGACCTTGTTCACCCGTTCGCAATCCACACCGGCCCGCGTCAAATAGGCCGCCGTGCCCTCGGTGGAAACAATGCGCAATCCGATCCGGGCAAAAGTCCGAGCCGCTTCGACCACGGCATCCTTGTCGGCATCGTTGACGGAAATGAACACCGTGCCGCTGGCAGGGAGTTTCTGCCCGGCACCGAGCTGGGCCTTCATAAAGGCCAGGCCGAATTCCGTGTCCACGCCCATGACCTCGCCGGTGGAGCGCATCTCCGGGCCAAGCAGGACATCCACGCCCGGGAAGCGGTTAAACGGCATGACCGCCTCCTTGACCGCCAGGTGTCCCCATTGACGCATCGACCAGGGATTAAGGTCCTCCAGCGTCCGGCCCATCATGACCTGGGTCGCCAGTTTGGCCAGCGGCACACCGGTGGCCTTGCTGACAAAAGGAACCGTTCGCGAGGCCCGCGGGTTGACCTCCAGGATAAAGATCTCCCCGTTTTGAACTGCGAACTGGACGTTCATCAGCCCGACCACGCCGAGTTCCTCAGCCAGGGCACTGGACTGCCGGCGGATTTCGTCGATGGTCTCCTGACTGACGGTGTGCGGCGGCAAGACACAGGCCGAATCCCCGGAATGGACACCGGCTTCTTCAATGTGCTCCATGACCCCGCCGACGTAGGTCTGGGTCCCGTCACACAAGGCGTCGACATCGATTTCCACAGCGCCTTGCAGGAATTTGTCGATCAGGATCGGGTGGTCGGGAGAAGCGACTACCGCATCGCGGAAATAATTTTTGAGTTCATCCGAATCGTAGACGATTTCCATGGCCCGTCCGCCCAGAACATAGGAGGGGCGGACGACCACCGGGTAGCCGATGCGCTCGGCCACATCCAGGGCACCCTCCTCAGAGGTCGCCAGGCCGTTATCCGGCTGCTTGAGACCGAGTTTGTTAAGCAGAGCGTGGAACCGCTCACGGTCTTCGGCCCGGTCGATGGAGTCCGGGGTCGTGCCCAGAATCGGCACGCCAGCGCGCAGCAGCGGCACAGCCAGATTGAGCGGCGTCTGGCCGCCAAACTGGACAATAACCCCTTCGGGTTGCTCCTGCTCGATAATGTTCAGGACATCTTCGCGGGTCAGGGGCTCAAAATAGAGTCTGTCCGAGGTGTCGTAGTCGGTGCTGACCGTCTCCGGATTGGAATTGACCATGACCGACTCGATATCCATGTCGCGCAAGGCGTAGGACGCGTGGACGCAGCAATAGTCGAATTCGATCCCCTGACCGATACGGTTCGGGCCACCGCCCAGGATGACTACCTTGCGTTTGCCCGTAGCCCGGTTTTCATTTTCCCGCTCGTACGAGGAATAATAATACGGCGTATAGGCTTCGAATTCCGCCGCGCAAGTATCAACGAGCTTATAGGTAGCGGTGATCCCCATTTGGATCCGCAACTGCCGGATGTCGTCCTCGGTGCGCTTCCAGAGATTGGCCAGTTGGAGATCGGAAAACCCGAACTCCTTGGCATGGCGCAGGACTTCTTCCATATGGGGGTTGTCTGCGCTGATGGCCTGCTCCAGGCTGAAATGTTTCAGCTCGGCCTCGCAATCCACGATCGCCTTGATCTGCTGCAAAAACCAGGGATCGACAAAAGTCGCCTGGTACAGGGTCTCCAGTGGCATCCCCTGGCGCAAGGCGTCGCGAATAGCGAAAAGGCGCTGCGAATTCGGGGTCTTGAGAAGCGCCATCAGGCTCTCGGCATCCAGATCGTCTTCGCCGGTGCCATTGCCCAGGCCGGCCATGCCGACCTCCAGGGAACGCAGCCCTTTTTGCAGGGATTCCTTGAAGGTCCGGCCGATGGCCATGGTTTCCCCGACACTTTTCATGGTCGTGGTCAAAAAATCTTGGGAACCGGGAAATTTTTCAAAGGTAAATCGGGGAATCTTGACCACGCAATAGTCGATGGTCGGCTCGAAGGAGGCCATGGTTTCGCGGGTAATGTCATTGGGGATCTCGTCCAACGTATAGCCCACAGCCAATTTGGCCGCGATCTTGGCGATGGGAAATCCTGTGGCTTTGGAAGCCAGGGCCGAAGAACGGGAGACCCGAGGGTTCATCTCGATGACCACCATGTCGCCGTTTTCGGGATTGACGGCGAATTGGACGTTGGAACCGCCGGTTTCGACGCCAATTTCGCGCATGATCGCCAGCGAGGCGTCACGCATCTTTTGAAATTCCCGGTCGGTCAATGTCTGGGCCGGTGCGACCGTCACGGAATCGCCGGTGTGCACTCCCATGGCATCGAGATTTTCGATGGAGCAGATGATGACGCAATTGTCGTGCTTATCGCGCATGACCTCGAGTTCGTATTCTTTCCAGCCGAGCACGGACTCTTCGAGCATGACCTCGTGACTGGGGCTGGCCGCCAATCCCTGACGGGCGATCTCTTCGAGATCCTCCCGGTTGTAGGCCACTCCGCCGCCAGTTCCGCCCAGGGTAAAGGCTGGTCGGACAATCATGGGAAAACTCAAGGTGTTGGTCCATTCCCGGACCTCCTCGAGACTGGAGGCGATACCGCTTTGGGGAACAGTCAGCCCGATATTTTCCATAGCGGTCCGGAATTGGCGCCGGCTTTCGGCCTTCTGGATCACCTCCAGTGAGGCGCCGATGAGTTCGACCCCGTATTTTTCCAGCACCCCGGATTCGGCCACGGAAACCGCCGTATTCAAGCCCGTTTGGCCGCCGAGAGTCGGCAGCAAGGCATCCGGACGCTCTTTGGCAATAATCTTGGCCACACTTTCTGGTTCCAGGGGTTCGACATAGGTGCGGTCGGCCAAACCCGGATCGGTCATAATCGTTGCCGGATTGGAGTTGATCAGGACAACCTCGTATCCCTCTTCTTTCAGGGCCTTGAGGGCCTGAGTGCCTGAATAGTCAAACTCGCAGGCCTGTCCGATAATAATCGGACCGGAGCCGATGAGCATAATTTTCCGGATATCAGTCCTTTTGGGCATACCTTTTCCCGTCTTCGGTTTGGCTTGGTGTTGAACAGAGGTGATGTACTCTATTCGTTTCCTGCGAGCAAGTCTCGGCCCGCCAGACCGGTAGCGGCGGGAGCCCAGCTAGAGCCGCACCAACACCCCGTCCGAACCTCTGCCTCGCTTCCCTTTGGACCCGCTTTGCGCTTCAACGCAGACAGCTGTGTTGCCGGACACAAGACTGGCTCATGGGCTCTGCGGAAAAATCAGATCTTGACAAGACCCGAAACGGACTATAGTTTGCATTCACGAACTTTTTTTGGGAGGCCGCATGACATCACGCCCTTTATGCCAGTTCCCGAGTGGGAGCAAAGTCCGGGTCACCGGACTCGAATCAGGTGGCGGAGCACGTTGCCGATTGTGCGCTTTGGGTCTGACACCGGGAACGGTCATTGAGGTCACCCAAAACGGCCCCGGGCCGTGTCGCTTGAAGGTACGCGGTTCCGACCTGGTCTTGGGGCAAGGGTTAGCGCACAAGGTCATGGCCCTCCCGGCCGACGCGGCCTAGAGGGGCCATTTTTTTTGGGTTAAAAGTTAGGACCACCTAACTTTGGAGGTTTTATGTTGGAAAAAATCATCGTCATCGGCATAGTACTGGCCGCGCTTGCTTTCGTCCTCCGGCGCTGGCGCGCCTCCTGGAAAGCGGCCCAGCGCGGGGAATCACTCTGCTCGGGATGCGGTGGATGCGGTCCCGACCAGACCACCTGTCAATCACAAACCACCATAAAGGATATGCGTGATGAGTAAGCCCTCCATATGCCTGAGACACCTCAAAGCCGGGCAGCGCGCCCGTATCATCTCCCTCGCCGCCCAGGGCGAATTGGGCCGGCGCATTAGAGACATGGGGCTGATCCCCGGTACGGAAGTCCGCATTATCGGCCGGGCGCCACTCAAAGATCCTGTGGCCCTGCGATTGAAAGACTTCACCCTGTCCCTGCGCAACAACGAAGCCGACCACATTTATGTCGAGCCTTTGGAGGATGAAAATGGCTAACACCCTTTCCGTGGCCCTGGCCGGCAATCCGAATTCCGGCAAAACCACTCTTTTTAACGCCCTGACCGGATCTCGGCAGCATGTCGGCAACTACCCCGGGATCACCGTGGATAAAAAAGAGGGGTTTGTCCAAGCCGCCGGTCAGGAACTGCATATCGTCGACCTTCCCGGGACCTACTCCCTGACCGCCTATTCCCAGGAAGAACTCGTGGCCCGGAATTTCCTGGCCGATACCCGGCCCGACGTGGTCGTCGATGTGGCCAACGCCAGTTCTCTGGAGCGCAATCTCTATCTCGCCGTCCAGTTTTTGGAGATGGGGGCCCCATTGGTCCTGGTGCTGAACATGATTGACGAAGCCCGCAAGCACGGCTTGGCTATCGACAGCGATCTCCTGTCGCAGCGGCTCGGGGTCCCAGTTGTGGAAACCGTCGCCCGCTACGGCCAAGGTAAACAGGCCTTGCTCAAAGCCGTTCAACAGCGCGGCAAACAGACCGAAGGCGACTGGGAGCCACTGTATATTTCCTACGGCCCCGACCTCGATCCGGTTCTCCAGGAAATGACCGAGTGGATCGAACGCGAACACTTCCTGACCGACCGTTACCCCGCTCGCTGGGTGGCCTTGAAATACATGGAAAGCGATGACGAGATCCGGGTGCTGGGGCGCAAGCACGGACAACTCGCCTCTGCCCTGGAAGAAGCGACCCGCAAGGTCGCCGAGCATTGTGAAAAAACCCTGAACACCTATCCGGAGGCGATCATCGCCGATTACCGCTACGGATTTATCACCTCGGCCCTGCGCGGGGTCATCCGGCGTGACGAGCATCCGCAACGGCTGGCGGTTTCGGATCAGATGGACAAAGTCTTGACCCACCGGATGCTAGGCCCGGCGATCATGTTCGGCATCCTCTATCTGGTTTACCAACTCACCTTCAGCGTGGGGGAAATCCCCATGGGCTGGGTGGAAAATTTTTTCGCCTGGCTGGGTGACACTACCCGGGCGGCCCTGCCGGACGGCCTGCTCCAATCGCTGCTGGTCTCCGGGGTCATCGACGGCGTGGGCGGGGTCCTGGGGTTCGTGCCCCTGATCATGATCATTTTCCTGTGTATCGCGGTGTTGGAGGACTCCGGCTACATGGCCCGAATCGCCTATATGCTGGACCGGGTCTTCCGGCTCTTCGGCCTGCACGGCTGTTCGATCATGCCCTATATCGTCTCCGGAGGCATCGCCGGAGGCTGCGCTGTGCCCGGGGTCATGGCCAGCCGAAGCCTGCGCAGCCCGCGGGAAAAACTGGCCACCCTGATCACCGCGCCCTTTATGGTCTGCGGAGCCAAGGTGCCGGTCTTTATCCTCCTGGCGGGGGTGTTCTTTCCCCAGTACGCCCCGCAAGTGCTGTTTCTGATCACCCTCGTCGCCTGGGCCATGGCTCTGCTTGTGGCCAAATTCCTGCGGCTGACCATCATCCGCGGGCCCAGCACCCCGTTCGTCATGGAGCTGCCCCCCTACCGCACCCCCACACTGCGCGGCGTGCTCATCCATACCTGGGAGCGCACCTGGCAGTACATCAAAAAGGCCGGGACAGTCATCCTGGCCCTGTCCATCCTTATCTGGGCGGGCATGACCTTTCCCCAACTGCCCCAGGACGAGGTCCGTTCCTTCCAGGCCCAAAAACAGAACCTGGAAGACAAGCTGGCGGCCGCGGACACGGAAACGACCAAGGCGGCCCTCAACGAGGACCTCAACACCCTGCAGCAGCGCCATGCCCAGGCCAAGATCTCCAATACCGTGGCCGGACGCCTGGGGCAGGCCCTGGAGCCGGTCTCCGAGTGGGCCGGATTTGACTGGCGCACCAATATCGCGCTTATCGGCGGGGTCGCGGCCAAAGAGGTTATCGTCTCTACCCTGGGTACCGCGTACTCCCTGGAAGTCGGGCCAGAGGAAGCCAAGCCCCTCGCTGAACGCTTGGCCGCAGACCCGCAATGGACCAAACGCACCGCTGTGAGTGCCATTTTGTTCATTCTGCTCTATGCGCCCTGCTTTGTGACCGTGGTCGCCATGGCCAAGGAGACCGGCAATTGGCGCTGGCCGCTGTTCAGCGTGGTCTTCAACACTGTGCTGGCCTTCGGTATCGCGGTCGGGACGTATCAACTCGGCGGATTGTTCATGGCCTGACAGATTCCCCATTTCGGCTTCGGCTGACGCCGGAGCCGACCTACTGGATTCCAGCCCAGGACTGGACCACAAAAAGCCACGAAGACCGCAACAGCAGCGCTCTCTTGCTCCCCTCCCCTTGCCAAGGGGAGGGGCAGGGGTGGGGTCCCCGTTTCAGGCACTGCAGTCTGACGGCACCGACACCACCGGGCCAGACAAAAAAGGGCGTGCGCCACACGCCCCTACACGTGGTAATAGAATGCGTTGCTTCCTGACGAAATTCCTGTCGCATTCCAAGTTCTTACCGTCCAGTCTTGCTTCGTGACTTCGCCTCTTTGCGTGCCCGTTTCTCCTCCCAGCCCAACTTCAGAGACCAAAAAACCCCGCGCCACGGCCTCACAGCCTTGGCGCGGGGTTGAAACACGATCCCCAAACAGCGTACTGCCGAATCGCGACCCCCGGAACTAACTGACGCGGCTGCCGGCTGGAACCGCTCCCCCGGGCTGCACCAGCTGCAATCCCTTTTCTGCGTGGACCGCCAGGATCATGCCCTGGGAGAGGATCCCGAAGACCTTGCGCGGTTTCAGATTGGCCACCACAACGACCTGCTGCCCGACCACCGCCTCTGGAGCAAAATGCTCGGCGATGCCGGAAACCACCTGTCGCGGCTCTTCTTCCCCGACATCGACTTGCAATTGCAAGAGCTTATCCGCCTTGGCCACCGGTTCTGCTGCCAGGATTGTTCCCACCAGCAACTCGACCTTCTGAAAATCCTCAAAACTCGCCACGCCGGTTTCAGGCTCCTTTTGGGCCGATGCCTGTTTTTTGGGCTTATTCTTTCCGCTCTGGCCTTCAGACGGGGTCTCCTCTTTCTTGGCGACCGCTTCCTGTCTGGGGAACAGATTCGATTTTTTCGCCACTTCGGTGCCCACCGCCAAAATATCCCACTGCCGGACATCCTCCTCCATATTCCGTCCGCTCGGATCGGTCGGCTGGCCCAATTGCTGGAGCATACTCCCGCTGGCGTCCGGCATGACTGGCCAGAGCGCCAGAGCCACCTGACGCATTCCTTCAAGAACCGTGTACATGACCGTGCCCAAGCGCTCGGTCTCACCGGCCTTGTACAACGTCCACGGCGCAGTGGCGTCGATATATTTATTCAGTCCCCGGACAAGGTCCCACAACTGGCGCAGGCCTGCGGCAAAGGCAAAGGATTTGCCGCTGTCGACATACCCCTGTACAGCGCGCACACCGAGTTGGCGGATGGCGTGGTCTTCATCCTCCAAAGCCCCCGGAGACGGGACCCGGCCGCCAAAGTATTTATGGGTCATGGCCAGGGCGCGGTTGAACAGATTGCCGAGATCATTGGCCAAATCAGCGTTGAAGCGGGCCACGAGCCCTTCTTCGGAAAACGAGGCGTCCAGACCGAACTGCATCTCCCGGAGCAGAAAATAACGGAAGCCGTCGAGGCCGTAGGTGTCCCTCATGGTCAGGGGGGCGACTACATTGCCGAGACTCTTGGACATCTTGGTCTCGTTGACCGTCCAATAGCCGTGGACATGCAGTCCCTGATACGGTTCAAGGCCGGCTGCCTTGAGCATTGTCGGCCAGAAGATCGCGTGGGGCTTGAGAATATCCTTGGCCACCAGATGGTGGGCAACCGGCCAGAATTGCCGGTACCTGTCGCCGTCAGGCCACCCCAGGGCTGTGATATAATTGATCAACGCGTCGAACCAGACATAGGTCACATACCGGTCGTCAAAAGGGAGTTCGATCCCCCAGGTCAACCGTGTTTTCGGCCGGGAAATGCACAGATCGTCGAGCGGCTCGCGAAGCATACCCAACACCTCGTTGCGGTAACGCTCCGGCTGGATAAACCCAGGATTGTCCTGGATATACTGGACCAGCCAGTCCTGGTACTTTTGCATCCGGAAGAAATAATTCTTTTCCTCGATGTACTTCGGGGGCTTGAGATGGTCGGGGCACAGGCCGTCGACGAGTTCTTTTTCGGTATAGAACCGCTCACACCCAAAGCAATAATACCCGCCGTATTCTCCGAAATAGATATCGCCGTTGTCGTACACCTGCTGCAGAAAACGCTGCACGCAGTCTTTGTGGTCGCTGTCTGTGGTCCGAATGAAACGGTCATTGGAGATATTGAGATCCGGCAATTGCTGCTGGAACTTGCTGCTGATGCGATCGACGTATTCCTGAGGCGACTGTCCGGCGTCTTCGGCTGCCTGGACAATCTTGTCGCCGTGCTCGTCGGTCCCGGTCAGAAAAAAGGTTTCCTGCCCCAAAAGCCGGTGAAAACGGTTCACGCAATCGGCGACAATGGTCGTATACGCGTGTCCCAGATGGGGATTGGCGTTTACATAATAAATTGGCGTGGTAATATAATAACGTGACACTCTGTCTCTCCTTGCCTGACGGCCCGACGCCGCCCTGAGACCCTTTTGACGGATTTCCCGGCCCCGTGAGCCCCCGTGCTCCACTTGCCATGCACCCAGGAGAAGTCAGGGCCCCGGTATCCAAAAGACAACGCCCCGCGTACACGGGGCCGTCGCTCTTCTTCCACTCTCCACATTGCTCCGCGCAACACGGCCCAGGCGCAATGCCCGAGCCTGTGGCACGAATCCGAAAACAGCACAAAATTGCCCAGAGACCCCAGCGGCCTCCTACGTATCGTTGTGTCGCTTGGAGCGCCGTTTCTTGCGACTCTTGCCGCTACGCCGTTTTTTTTGCCCCTGGCCCTGCGTCTGGGCTGAAGACGTTGTTTTTTCAGGCTTGTTCGCCTTGTTCTCCGCTGGCTTGCCCTCATTGTCCGGGCTTGGGGACGAAGGGGAGTTTTCCCGGCGCTTCTCAGGCGCAGGCGTGTGGATCTTTGGTTCAGGCGTGCCAGCTCCGGAATTCTGCTGCGGGGGAGCGCCGTCGGCCTCGCCCACAAGACGTTCCCACTCCTCGAGCTTGAGTTCCTGTTCCTCGCCTTCGGCGGTCAACAGGACCAGGGAATCCCGCATCAGATTGGCCCGTAAGACCTTCACCCGTCCCCAGGCCGTCTCGTAATTCTTGCCCACTTTCGGGCACCGGCGTTGGAAATCGGCGTAGGCCTCTTTTTCAAAACTCAGACAGCACAACAGCCGTCCGCAAACCCCGGAGATCTTGGCCGGATTGAGAAACAGCTGTTGCTCTTTGGCCATCTTGATGGTCACCGGCTCGAATTGGCGCATAAATCGCCGACAACAGCAGACCTGCCCGCAATTCCCGATCCCGCCGACCATCTGGGCCTCATGCCGCACCCCGATCTGACGCAGCTCAATCCGGGTGCGGTATTTTTTGACCAGATCTTTGACCAGCTCCCGGAAATCGACCCGGCCGGGGGCGGTGAAATAAAACATCATCTTGCCGCGATCGAAAAACACGTCGACGTCCACCAGCTTCATCTCCAGCCCGTGGTCCTCGATGCGTTCGCGGCAATAGTAGTAAGCATCCCGTCCCAGCGCGAGGTTTTCCTGCTCCTGCTCCAGGTCTTCTTCGGTGGCCAGACGATAGATCGGCTTGATCTCCTGCTCGGCCAGTCCCTCGGGAAGCGTATCGCGCACCACGGCCACCCGTCCGATGCCCAGGCCCTGGTCCGTTTGCACCAGAACCGAGTCCTGCGGAGCGACAACATACGGATTAGCCTTGAAATAGTAGATCTGCCCCTGATCGCGGAATTTGATTCCCGCATACAGGGGCGTCTCCTCTCCTGAAGGTCCTGTATCGCTGGAGACGGTATCGTTGAGAGGCTCCACCTCGTCCGGGCGGGTCTCATTGTTGCTGTTCTGTGTCATGATATCCTGACTGAATCCTCCCTCCTGAATAGACTGTCCGAAAATCCGGGAAAGGATTGTTCTCTTTATGGTGTAGGCAAACGTGGCGGCGCCACGGTCCGGCAATGATTGTCAAATCCAGGTTACCCCTGCTTGAGCAGGCGCCGGCTGATCTCCTTGCCCGCCTGCCGTCCGGCCCCCATGGCTTCAACCACGGTCGCGGCGCCGGTGACGATATCTCCGCCGGCAAAAACCATCGGCATGTTGGTCTCCAGGGTTTCCTGGTCGACCTCGATATAGCCGCGGCTGTTGAGCCCCAAATTCGGTGTGGCATTGAGCAGGATCTGATTCGGGCCGGATCCCACGGCGATAATCGCCAGATCGGTCTCCAGGTCGTAGGCTTCGTCCTCCACTGGCATGGGGCGGCAGCGACCGCTCTCGTCGGGCTCGCCCAGACACATCTTCTGGACCCGCATGCTGGTCAGCCGTCCCCCCTCGTCGCCCTGAAAAGCGACCGGACAGGCCAGGATTTCCAGTTGGACCCCTTCTTCGAGGGCGTGTTCCAGTTCCTCGAGCCGTGCGGGCATTTCTTCCTGGGTCCGCCGGTAAACGATGCGGACCTCTTCAGCCCCGAGCCGCAGAGCGGTCCGGGCAGCATCCATAGCCACATTGCCGCCACCGATGACCGTGACCTTGCGACCGGGAAACACGGGCGTGTCATAGTCCGGAAAACGGTATCCGCCCATGAGGTTGACCCGGGTCAGATATTCATTGGCTGAAAAAACGCCGATCAGATTTTCTCCCGGCAACTTCATAAACCGGGGCAGTCCGGCCCCAAGGCCCAGAAAAACGGCCTTGAATCCTTGATCAAAAAGATCACCGACGGTCATGGTTTTGCCGCCGACCCAGTTCATGTGGAATTCCACGCCCTGTTCCTTCAGGGTTTCGACCTCGGTGCGGACAATGGATTTCGGCAGCCGAAATTCCGGGATGCCGTAAGACAGCACGCCGCCGGGCAGATGCAAGGCCTCGAAAACTTCGACCTTGACCCCCTGCGCTGCCAAATACCCAGCCAGGGTCAAACTCGCTGGTCCGGAGCCGATGGCCGCCACCCGGAGATCCTCACGGATCATGGGGCAATCCTCACGGCCAACCGTGGCTTCACAGGCCGTGCCAGCATAGAAGGCGTCGGCCACATACCGCTCCAGACGGCCGATGGCCACGGGTTGCCCCGTCGGCCGGAGTTTGCAGCGGCCTTCGCACTGGTTTTCCTGCGGACAGACCCGGCCGCAGACCGCGGGCAGGCTGTTGGTTTCCTTGATGGTCCGAAACGCCTGTTCCACCTGCCCTTCGGCCAACTCCCGAATAAAACGTTTGCAATCGACTTCAACAGGGCAACCGTCCTGACAGGTGGGCGTTTTGCACTGCAGGCAACGGCGCGCCTCTTCCTGGGCCAGCTCAAGACTATAGCCGTTGGCGACCTCATTGAAATTCCCCACTCGTGCGGCGGGGTCCTGCATGGGCATAGAACGCCGGGGAAGAATCTTGGATTTCTTTTTAGTCATGATGGCATTTCCGGCAAAAATGGTCGTAGGAGAGTTTTTCCTGCTCGGAGAAAGTGCATTGCCGCCGCATCATTTCCTCGAAATCAACCTGATGGGCGTCGAATTCCGGGCCGTCAACACAGGCGAAGCGCACCGCGTCTCCCACGGTGACCCGGCAGGAGCCGCACATACCGATCCCGTCGACCATGATCGAATTCAGGCTCACGGTGGTCTTGATCCCGTAAGGCCGGGTCAATTCCGCAACGGCACGCATCATGGGCACTGGCCCGACGGCCACAATCTCACCGATGGACTCCCCGGCTTCGATCCCCTGCTGGATACGCTGTTCCAGAACTTCGGTGACCAATCCTTTATGGCCGCGAGACCCGTCGTCCGTGGCCACGAGCACCTCTGCGCTGATGGCCGTGAGCTCTTTCTCGAAAAGCAGCAGATCTTCACTCCGGGCACCGATAACAGAAACGACATGGTTGCCGGCCAACTGGTGCCCTTTGGCGATGTGGTGCATGGCAGCGATGCCAGTGCCGCCGCCGACGCACAGGACCGTTCCCACTGGCTCGATGTGGGTCGGTCGCCCCAGTGGGCCGCAGACATCCAGGATGGTGTCGCCGGCCTCAAATGTCTCCAAGTGGGCCGTGGACTTGCCAACCACCAGGTACACCAGAGTGATCGTTCCCTTCGCCGCATCCGTGTCCGCGATGGTCAACGGGATACGCTCCCCGTCGTCCGCCAGCCGCAGAATAATAAAATTACCCGGCTCGGCCTTGGCAGCGATCTGAGGGGCTTCGAGCACCAGCTCGCTGACCCGGCCGGGAATGAGCTTCCGTTTATGAAGAATGGGAACAGCCATGTTCCTTCCTTGGTTGGTTGTCCATCGGCGCGGCTTGCAAAGCGCCGGATTCAGGCGCGCCGACTCGAGCACGTGGCTGCGCCGAAGATCAAAGACCGGTCCGACCGGGCCGGCGGTTGTCCCTGTGCCCGGGGAGCGACCTTATTGCCCGCCGACAAGGTTGCGCAAGGAATCCAGGGCCGCCGGGATCCCTTCGGGATTGCCGCCGCCAGCCTGGGCCACATCCGGGCGGCCGCCGCCGCTGCCGCCGATTTCCTGGGCCACCTGCTTGATCAGCCCCGGGGCGGTAAATCGGTCGTGCAGATCCTGAGAAACAAAAAGAATCAGCATGGCCTTGGCTTCCTGCTTGGCAGCCAACAGGACCACACCTGAGGACAATTTGGAACGGACATCATCCATCATCCCGCGCAGGGTCTTGACATCAGGGGCTTCGACCTCTGCGGTCAAAACCGGAATGCCGCCAAGCTCCTCGACCTGGCTCATGAGGTCGCCGCCTTTGGCCGATTGGAGCTGCCCTTCAAGGGCCTCTTTCTCCTTGCGCAGCGACTTCAATTGCTCCTGAAGATCCTGGATCCGTCCCGTGATTTCGGTTTGGGGGGCCTTCAACAGCTGAGCGGCTTCACGCAATCGGGTGCGCTGCTCGGTGAAAGTGCGCACCGCCTGCCAGCCGGTGGCGGCTTCGATACGCCGCACGCCAGCGGAGACCGCTGCCTCGCTCAAAATGCAAAAAAATCCGGCCTGCCCGGTGGCGCGCAAATGGGTGCCGCCACACAACTCCCGGGAAACACCGGGGATATCGATAACTCGGACCTCGTCCTCATACTTTTCGCCGAACAGGGCCACCGCGCCCCCCTGGACAGCCTGCGAATAGTCCATGTGGGCTGATTCAACCGGGGTGTCGGCGAGGATCGATTGGTTGACCTTGTCTTCCACCGCCTGGATCTCCTCGGCGGTCAAGGCCTGGATATGGGTCAGATCAAAGCGGAGGCGATCTGAGGCCACAAGCGATCCCGCCTGCTTGACGTGCTCGCCCAGGACTTCGCGCAAAGCCGCATGCAGAAGGTGGGTCACGGTATGGTTCCGGGCCGTGGCCACCCGCTCTCCCTCGTCCACAATGAGTTCCGCCTCATCGTCCACGGCCAGGGAGCCTTGCTTGACCGTAATGGAGTGTACCGTCAACTGCGCAGCGGGCTTGATCGTGTCCAATACCGCCCCGTCGCCGCGCGGCCCGATAACCCGGCCGCTGTCGCCGACCTGGCCGCCGGATTCGCCATAAAACGGAGTCCTGGCCGTAACCAGATACCCGTTTTCGCCGGCGGCGAGTTCCTGGACCTCCTGCCCATCGTCCTTCAATAACGCCGCAATCCGGCTGGTCGACTGCAATGTCTCGTAGCCGACAAAATCGGATTGGACGCCCGCTTCAAGCAGGGCCACAAATCGGGCGGCCATGTCAGTGGCGCCGCTGCCGGACCAGGCCGCTTTGGAACGCTCCTTTTGGGCCTGCATATGCTCCTGGAAGCCGGCCTCATCGACAGTGAAGCCCCGCGCTTCAGCTACGTCATTGACGATATCGATGGGAAACCCGAAGGTGTCGTAGAGCTTGAAGGCCACCCCACCAGGCACCTGGGTTTGTCCGGCGCCCTGCAGGGATTCGAGTTCCTCTTCCAAAAGGGCCAGTCCTTTATCCAGGGTGGTGCCGAACCGTTCTTCTTCCTGCCGGACGACTTTGACCATGAAGGCAGCGGTTTCGTGCAATTCCGGATAATCGTCGCCCATTTCCGAGACCACCTGGGAGCAGACATCGAACAGGAAAGGATCGCGCAACCCGATCAAGCGGCCAAAACGAAAAGCCCGACGGATCAAGCGCCGCAGAACATAGCCGCGCCCTTCATTGGAGGGCAGGATCCCATCGGCCAGCATGAACGCCACGGCCCGGCTGTGGTCTCCGATCACGCGCAAGGCAGTATTGATCTCCTCGTCCTTGCCGTAGACGACCCCGGCGCGTTCAGCCGTGGTCCGGATCAACCCGGAAAAGAGATCGGTATCGAAATTGGAGTAGACGCCCTGACAGACCGCAGCGATGCGTTCCAGGCCCATGCCGGTATCGATCGAGGGTTGGGGCAGCGGGGTCATGGTTCCCGAGGCGTCGCGGTCGAATTGCATGAAGACCAGGTTCCAGATCTCCAAAAACCGGTCGCATTCGCACACGCCGATCTCGCACTCCGGTCCGCAGGACATATGGCTGCCCTGGTCGATCAAAATCTCTGAACACGGCCCGCAAGGACCGGTATCTCCCATGGACCAGAAATTGTCCTTTTCTCCGAGACGGTAAATCCGTTCGTCGGGCAGACCGGCGATCTCCTTCCACAGCTCATACGCCTCATCGTCCTCACGGTAGACCGAAGCGTAGAGCCGATCCTTGGGCAGGCCGAGTTCCTCGGTCAAAAATCGCCAGGCAAAGTCGACCGCTTCTCTTTTGAAATAGTCCCCGAAGGAAAAATTGCCGAGCATCTCGAAAAAGGTGTGGTGACGGGCGGTGCGACCGACATTTTCAAGATCGTTGTGCTTGCCGCCGACACGCAGGCATTTTTGTGACGTGGTGGCCCGGACGTAGTTGCGCTTGTCCTGTCCCAAAAAGACCTTTTTGAACTGGACCATGCCGGCATTGGTAAACAACAGGCTGGGATCATCCTTGGGCACAAGGGGGGAACTCTTGACGATTTCGTGTCCCTGGCGGGCGAAGTATTCGAGAAAACGTTGTCTGATTTCGGCTGCCGTTACCACCATATTCTCCGTATTTCTTGCTCGTGTTGCCGGAAGTCTCCGCATTGTGCCGCAGGGCCCGGATGGCTATTCTTCGGTTTGTTCCTCGCCGCCGTCAGCGGCTGGCTCCTGCCCGTTATCCTTCATTCCCAGATGCACGAGAAGTTTGTTTTCAATATCCTGACTGATTTCCGGGTTTTGCTGCAAAAAGGCCCGCACATTTTCCTTGCCCTGTCCCAGACGCTCTGAGCCGTAGGCGTACCAGGATCCGGACTTGTCCACGATGCCATGCTCCACGCCCATATCCAGGAGTTCGCCTTCTTTGGAGATCCCGGTTCCATACAGGATATCAAACTGGGCCTCGCGAAACGGGGGCGCGACCTTGTTCTTGACCACCTTGACCCGGGCCCGGTTGCCGTAAAACTCTTCCTTGTCCTTCAAAGTCTGAATGCGGCGAATATCCAGCCGGACCGAGGAATAGAATTTGAGGGCGTTGCCGCCTGTGGTCGTTTCCGGGCTGCCGTACCCGGTCATGCCGATCTTCATCCGGATCTGGTTGATAAAGATGACCGAGGTTTTGGAGCGGTGGATAGAGCCGGTCAACTTCCGCATGGCGTGGGACATGAGTCGGGCTTGGCTGCCGACCTGGGTTTCGCCCATGTTGCCCTCGAGTTCGGCCTGCGGAATAAGCGCGGCCACCGAGTCGACGACAATGACATCCAACGCCCCGGAGCGCACGAGCAGGTCGGCGATTTCCAGGGCCTGTTCGCCGTAGTCCGGCTGCGAGACGACCAGTTCGTCGGTCTTGACCCCGAGGCGCCTGGCATAGTTGACGTCCAAGGCGTGTTCGGCATCGACGAAAGCGGCATTGCCGCCACCCTTTTGGGCCTGGGCGATAATTTCCAAGGCCAGGGTCGTCTTCCCCGAGGACTCGGGCCCATAGATTTCCACCACGCGGCCTCGCGGGATGCCGCCGATGCCCAGGGCCAGATCCAGCCCCACGGAGCCCGTCGGAATGAAGGGCACTGCTTGGTGGGCGTCATCGGACAACCGCATCACCGCCCCTTGGCCGTATTTGCGCTCAATGGTGGTCAGCGCCGTATCAAGGGCTTCTTTCCGCAATTCTTCCGGTGAAACATTCGGTTTACGGGCCATGCTCGTCTCGCTTGTTTGCTCGTGCGTGTTCCAAAAAGGAATGTCTATCAAAAGGGCACCGCCAGGGCAACCAAGGCCCATCCCCTTGGTGCCCCGCCCTCGATCCGGTCCGTGTTTTCGGGATCTTCCCGCAGTCCTGCAAAAAGAACGGAGGCGACCCCAAACGCTGAGCCCCATGCCAGGAACAATGTGCGCCCGCGAGCCAGCGTCTTATAACGCCCCTTGCCGAAGCGCCGTGCCTCGGGTAGACAGCCCGCATGGCGCACGAACACTACGACGGTCTAACCCTTTTTTCTGGTGGCCTGGACTCGATCCTGGCCACCAAGGTTCTGCAGGCTCAAGGGCTGCGTGTCCTTGGCGTTCATTTTGTGACCCCGTTTTTCGGGGCCCCGGACCGACTGGCCCATTGGCAGCGGACCTACGATATCCCCCTGCAGGCCATTGACGCCGGGCAGGCCTTTGTGGACATGCTTTTGGCTGGACCGGAGAGCGGATTCGGCAAGGTCCTCAACCCTTGCGTGGACTGCAAAATCCTGCTTTTGCAACTGGCCAAGCAGCATATGGCCGCTTACTCCGCCCGCTTTCTGGCCACCGGGGAAGTCCTGGGCCAGCGCCCCATGTCCCAGCGTTCGGACACCTTGCAGGCCATCCGGAAAAAGGCCGACGTTGAAGATATCCTGGTCCGCCCCTTGAGCGCTCAACTCCTGCCGCCGTCGGCAGTGGAACAGCAGGGGATCGTCAACCGCGAACACTTGTTGTCTGTCCGGGGACGGGGACGCAAGGAGCAGCTCCGCTTGGCCGAGCAGTTCGGGATCACGGAGATTCCCCAACCCGCCGGGGGCTGCCTGTTGACTGAACCGGAGTCAGCCAAACGGTACTGGCCCCTGCTCAAACGTGGGCACACCCCGCCGGCCTCGGACTTTCACTTGGCCAACCTCGGCCGCCAGTTCTGGGCTGACGCACGGTGGCTGTGTGTCGGGCGCAACCAGAGCGACAACATCCTCCTGGCCGAGACCGCCGCAGTCGATGACTTTGTTTTCAAACTCAAAGACCTGCCCGGCCCCCTCGCCCTCGCCCGCCCGTTGCCCGGCGCCCAATGGGACGAGACTGCCATCCGGTCGGCAGCGGCCTTGACCGCCTCGTTTTCCAGCAAGGCCCGCCAGCACAAAGAGGACATCCTCATGCTGGTCTCCCATCAGGGCCACACCCGGGAACTCGCGATCTCCCTGGACTGGGCGCAGGACCTTCCCTGGCGCGAACCGGACTGGGACGATGTCGACAAATCACGCCTGCCAGGCGGCTGGTAGCACTCCGTTCCCGCCGAAAAAACGGCGCCCCCGGAGCGGATAGCGACGCGTCGCAAAAGGCATTTCTATGACCCATATCATCCCCGTGGTCCAAATCACCATCAGTGTCCTGCTTTTATGGAAAGGCGCCGACTGGATTATTGAAAGTGCGGCTGCTCTGGCCCGGCGCTTGCGGATCTCCGAGCTGGTTATCGGCCTGACTGTCGTGGCGATGGGTACCTCACTGCCGGAATTTCTGGTCACCTCCACAGCGGCCTTCAAAGGCTACAGCGACATTTCCCTTTCAAATATCGTCGGCTCCAACGTCTTCAATCTGAGCATCATCC
Source organism: Desulfohalobium retbaense DSM 5692 (assembly GCF_000024325.1). Classification (NCBI taxonomy): domain Bacteria; kingdom Pseudomonadati; phylum Thermodesulfobacteriota; class Desulfovibrionia; order Desulfovibrionales; family Desulfohalobiaceae; genus Desulfohalobium; species Desulfohalobium retbaense. Next base: position 380,625 of record NC_013223.1, on the reverse strand, counting down.
TCGGTCTGATGGCCCTCATGCGGCCGGTGCCGACGCGGCGGGTCATGCTCGTTCGCGAAGGATCGGTCCTCTTGGGCGTGGTCGGTTTTGTCCTTTTGGCCTCCTGGGATCTCGTCATGGGGCGGGGGGCCGGACTCATCCTCGTGACGACACTGATTGTCTTTCTCCTGTTGCTCTTTACTCGCGCCCAGCGGCTGCCGCCGGGGTTGGAGACCGAAACCCAACGGGAAGGGTCCTTCAAAGATGTCGCGATCATCCTGTTAGGGTTTGCGGCCGTGGCCCTGGGCGGCAATTGGCTGGTCGAGGGGGCCTCTACCCTGGCCAGAGGGTTCGGGATCAGCGAATGGATCATCGGGGTGACCATTGTTGCCGCCGGGACGTCCCTGCCCGAATTGGTGACCTGCCTGCAGGCTTCCTTGAAAGGCAAAAACGACATGATCATGGGCAATCTTCTCGGTAGCGATCTCTTCAATTTTGCCGGGGTGCTGGGATTGACCTGCCTGCTCAACCCGTTGCATGTCTCGGCTTCGGCCCTGCCGAGTCTGCGCCTGCTGGTACTCAGTCTGGTGGTGGTCCTGGCCTGTACGCGCACGGGATGGCGAATCAGCCGGGGGGAGGGCGCGCTTTTGGTCTGTATCGGTCTGGCTCGCTGGACCCTGGATATCCTTTAAGCCTGAGTCCGTAGTCGTTCAATCCCAAGGGGCGGCGACAAAAAAGCTCAAGATCACAGCGGGCGTAAGCGTACAAAAGAGTTTGAACGTATTGCAGTCTCGCTGCCCTTGGGCGATTTTCAACGGCCTGCTCAGCTTCCCAACGTTCGGTTCAACAAAAGGACAAGCCATGCGCATTCTGGTCACTGGCGGATGCGGTTTCATCGGTTCCAATTATCTGTACCATGTTTTTGGCACCACGAACGAGGATGTCGTGGTCAACGTGGACAAGCTGACCTACGCCGGCAATCCCGCCAACATCGCTTCCCTGACTGAACAGTACGAGGGATCGCGCTATTTTTTCGAACACGCCGATATCGCCGACCCCGAGGCAATGCAGCGCATCCTCGAGACCTACGACATTGAGGCTGTGGTCAACTTTGCCGCCGAATCCCACGTCGACCGCTCCATTGACGATCCGGCCCCGTTTGTGACCACCAATGTCCAGGGCACCCAGGTCTTGCTTGAAGCCAGCCGCCGGCACGGCCTCAAACGCTTCGTGCACGTGTCCACGGATGAAGTCTACGGCTCGCTGGGTCCGGAAGGGAAATTCACGGAAGACACGCCTCTGGCCCCCAACAGCCCGTATTCCGCCTCCAAGGCCGCAGCCGATCTTTTGGTCCGGGCCTATGTCATGACCTACGATTTCCCCGGCATCGTCACCCGGTGCTCGAATAATTACGGTCCGTACCAGTTCCCGGAAAAGCTGATCCCCCTGATGTACCTCAAGGCCAGGGCGGGGGAGCACCTGCCGGTCTATGGCGACGGCGGCAACATCCGCGACTGGATCCATGTTGCTGACCATTGCCGCGGAGTGGACACCGCGCTCCGCCACGGCCGCCCCGGCGCGATCTACAATTTTGGCGGCGACGCCGAGGTCAGCAACCTTGAATTAGTCAAACTCCTGCTCCGCCAGCTCGACCGACCCGAGTCCTTGATCCGCTTCGTCACCGACCGTCCCGGACACGACCGGCGCTACGCCATGGATTATACACGGACGCACAAGGAACTCGGATGGCAGCCCCAGATCAATCTGGAGCACGGCCTGCAAGCCACAATCGACTGGTACGGCCAACACGACCACTGGCTGAGCGAAGTCCAATCCGGCGCCTACCGGCAATTTATGGATCGTTGGTATGAACGACGCTAACACCGACCAGACAGCCGTCGTCTTCGGCGGCAAACGTGGACTGCTGGGGCAGGCCCTGGTGCAAACCCTGCAAGAACAGGGATGGCGGGTCTGCGCCCTTGGCCGTGAGGATGTGGATGTCGATTCCCAGGAAGCCCTGACGGATCTCCTCTCCCGGCTCCGGCCCGGCGCCGTGTTCAACACCGTGGCCTATACCCAGGTCGATGCGGCGGAAACCGATGTCCAGAACGCCCGGCTTCTGAACCAAAGCTTTCCCTGCCGTCTTGGACGGGCCCTGCCCTCCCCGGAAATCCCTGTGGTCCATTTCAGTACGGACTTTGTTTTCGGGGGCGACCAGCGCACGCCGTACACCCCGCTGGATACGCCCCGGCCCGGAACTGTCTATGGCAAAACCAAGCTCGAAGGGGAAAAAGCGCTTTTGCAACTGGACTTGCGCCGGTTGTTCATCGTCCGCACAGCCTGGCTTTTTGGACCGGGAAAAGAGAATTTCGTCTCGAAGATGCTCAAGCTGTCCGCCGAGCATTCCCGACTCCGCGTTGTCCACGACCAGATCGGATCCCCGACCTATACCCTGGACCTCGCGGCCTACACACTCCACCTCCTTGAAAAGACCCCCGCCGGACTGTACCACATCGCCAACAGCGGACGGGCAAGTTGGTGCGAGTTGGCTTCGGAGGCCCTGGCCCTGTACGGCAGTTCCTGCCAAGTCGAGGCCATCACCGCCGCCGAATACCCCCAGCAAGCTGTCCGGCCAGCCTATTCGGTTCTCGACAACACAGCGTTTTCCCAGGCGACCGGAATCAAACCCCGCCCTTGGCCGCAAGCCCTGCGGGATTATATTTACCTGAGTGTGGAGTGCAGCGGCTAAACAACCGAAAGGCTGACGGCATGGATCTTTTTTCCCGCGAACAGACCATCCTGCGGATTATCGTCGAGGCGTATATCGAAACGGCCTCGCCGGTCGGTTCGCGCTATGTCGCCCGTCATTCCGGCCTGGACCTGAGCCCCGCCAGTATCCGCAATTCCATGGCCGACCTCACCGAGGCCTGTTACCTCGAACAGCCCCACACTTCGGCCGGACGCGTGCCCACCGGGCGGGCATTTCGCTTTTATCTCGACACCATTTTACAATTGCGCGCCCTGAGTTTTGATGAAGAATCCTTCATTCAGCACCGCTTGGGGGCTCCCGGACTGGAAATTTCACAGCTGCTGCAACGGGCCGCGAAGCTGCTGGCCTCCTTATCCCGGCAGGTCAGCATGGTCCTGGCTCCACAGCATGATACCATCCGATGGCAGCAGATCGATTTTGTCCGCGTCCGGGCTGATACGGTCATGGCCATCCTGGTCGCTCAGGGCGGCATCATCAGGCAACGGTTGATTTCCGTCGAGGAACCGTTGTCGCAAGACGATCTCATCGTTTTGAGCAACTATCTCAATACCCATTTCCGGGACCGCCCCATCCACGAGGTCAAGACCGCTATTTTACACGAACTCCAGCAGGTCCACGGGGCCCTGGACGCCCTTACGGCTCGCGCCCTGCAGCTCGCTGGCGCAACCTGTCTGGAAAGCGACAACGACCGCAACCTTTTCGTCAACGGGACATCCCGAATCCTCGACCATCCTGAATTCGCGGATCTCCAGAACGCTCGGGAACTCCTCTCCCTTCTGGAAGAACGCACCCGCCTGTATACCCTGCTTGACAAAATCTCCTTGGATCACCCGGCGGTCACCCTGGGCAACGAATTCGACGACAAACAGCTCCAGGATTGCTCGGTTGTTTCCGCTCCCTACCGGCTTCACGGCCACCCTCTCGGCCTGGTCAGCGTCATCGGTCCCATGCGCATGAATTACGCAAAAGTGGTTCCGGTGGTTGACTTCACCGCTCAGATACTTACTCAACTACTCCAAAGCAGATAACGCGACGTGAAACGGGGCTGCCCCCGTCCATTATCCTGCGCTACTGTCCGGTCTCCACCACAAATCCGCCAACCCGGGATCACCGGCAAGGAGCGTATCGTGCTGGGCCAAAACAACGACAAGGAATCAGGAGCCCTTTATGAAGCAGAAAAACACCCCCAACGAACAGGAACAGCAGGCCGCTGAAGCGCAAGAAGTGGAACAACCCGCTGAAACGGTCCCCGGCGAGGAACTCACCGACGAGGAACTCTACGCCCTGTGCCAGGACCGGATCTGTCCGGATTGTCCTCAGATGCACGAGGCCAAAAATGAAAAACTCCGCGCTTTGGCCGATGCTGAGAACTATAAGCGCCGCATGACCAAGGAAAAGGACGACCACGTCAAATTCGCCTCGGAAAAGGTGCTCGAGGATATCGTCCCCATCATCGACACCCTGGAACTCGCCCTGCAACACGGCAGAAATGTCGAGGGCTGCCAGGATGTCGTTCAAGGGGTTGAAATGACGCACAAGCTATTCCTGGACACCTTGCAGAAGCACGGCCTGGATCAACTCGGCAGCACCGGGGAAGAATTCGATCCCGCGATCCATGAGGCCCTGGCCGAAGAAGAGCGCGCCGACATGGACAAGGGCATGGTCTGCCAGATCATGCAGCGCGGCTACCGTCTCAAAGGGCGCCTGTTGCGTCCCGCCAAAGTCATGGTCAGCAAAAATTGTGAAAATTCGTAATCGCCCCCTTTACTAACGGCTGACCCGACTTACTTTGGTGTTGCAGAACAGAATTTTGATTGCGAAAGGAGGCTTTTCATATGGGCAAAATCATCGGCATAGACCTGGGGACAACCAACAGTTGTGTCTACGTCATGGAAGGCAAGGAAGCGAAGTGCGTGAACAATCCCGAAGGCGGGCGCACGACCCCTTCCATTATCGCCTTTACGGATAAAGAACGCTTGGTCGGCGATATCGCCAAACGCCAGTCGGTCACCAACCCGGAACGCACGGTTCACGGGGTCAAGCGACTGATGGGCCGCGATTACGACGACCCCCAAATCAAGGAATGGCGGGAAAAGAGCCCCTACAAGATCGTCGCGGGCTCCAAAAACGACGCCTATGTCGAGGTGGAGGATAAAAAGTACAGTCCTCCGGAAATCTCGGCCATGCTCCTACAAAAGTTGAAAACCGACGCTGAGGCCTATCTCGGCGAAACGGTCACTGATGCAGTCATCACCGTGCCGGCCTATTTCAATGACAGCCAACGGCAGGCCACCCGTGACGCCGGGCGTATCGCCGGTTTGGAAGTCAAGCGGATCATCAACGAACCGACCGCTGCTTCCTTGGCTTACGGCCTGGACAAGAAAACGAACGAAAAGATCGCTGTCTTTGACCTTGGCGGCGGAACCTTTGATATCTCCATCCTCGAAGTCGGGGACAACGTCGTTGAAGTCCGCTCCACCCACGGCGATACCTTCCTCGGGGGCGAGGACTTCGACCAGCGGATCGTGAACCACCTGGTCGACGAATTCAAAAAGGAAAACGGCATCGATCTTTCCGCTGACCGCATGGCCCTGCAACGGCTGCGCGAGGCTGCGGAAAAGGCCAAGAAAGAACTCTCCACCTCCATGGAGGCGGAGATCAATCTGCCGTTTATCACCGCCGACCAGACCGGCCCCAAGCACATGAACATGAAGCTTTCCCGGGCCAAACTCGAGGCCCTGGTCGAAGATCTGGTCGAGCGGACCATGGCGCCGTGCAAGACCGCCTTGCAGGACGCCGAACTCAAGGCCGGAGAGATCGACGAGGTCATTCTCGTCGGCGGCATGACCCGCATGCCCCTGGTCCAGAAAAAGGTGCAGGAATTCTTTGGTAAGGAACCGCACCGCGGCGTGAACCCCGATGAGGTCGTGGCCATGGGGGCGGCCATCCAGGGCGGCATCCTGGGCGGCGACGTCAAGGACGTGCTCCTGCTCGACGTGACCCCGCTCTCCCTGGGCATCGAAACCATGGGCGGCGTGTCCACCAAGCTCATCGAGAAGAACACGACCATCCCGGCCCGCAAGAGCCAGGTCTTTACCACTGCCGCGGACAATCAGCCCTCGGTGTCCATCCATGTCCTGCAGGGTGAACGCCCGATGGCTCAGGACAACAAGAGCCTGGGACGCTTCGAGTTGACCGGTATCCCGGCCGCGCCGCGCGGCGTGCCACAAATCGAGGTCACCTTCGACATTGACGCCAACGGCATGGTCAATGTTTCGGCCAAGGACCTCGGCACCGGCAAGGAACAGTCCATCAGCATTCAGCCCTCCAGCGGTCTCTCGGAAGACGAGATCGACAAGATGGTCAAGGAAGCTGAATCCCACGCTGAAGAGGACGAAAAGAAGCGTAAGCTCATCGAGGCCCGCAATCAGGCCGACAACCTGATCTACACCACGGAGAAATCCTTGCGCGACCTCGGTGACAAGGTCGAGGACGACGTCAAGGCCGATATCGAACAAAAGATCGAGGCCCTGAAAAAGACAATGGAAGGTGAGGACGAAGAGGCGATCAAGAAAGCCACTGACGAACTCTCCCAGGCCTCCCATCAACTGGCCCAGAAGCTCTACGAACAGCAGCAAGGTGGCCAGGCCGCGGGCGACGCCGGCGGTGAACAGGCCCAGCAGGACGCCTCCAGCGGCGGACAAGACGATGAAGACGTCGTCGACGCCGACTACACTGAAGTCAAATAACTCCCGCGCCCCTACGGGAACCCAGCCCCGGTCGCCGGTAACGGCGACCGGGGCTTTGTGTATCTTGTCCTGGGGACGAGCCTCTGAGGCCCTTTCTTTGGTGACACGGCTCCTGCCAGATTCCGGGCTCTTGCCGTCCGGCCTTGCTTCGTGCCTTCGCGGCTTTGCGTGCCTGTTGGCTCTGCCCGGGCGGGCACAAGGCCCGCCCCTACGGTGGATGTGGGGGCAAGGGGCAGAATTGTGTTATCGCTTGTAGGGGCGTGTGGCGCACGCCCTTTTTCCGGGCCGTGTGCCCCCCCATGTCGGCTTCGGCTGGCGCCGGAGCCGACCTACTAGTTGATTTGAGGGCAACGATACGACCCAGCACCCCCTCCACGGCCCTCCTCCTTGGCAAGGGGGAGGGAGCCGTGAAAGCTCCTAACAACCACGTCCTGCCTTGACAGGCCTTCCGGGGCTTTCTAGACTTCCTCCGCCCGGGAGCCCCCGGGCTCGATTTTTTTTTGGACCTTGCCACACACGCTGGCCCAGAGCCGGCATGATCCGCGCATACGACCAGACCGCGCCCCGCCACGCGGTTTTTGCGCCCCGTACCCAAACCGGGGCGAACGGTCTGTACACCCGGCGACGAGCCCTTATGATGCCTCAAAAACTTTGCCTTATATGCCTGATCGGCTTCGTGTTGATCTCCGGCTGTGCAGTCAAGCCACCCTTGCCCACCCAGGAAAAGCCGCCCACGGCCCTGGAAGAACAGGCGGCCAGGATGTGGCAGGCCCAGAATTACGCCCGCAGTCTGCGCCTGTATCAAGAACTTCTCCAAACCCAGGATCTGGACCAGGAAACGCAACGCACGGCTTGGCGCCGAGTCAGTCGCAGTGCACTGGAGTTGGGTCGCTTCGAACGTGCGGTGCAGAGTCTGCGCCAGTGGGCCCAGGTCGACCCTAAGACCCGGGAAAACTGGACCTGGCATGAACTCTACACCCAGGCTCTGGGAGAGACCGAAGGCGCCCAGAAGGCCCGGGAGCACCTCCATACGGTTGCTGTTGCACCGAACACGGTCTGGAGCGTCCGCCGCCCAGCCGCCGAACGGCTGACCACCGCCTACTGGCAACAAGGCAGCTTTGCGCGCTTCGCTGCAGTCCAGAGCGCGGTGCACCAAGCCGCCTCCACCCCGGAACAGCGCAAACTTATCGAATCCTCCCTGCTCGAGACCGTCCAGGACGCCCCTGAGGCCCAATGGCAAAATCTATTGGACCAGATTGGTCCCTTAGGACCAAAGCGCTATCCGCACAATATCCTGCAGTGGGTCTGGACCCGGCGCCAACTTGCTGAGGAACGTATCGGCTGGGCGGCTGCCTGGCACCGATTGGAAGCTGTCGTCCGCGGGGAAACCCTAGCCCTGACGCCTGTTTTCCGAGAGACCTTGGACGCCCTTCGTCAGGAGTACGGCACGCCGGAACAGGAGATCGGCCTGCTCGTGCCCTTGAGTGGCTCCTACGCCCGCTTCGGACGCGATATTGTCCGCGGCGCCAGTGCCGCCCAGTGGCAGATCTCACGGCACGGGGGCAAAATCACCGTTCACGTCATCAACACCGCGGCCGAGAACTGGCAACACCAGTTGAACCGCTTGCCAGAGAACATCCAACTCATCGGCGGGCCACTGCGGCAGTCCAGTTGGAAGGCGATCACCCAGCTCGCCCCCACGAAGCGGGCTTTTTTCACCTTCCTGTCCAGCCTCCCCGCCAGCACAGAAGGACGCCAAGCCTGGCGCTTTTTTGCCAGCACCGCAGACCAGAGCCGCGCCCTGGTCAAAGCGGCCTCGGCTCTGGGGATCGACAAAATCGCCATCCTGTATCCCCAGGAAACCTTTGGCCGGCGCATGGCGGCCTCGTTCTGGGAGCAGAGCCGCCAGCACAACGCGACCATCACCGGTCTGGCCCATTACCTTCCCGACGCTCCGACCCGCTGGAGCGGGACGGTGGGCGATTTTCTGCGCGTCCCGGACAAAGAAACGAGCAGCGAAACCACAGGTGAGGGGAATCAGACCGCTCGCCCGGAACCCGACTTCGGGGCTGTCTTCCTGCCGGACACGCTCTCCAAGGCCCAGCTGATGGTCCCCAATTTCTTTTACCACGACGAAGACCGGCTTCTGTTTCTCGGACCCCGGCTCTGGAGCCAGGCCCTGGCCCGGGGCGCGGATCTGGAGCAGCGCTACTTCCGGCTGGCGCTCACCCCGGGCGCCTGGAGTCCCGGGATGCAACGGACCGGACTGGACGCTTTACGGCAGGAACTGGAGATGTCCGGTCTGCCCGGGCCGAATTTCTGGAGCGGGCTCGGCTATGATTTCGTCCGCTTTGCCGCCAGGTTCGATGATCCCGCTCCCGGGTTCACTGCGGACGAACTCAACAGCCGGCTCCATGCGTTTTCCGGTTTCTCCTGGGCCTTGGCCCCGATCCAATGGGACCGGGAAGGACACGCCCGCCAGGATCTTTTTGTATTTCAACCTGTTTCCGGAGGACTGCGCCCGGCCAACCTCGATGCCCTCGGCCGTCGCCTGGAAAGAACAAAAAAGGCCCACGCCGCAAGGCGCCAAGCCCGAAACGACAGCAACAGTACACAACCCAAAGAACAGACCGTGTCCTCTTCCGAACAATAACAACGGGACCTGTTCCCCCTCTGCCTTCCGAGGGCAACAGCACGTACCGAACTGGCCCCCGGCATGCCCCCCTGGTGGGTGCGCCGGTCATCAGTTTGTAGCCCCCCGGAAGCAGCAGCCACGAAATGAAGGAGCCGCAGGCATGAAAATCGATACCCGCGAGGTCGCCCACGTCGCCACTCTCAGCCGGTTGGAACTCGACGAGGCCACGCTCAATGAATACCGAGGCCAGCTCGACGCCATTCTGGATTATATGGAAACCCTGGGCGAGGTCGACACCACCGGAGTCGAACCGATGTACAGCCCGGTGGAACACCACACTGTCCTGCGCGAGGACACCGCGGCCGACGAGTTCGCGCGTGAAGAGGTCCTGGGCAATGCCCCTGACACCGACGGGGCCTACTTCAAGGTCCCCAAGGTCCTCTAAGCCCCCGGTCCCTCGCTCTGAAAACCGACCCCAGAACTCTGACCCAAAAGACAATCCATTATGAGTGCCATGCAGACCACTTCCTTGATTCAGCTCCGCGACGCCCTGCGCTGCGGCGATATTTCAGCCGAAAATGCGGTCAACACCTGTCTGGACCGCATCCGGACCACCGAACCGGTCGTCCAGGCCCTGGTCCATACCGATGCCGAAAACGCCCTGAACACGGCCCGGAGTCTCGATGCCCAGGGGCCTTCCGCGGACATGCCGCTATGGGGCGTTCCGATTATCCTCAAGGACCTTCTGGCGACCAAAGGGCAGCCCACCACCTGCTGCTCGAAGATGCTCGAGAATTTCACCCCGTTTTACAACGCCCACGTTGTGGACCGCCTCCAGCAGGCTGGGGCCATTGTACTCGCCAAGTCGAACATGGATGAGTTCGCCATGGGATCTTCCACGGAGAACTCGGCCGTCCAGCAGACCAAAAACCCCTGGGATACGACCCGGGTCCCGGGCGGCAGTAGTGGCGGTTCGGCCGCGGCCGTGGCCGCGGGACAAGCCCCTGGGGCCCTGGGCACCGACACCGGGGGATCCATCCGGCAGCCGGCCGGGTTCTGTGGCATTGTCGGCCTGAAGCCGACGTATGGCCGGGTCTCCCGCTACGGGCTGGTCGCCTACGGCTCCTCGCTGGACCAGATCGGTCCTATGACCCGTTGCGTGGCAGACAGCGCGGCAATACTCCAGGCCATTGCCGGCCATGACCCTAAGGACTCGACCTCCGTGGCTATCGAAGTGCCCGACTACACGGCCGCCTTGGAGCAGACCACTGATCTCTCCGGCTGGCGCATCGGCGTGCCCAGGGAATATTGGGGGGACGGGCTCAGCGACGAGGTAGCGGAGACCTGCCGCGCGTTTCTGGACCAGGCCCGGGAGCACGGGGCTGAACTCGTGGACGTCTCCCTGCCGCACACCAAATACGCCATCGCGACCTATTACATCCTGGTCATGGCTGAAGCGAGTTCGAACCTCTCCCGCTTCGACGGAGTGCGTTACGGCCATCGTGCCGATGACGCCGCAAACCTCATGGAAATGTACAGCAAAAGCCGCAGCCAGGGGTTCGGCCGGGAGGTTCAGCGTCGTATTCTGCTGGGGACCTACGCCCTTTCCGCGGGGTACTACGACGCCTACTACAAAAAAGCCGCCCAAGTCCGGCGTTTGATCCGGGACGATTATCTTCAGGCCTTTGCGTCTTGCGATCTGCTCTGCGGGCCGGTGGCACCGACGACCGCCTTTGGATTGGGAGAAAAAACAGACGACCCGCTGCAAATGTACCTGACCGATATCTTTACCAACCCGCTCAACCTGACCGGGTTGCCGGGTCTCAGCCTGCCGGCTGGAATCGGCAGGACCTCGGGGCTTCCGGTCGGGGTCCAGCTTTTTGGCCCCGCCTTTGGTGAATCGGCCTTGCTCCAGGCCGGACACGTTTTGGAACAGGCCCGGGGGCCACTGCCCGAGCCAACAGCCCTGGCTGGTCTGGACTAACGCGCTGCGGGGCAATGTTCGCCGCCGCTGCCCTCTAGGCCATCCCTGCCCCTCCCCTTGCGAAGGGGAGGGGAGCAAGAAAAACCGCTGTTGCCAAATCCTCGTCCCGTAAACCGTTCTCCACAATACAAACCCAATTGCAACACCACCCACACAAATCCATGCGAACTGCTGTCGCTGTCAGCGGCGGGGCCGACTCCCTGTTTGCCCTGCTCGCCCTGCGTGAGGCGGGGCACGACGTTCTCGCCTTGCACGCGCACTTCCTGGCGCCGGATGCCGTTGACGCGGATGTTCAAGACCGTTTGCGCCACTGCTGCAAGACGCTTGGCGTGGATCTGGAAATCGTCGACCTGCACCACAAATTTGCCGAGTTGGTCATCACCCCGTTTATCGAGCACTATGCGCAGGGGATGACGCCCAATCCCTGCGCGCTGTGCAACCCGCGGATCAAATTTGGGATCTTGCGCGATGCCGCGAAACAACTTGGCTGCAAGGGGTTTGCCACCGGCCATTATGTCCGACTCCTCCAGACCCCGAACGGGCCTCTGCTGTGCCGCGGCAACGATCCACGCAAAGAGCAAAGCTATTTCCTGAGTCTCGTCCCCCAGGCCAGCCTGGACAATGTCGTCTTCCCCCTTGGAACTCGACACAAATCAACGATCCAGGGCGAATTGGAGCAGCGGGGATTCACCATCCCCGAGAGCGAGGAAAGCCAGGAAGTCTGCTTCATCCCAGACGACGACTACCGGAGCTTTCTCCAAAACACCGGTGCCCCCCTCTCTGGCCCTGGCCCCATCGTCGATCGGGCCGGCAACCAACTCGGCCATCATAGCGGGCTCTGGCGTTACACCCTGGGCCAACGCCGAGGGCTCGGCATTGCGTACAGCGAACCGCTGTACGTGATCGACAAAGAAATCCGCTCCAACCGTCTCGTCGTCGGCACTCGGGCCGAGCGGCAGGCCACAGGCTGCTCGGTGCATGAACTGAACACATTGCTCCCCTTTGAAAAATGGCCGGACCAGATTTGGGTCCAGACCAATTACCGTCAGCAACCGGTCCCCTGCCGCATCAGGATCGTGTCTGAAACAGGTATGGAGATCTCTTTTCTAGAGCCCAAAGGCCCGGCTGCCCCCGGGCAGGTGGCAGCGTTCTACACGGCAAAGGGATATGTCCTCGGCGGCGGCATCATCCATGACAGCACAAGGACCTGACAACGTGTCTGAACCCCGTTTTGCCCTGCACACGCTTGGCTGCAAGGTCAATCAATACGAAAGCCAAGCCCTGCGCGAGGCGTGGCTGCAGCGTGGATACCGCGAAGCCAGCACTGATGAAGTCCCCGAATGGATCGTGGTCAATTCCTGTGCCGTGACCTCTGGGGCGGTCCAGGATACGCGTAAACTTGTCCGCAAGCTCCACCGCAACCATCCCGAGGCCGCTATCGTGGTCACCGGATGCGCCGCTCAGGTCTTTACCGAGGAAATGGCGGCCTTGCCCGGGGTGCTGCGCACCGTACCGCAGCAGGCCAAGGCCGATCTCTGCGTCGGACCGGACGCGCTCCACTTCGCCTGTCGCGAAGCGGACCACTTCCCCGAATTTCCAGTCACCGCCTCATCGCGAGCCCGGGGACTGCTCAAGGTGCAGGACGGTTGCTCCCACGGCTGCACCTATTGCATTGTGCCCCACACTCGGGGTCCTGCCGTGACCAGATCCCCGGAAAAAAGTCTGGCCGAGGCCAGACACCTTTTCAGGGGCGGCCTGCGGGAATTGAGTGTCAGCGGCATCAACTTGCGGCAATACGGCCGGGATCTGACCCCGCCATTGGACTTTTGGGATTTTCTCGCCTGGCTCGACGCCAACCTCGCCACAGAGTGGGCCGGCCGGGCCCGGTTGCGGCTCAGTTCCCTGGAGCCCTCGGAACTCACTGATAAGGCCCTGGATACCTTGCGCCGATGCCGCCTGGTGGCCCCGCACCTTCACCTCTCCCTGCAAAGTGGCAGCCCGGAAATCCTGCGCCGAATGGGCCGCGGTCACTATCATCCCGACACAATACGAACGTTTGTGGACCGGCTGCAAGAAATCTGGCCCCATTTCGGCCTCGGCGCCGATTTTTTACTGGGATTTCCCGGAGAGGACGATGCCGCCTTTGAAACCACCGCTGCCCTGGTCCGCGACCTCCCCTTTACCTACGGGCATGTCTTCCCGTATTCTCCCCGTCCCGGCACGCCGGCAGCAACCTTCACCGACCAGGTCGCCGAGCCGATCAAACGGGAGCGGTGCGCCATATTGCGGAGCATCCTGGAGGACAAGCGGACCGCTTTTTTGCAGCAGCAAGCCCAGCGGGACCACATTCCATTCATTGTCGAAAAGCATCCGGCCCAGGGCATCAGCGACACCTATGTCCCATGCCGCGAGATTTCCGGAGCGGCTCCGGCCGTTCGCTCTCTGGTCCAGGCACGTCCGGTCGGCTGGGATGACAAGGGGCTGCTGGTCCAACTGGAAACCACGGCGTGAACCAGAATCAATACCCCTTGCCCTTCAAGGGAGCACAACCGGCCATCTCATGAGCACTCCGAAATCGGCCCCCAAAGCCGTTCTGGTCATCCCGGTGCTGACCAGTGTCTGGCAAACAGTCTGGCCCACGCTGCGCCCCCGGCTGGAAGCGCATTTCGGGCCGGTCCACGATTTCGGGGACGCACTGTTCTTTACCCACACCACGTATTACAATACAGAGCTGGGAACTCCCTTGTACCGTCGGCTCCTGTACGCCGACCGCTTCTATCCCCAGGACCGTCTGGCGGAGGCGAAACTCGTGACCAACGCGCTTGAAGACGCTTTCCGCGACGCCGAGGGGAACCGACGGATCAATCTCGATCCGGGATTGCTCTCCCTGGAACGGCTGGTTCTGGCTACGGGGAAGGGATTTACGCACCGGATTTATCTCAAGGAAGGCATCTGGGCCGATTTGACCCTGATGTATCAGAAAGGCGGCTGGCGAGCCTTTGACTGGACCTTCGCCGATTACGCCGATGCTCCGTTGCAGGCTTGGCTGACGCGGTTGCGGGACGAATACAAGCAGGCCAGAAAGCAGACGTCCCAGACGGGGGTGGAATCCTTCTCAGGGCTCAAGACATGAAGAGCGCACAGGATGCGTCTTTCCGGCGCCCTCGAACATAAGCTCTTTGATCAACAAAATACGCACAAACTGCGTTGCTTTGGCTCCCTCCCCCGTCCAAGGGGAGAAGAGCTAGAAAAACACTGGTGCGGGATTTACGTTTGCCTTCCGTCCAAGAAGCACGAAAGCTGGGCACACGCAAACGGAGCAATCACCCCTACAACCCCCAACACCGAGCAACACCTATGCCCAAAAGCATGACCGGCTACGGCCGTTGGAGCGGTCAGAGTGCCGCCCTGGCCCAGACCTGGGAAATCAAAAGCGTCAACGGCAAACAACTTTCCATTCGCTGGAAAATGCCCCAATTCCTGTCCATGATGGAGCAGGAGTGGGAAAAACAGGTCCGGGAAACCGCCGAGCGGGGCCGGATCGATATCCAGCTCCACCTCCACATCTTTGAAGCCGAAGAGCTCAGCCCCAAGCTCAACAGCTGGATCGCCCAATCCATGCTGGACCAACTCCGGCAGCTGGCTGAAGCCAACGGCGAGACTCCAGAACTCGATTACAGCCACCTGTTGCGCATGCCCAGCCTGTGGGAGGAACCGGATCAGACCCCGCCCCAGGAAATCCTCGACTCGTTGCAAACCGGCCTGGAGATGGCCTTAAGCGCCTGGAACGACAGCCGGGAGCGCGAAGGGCAGGCCATGATCGCCGATCTGCAAAATCGCCTGGAAACCGTCACCAACTGGGTCGAACGTATTGCCGAACGGGTACCTACCCTGCCAGAGCAACGTTTCGCGCTCCTCAAGCAGCGGGCCGAGGCCCTGCTTCAGGAGCAGTCCCCAAGCCTTTCCCAGGAGAGGCTGCACCAGGAGTTTGCCCTGCTCACCGACAGGATTGATGTCAGTGAAGAAATCACCCGTTTGCAGACCCACCTCCAGGAACTCCAGCGGCGGTTTGCCATGGAGACCCCTAGCGGACGCCACATGGATTTCGTGCTCCAGGAATGTTTCCGTGAGATCAACACCTGCGGCAATAAAGCCCAGGACAGCGAAGTCAGCCGCTTGGTGGTCAATGTCAAAACCGAACTGGAAAAATGTCGCGAACAGGTGCAAAACATCGAATAGCAAGCAGGCTGTGCCAGCCGCCCTTCGGAGTGCGCGAGACATCGCCGTGGCGGGAAGTGCTGAGCAGCTTTTCAAGTGGCAATGCGACAACCGAGTTGACAACCCCAGGTTCGGGACTGCGCCAGCCCGACTCATCCGGCCTGTGCGGCCGGCAAGCCCAGAAAGGATGACCGAGAATGACCAAACAGCGCCTGCTCAATATCGGCTTCGGCAACTATGTCGTTGGTTCGCGAATTGTGGCCATTGTCAATCCCAACTCCTCGCCCATGCGCCGGTTGCGTGAAGACGCCAAAGAAGCCGGGCGGCTGGTCGACGCCACCCAGGGGCGCAAGACCCGCTCGATCATCGTCACCGATTCCAACCATATCGTGCTCTCCGCGATCCAGG
This sequence comes from Desulfohalobium retbaense DSM 5692, assembly GCF_000024325.1. NCBI lineage: Bacteria > Pseudomonadati > Thermodesulfobacteriota > Desulfovibrionia > Desulfovibrionales > Desulfohalobiaceae > Desulfohalobium > Desulfohalobium retbaense. The sequence continues at coordinate 364,882 of NC_013223.1, read as the reverse complement.
CCGATACCGTCGGGCAGCGCTATGCTTCAGAGGAGGATGAGGATGTCGCATCCTGAGCGTCCTGGTATCCTGCTGGTTCTAAGCGCCCCCTCAGGAACGGGCAAAAGCACCCTGATCCATCGTCTGACCGCCGAATTCCCGGATTTCGCTTTTTCCGTGTCCTATACAACTCGAGCGCCCCGGTCCGGTGAGATCGACGGCCGGGACTACCATTTTGTGGACAAGGACCGCTTTTATGAGCTGGCCGAGCAGGATTTTTTTGCCGAATGGGCGGAGGTACACGGCAATTGCTACGGGACCCCCAGACAGGCGACCCTGGACATGCTCTCTGCCGGACGGCATGTCCTTTTCGATATCGACATCCAGGGCGCGCGCCTGCTTAAAGCCAACCTTGGACAGGGGCATTTCGTCTTTCTACTCCCCCCGTCGCGCCAGGAGCTTGAACAGCGGCTCCGTCGACGCGGGAGCGACAACGAAGAGGCCATCGCCCGTCGCCTTGAAAACGCCCGGCAGGAAATCGCCGCGGCCCGGGAATTCGATTCCTGGATTGTCAACGATGACCTGGAACGAGCGTACGATTCGCTGCGCGCCGTCTATCTCGCCCTGACCACGCGGCCCGCCGCCCAACCCCAATTGCCCGAGACCATTCTCGCAAGTTGGCAGGAGCCGCAACATGGCTGAGCTTATCGCTGCCCTGGACTTCCCTGACGCCGAAACCGCCTTTGCGGCCGTCACCCCGCTTCGCGGCGAACTGGATTGGGTCAAGGTCGGCCTGGAGCTCTTTACCGCCGCAGGGCCGAGCATTATTTTCCGGCTCAAGGAACTCGGCTTTCGCGTCTTTGTCGATCTCAAACTCTTTGACATCCCGAACACCGTGCAAGGAGCAGTCCGTTCGCTGACCCGCTCCGGAGCCGATATGTGCACTCTCCACCTCCTGGGCGGGCAGGCCATGGCCCAGGCCGCGCTGGCAGGACGGGAGGAAGCCACCGGCCAGACAGGCGGACCGCTCCTGTTTGGCGTGACCCTGCTCACCAGCATGGACATCACCGACCTCCCCGGCACCACGGCCACAAACAGCGGACGATTTGCCCTGGACCTGGCGGGGAATGCGGCTGACTGGCAACTGGACGGCGTGGTGTGTTCCGGGCATGAAGTCCGGGCCATCAAACAGGCCGATCCGCGGCTGGCCTGCCTGACCCCCGGCATCCGTCTCAAAAAAAGCGCAGACGACCAGAAACGGGTCATGACTCCGGAAAAAGCGGTCCACGCCGGCTCCAATTTCCTGGTCGTCGGACGGCCCATTTTCACTGCGACTTCGCCCGTGGAAATGGTCCGTACAATTCGCAAAAAAATGACGCTGGAATTCAGGGATTGAGGGAATTGGAAATTGAGGAATTGAGGAATTCAGGAATTCAAGGATTGAAGGATTGAAGGATTGAAGGATTGAAGGATTGAAAAAGCTGAACCCTCAAGAGCACAGCAAAGAAAAATTTTAACAGTTCACTTTAAAAGTGCAAGGCATCTATACATCATATCAGTAAAATTTTTTGTCCCATGCCATGCACTTCTTCAACTCTTTACCTCTTTAATCTTCCAATTTCCCAATTCCTGAATTACTCAATTCTTCAATCCCTAAATACAATACAACAATGCCCAACACCCAATGGATTTTCCGAGAACAGCCCGCTAGCGAAAAAACTGCAGAGTTCAGCACCTGGGCCAAGCAGCTCGAGATATCGCCGTTTCTCTGCGATCTCCTCTGGCAACGCGGCCTGTCGAGTCCGCAGGAAATGGACGTTTTCCTCAGTCCGGGACTGCGCCATCTGGCACCGCCACACACGTGGTCCGGCCTGAACGAGGCGGCCGCGGTGCTGGCTGCTGCCTTGGAACAGGACACAGGACCATTGGCCGTCTGGGGCGATTACGACGTGGACGGCATTACCGCTACGGCCCTGGTCACGGAGATCCTGCGCGGACGCGGCTATGCAGTCCTTCCCCATCTCCCGAACCGCATGGAGGACGGCTACGGACTGAACACGGCTGGGATCGAAGCTCTCTATGACCAGGGTGTCCGAGCCCTTTTGACCGTGGACTGCGGCATGGGCGACCTGGAGGCCATCACCAGAGCCAAGGAATTGGGGATGCGCGTCGTGGTTTCCGACCACCACCAGCCCCATGCCACTCTGCCGCCCGCCGATGCCATCGTGAACCCCTGTGTCGACGCATGCCCCTGTCCGGAGCTTGCCGGGGTGGGCACCGCGTTTTTCCTCATGGCCGCGCTCAACCGGCTGCTGCCGGGGACGCCGTCCGACCTGCGGCCCTCACTTGACCTCGTCGCCCTGGGAACCATTGCCGACGTGGTCAGCCTCAGGGGCCAAAACCGAATTGTGGCCAAAAACGGCCTGTTACTCCTCAGCGAAGGATCCCGTCCGGGGATCTACGCCTTGAAAGAAGCCAGCAGGCTGCCCGGCAAGGCCCCGATCGGTGCCGGGCAGGTCGCCTTCGGGCTCGCCCCGCGGATTAACGCGGCCGGGCGGATGGGCTCGGCTACAGAGGCCCTTGATCTTCTCCTGGCTCCGGATTTGGCCACCGCCCAACCCCTGGCCGCCAAACTCGAGGCCGCCAATCAGGAACGGCGAACCTGTGAAGACGGCATCCTGGAGCAGGCTGTGACCCAGGTGGAGGAGCGCGGTGTCACCGAGGGCCTGGTCCTGGCTGACGCGCAGTGGCACCAAGGCATCATCGGTATCGTGGCCTCGAGGGTCGTGGAACGGTTTTATCGGCCGACGATCCTCTTGACCCGCCACAACGGGTATTGGAAAGGATCGGGCCGGAGCATCGTGGATGTGGATCTCCACGCCGCGCTGACCGAATGCGCGGATCTGCTGGCCGGGTTCGGTGGCCATCCCCAGGCTGCAGGACTCAGCCTGACCGAGGCCAATCTGAAGCCCTTTACGCAACGGTTTTCCCAGGCTATTAGCAAACAACTCGGCGGAGCGGAGCCGCTGCCCCGGCTCAAACTGGACGGGCACATTCCCTTTGGGCAAATTGATCTTGACCTGATTCGGGAGATCGAACTCTTGCAACCCTTCGGCATGGGCAACCCCCAGCCCGTCTTCTGCTCAGAACCGCTCCAGGTCCAAAAACACAACGTCTTCGGCAAAAAGCATGTCAGCTTGCAATTGCAGGACCCGAAATCAGGCATCGTCCTGACCGGCAAAGCGTGGCGCCAGGCCGAGGCCCTGACCCCCTCAATCCAGGGAGAAACGGTTCAACTGGCCTTCACCCCACGCCTGAACCATTATCAGGGGCTGACGTCCATCGACCTGGACATCAAGGACTGGCGGCTCCCCCATGATAGGGAGGCTGCAAATTCAAATTGACGCACTCTGATGCAAAACCCCCATCGCCCCTGTAGCTGTTGCAAGCCAACGCCTTCACCTCAGGATCTTTCTATGCTTTCCGGTACATCGCCTCAACGTATCGCTCTCATGCTCCCCAGACTGAGCCGCTACGGCGGGGCGGAACGTTTTGCCTCGCGCTTAGCCAACCATTTGGGTCAAACCGGGTTTGACGTGGACTTTATCTGCGCCCGGCAGGAATCAGAAGCGCCCCAAGGCGTGACCCCCAGGGTGGTTGGTCGCAAGGGGCTCTGCCGCAGCGGCAAGATCCTCTGGTATGCCATGGCGGCAGAACGGCAGCGCCGGGCAGGGAACTACGACCTCACCTTGAGCATGGGCAAGACCTGGAACCAGGATGTCTTACGTTTGAGCGGCGGGCCGCTGCCCGTATTCTGGCGTCTGTCCAAACAAGCCTACGACCCGGGTATGGCTCGGACGTGGAAAATGCTGCGCCGGAAAACTGCTCCGGCCAACCGGCTGATCAATTGCATCGAGCGCCGCCAGATGCGGACGACGTCCCATTTTGTGGCTGTCTCCGACAAACTCGTCGATTGGGTCCAGGAGGCCTACCCTTCGTTTGACACAAGCCGCATCCAGGTTATCTATAATCAGCCAGATCTGACCGCTTTCGAACCGTATCCCCGCGCCAAGCAGAGGGCTGAACGGCAACAACGCGGGCTTGCGCCAGACATGATCTATATCGGCACTGCTGGGACAAATTTCGCACTCAAAGGGGTCGGCTGCCTCATTGCCGCCCTGGCGCAATTGCCGGATTCCCACCATCTTCTCGTGGCTGGCGATCGCAATCCGGACCGGTATCGCAAACAGGCCCAGCGTCTCGGGGTCGCGCACCGGGTAACCTTCCTCGGCCGAGTAGAAGACATGACCGGATTTTACAACTGCCTGGACGCCTTTGCCCTGCCGACCTTTTACGACGCCTGCTCCAATGCAGTCCTGGAAGCCTTACGCTGCGGCATACCGACCCTGTCGAGCTCTGCAAATGGCAGCAGTGTTTTCCTGGATCCGGAAAACACCATCAAAGATCCCCACGATACACAGAACTTAGCTCGAACCTTGCGACGCCTCTGCGCTGAGCCCCGCCGGAACGCGTTTGCCTGGCCCAATCATATCCGTGCCGGCCTGGAAGCCTACACCGAACTGATCGAGACCGCACTATGCCGATAACGTGGCGCTCCATCCCCATTCTCTGCTACCACAACACGTGCGGCCCGGATGGACACGACCAGGCGCAGTTGGCCGCCCATCTCGATTGTATCCGGGACATGGGATTCGCCACGCTCACCACGCGCGAGATCGTGGACATCGTCACTGGCACCACCCGGCTGAAGCGCCCGGCTGTGGGCATCACCTTTGACGACGGTCATGTCAGCAACTGGCTTTATGCCCTCCCGCTCCTTCAACAGCGAGGAATGCGGGCCTCGTTTTTCGTCTGCAGCGATTTTAGCAGCGATGGCCCGGCACGCCGCACTGAAGAGATACCGCACCTTCTCGGAGGCGCCCAGAGCTTCTATCAAGCTACGGTCCTGGGCGATACGAGCCAATTCTGCACAACCACAGAACTCTATCATCTGGCGCACACCCACGGCATGGATGTCCTACCCCATTCAGCCCGCCACGCCTTTTGTTTCCATGAGACGGCTCCCCGGCCCCAAGCCCGAGAAATCCACTGGGGGGCACACCTTGTCTACGGGCGGGACGTCACGTATGAAGACCTTCCCTGCCCCAAAGGCGGGAGCGCTTATGCGCATAGCGGCTGGTGGCCGCAAGAAACGCAAAAGGGTATCCGGTGGACGAGCCGCAGCGAGCAGGAACGCTACCGCTTCTGCCGTGAGGATTTCACCCGCTGCAAGACGCGCTTGGAAGCGATCCTTAAACAACCGCTGGACATCTTTTGTTGGCCGTGGGGAGAATACGATCAGGTGGCGGAAAGGGCTTTGAAAGACACCGGATTCCAGGCCGCCCTGACCCTTGAGCGAGGTCGAGTCGAACGGGGAACGAACCCCATGCGTATCGGAAGACTCTCGGTTTCGCCGCGCAAATCCCTGTCCTGGCTTAAGAGCCGACTGAGGCTCATGCGCTTCGCCCCAAGCGCCGGACTGACGTATAAAAACGGTTCGCTGTAAGACAAGTGCTCGAGTAGGCCTTTGCTGGGTGCGATCGCAACGTTGCCACGAAATTTCTCCTAGAAAAAACCGTGAGGGAACGACTCAATCGACAGGATTGTCTCGTCCTCCAAATCCTGGATCCCCCAATGCTTACATCCCCGAATCCTTGAATTCTTGAATTCCTGGATTCCTCAATACCTCAATTCCCCAATCACAAAATAGCATATACCATGAAACTCCAAGACCAACCGGAAACCTCAAGCAGTTGGCAACTCGCCAAACGCACATTTTCCTATTTTGCGCCGTACAAGGTCCGGATCGTCCTGGCCATGTTGGCCATGATCGTCGTCGCCGCCTGTTCTGGGGCGACTGCGTTTCTGGTCAAGCCAGCCCTGGACGACATCTTCATCGCCAAGGACAAAACCGCTCTGGCTCTCATCCCAGCCCTCATCGTCGGAGTTTTCCTGCTCAAAGGCGCGGCCCGCTTTCTGCAAAACTACGAAATGAACGTCACCGGCCTGAAAGTCCTGGAAAAACTGCGACAACAGCTTTACGACAAGATGCTTTGTCTCCCGGTGCGGTTTTTCGACGACAACCAGGTCGGCAACCTCATGGCCCGAATCCTCAACGACGTGACCCAGGTCCGCTCCAGCCTCCCGGCCTTGGTCACCCTGTCACGGGAAGTGTTGACGATGGTCGGCCTTTTGATCGTTGTTTTCTACCGCGACCCATTTCTGGCCAGCATAGCTATCTTTGTGCTCCCCCTGGCCATGTACCCGTTTTATTTTTTCGGCCGCAAGATCCGCAAACTCGGCCGCCGCAACCAAGCCAAGATCTCCAATATCTCGACATTTCTCCAAGAGATTTTCAGCGGCGTCAAAGTCGTCAAAGCCTTTGCCATGGAACGCCGGGAAGCGAAACGCTTTGAAGCTGAAAACAGCCGTTTGGTCTCCATTGCCACCAGGCAGGTGGTCTACAACGAGATGTCTTCGCCAATTATGGAAACCATCGGCGCGCTGGGAATGGGCCTGGTGGTCTGGTATGGGGGCAAGCAAGTTATTGAAGGCGCCTCCACCCCGGGTACATTTTTTTCCTTCATGACCGCGCTGATCATGCTCTATGATCCGGTCAAAAAACTGAACAAAGCCAACCTGACGATCCAAAAAGCCCTCGCCGCCGCAGAACGAATATTCGACATCCTGGACAATCCTCAAATCTGCGAGGAACAGAGCGGACGCATTGAGTACGCTCCTCCATTCCAGGGGCTCGCCTTTGAAAACGTGACATTCCATTACCCCGACAGTGCAACACCTGCTCTTGAGCATGTGACCTTCAGGATCGAACCAGGGGAACAGATAGCTATCGTCGGGCCCAGCGGCGGGGGCAAATCAACCCTGATCAACCTTATCCCCCGCTTTCACGATCCGACAGAGGGGCAAATTGTCCTCAATGGCCATCCCGTCCAGGATTACACACTGGCCAGCCTGCGCCGCAATCTGGGCATTGTCTCCCAGGACAACTTCCTTTTCAATGCCTCCATCCGGGACAACATCGCCTACGGTCAGGAAGATATCGATCCGAGCAAGCTGGAAAAAGCCGCTCAAGCCGCCTACGCCCATGATTTTATCTCGAACTTGCCAAATGGATACGAGACCATTATAGGCGAGCGGGGCGTCAAACTCTCCGGCGGCCAGCGCCAGCGCATCGCAATCGCCCGGGCCCTGCTCAAAGATCCGGACCTGCTCATTCTCGACGAAGCCACCAGCGCCCTGGATACAGAGTCCGAGCGCATCGTGCAGCAGGCCCTTGAAAACCTCATGCAGCACCGCACCAGCCTGGTCATCGCCCACAGGCTGTCCACGGTTCTCAAGGCCGATCGGATCATCGTCATGCAGGACGGCAAAGTCATCGATCAAGCACCGCATAGCATCCTGATCCAAAGGTGTTATTTATATCAAAGACTTTACAACATGCAGTTTAAAAACAACGAAAGACAAAAGAATGAACATTTGCAGACTTACCAACAACCTTAATATTGGCGGCGTTCAAAAACGCTTATTTACTCTACTCCCGCTCCTTGCCGAAGAACACAAAGTCACATGTATTACATATAAAGAAAAAGGATACTATTATGAGAAGCTACCCAACTTAGGGGTAAATACTTTTTTTCATCCAATAAAATCAAAAACCAACATTAAAGATATTATCAAATTAAAGAAGAAGCTGCAATCACATAATACAGATATAATCCATACTCACTCTTTGGGAGCCAACATCCCCGGCATACTAGCAGGTGCGCTGGCAAAAACACCAGTAAAAATAGCACAGGTTCATCGCAAAAATTACCACTGGTATGCCAAAAATTCGATTCAAAGAAAAAAACAAATTTGTTTAGAGTCAATGGTTCATCGAATGTTTACTGACAAAATCCTTTTTGTGTCTAAAGAATCACTCGATTATTTTCAAAAGAAAACAAAAATTTCCAACAAAAAGCTAAAAATACTACATAACGGAATAGAAATTCCAAACCATACAACCAATAAACGCAAATATCGTAAAGAACTCAATATTCCCCCAGAAAAAAAAGCGATAGCTTTTATAGGTCGCATAGGCAAAGGAAAAGGATTAGATTTTTTTATAGACTTTGCATTAAATGCGCTACACCATTCTAGCGATTTTGTATTTCTTGTTATCGGTGACGGCCCAGAAAAAAAACACTACGAAAATATTATAGCAAAAGCAGAAAAAACAGGGAACATAATTTTTTACGGAACTCAAAGTAATGTTTCCAAGTTCTACGAATCTATAGACCTCTTGCTTTTCACATCAGAACCTGGCGCTGAAGGTATGTCGGGAGTTGCCCTTGAAGCTTGTTCATTTAAAGTCCCAATTCTTGCCAGAAAAACAGAGCCCTTGACCGAACTCAAACAATACTACAACAACATCACTTTCATCAATGAAGAAGAAAAACCATCTTTAAACATCCATAGAGCACTAGAAAAAAGACTGAACACCTACGATAAATTTATAAATGAATTCAGCTTAAACAACATGCACTACAAAACAATACAACTATACAACAAATTACTATCAAAAAACCAACAAATGAAACGATAAAATAATGCGTAATATTTTCAAAAACAACTATATAGAACCTGTTTACGTATCATTTTTTTTAATTAGCTTTTCTATTATTCCATTTTGGTATCACGGAATAGAAAAAACAAGATACATACTACTATTTTTATTTGCAATAATACTCTACAAAAACTCAAAAATAATATCGTATTTAATTAAAAACACATTCACTTACCTCTTATTGGCATTTTCTTTTTTTGTATTTATAAGTTTACAAACCAACAACATCAGCCTTACAAACCTGGATGAAGTCTTAAACTGGGCGATAACTTTTTACCTTACAATCACCGCATCAATAATACTCAAAGATAAAGAAAAATACATACTATACTCTCTTATAATTTCAGTTTTTTTATTTTTTATAATTTCAAATTTATTGTTTTTCCTAAACATAGCCGAAGAAAACCAAAATTCACATATTTACTTTCAAAACCTTTTTGACTTCAACTACCTACACCTGGCACTAGTATTTGGAGCTACGTCAATTATAAATATTGTTTTTCTTACTCAATCTAAAAGTTATGGGCTAAAATTTTTTCACTTTCTTGCATTTTTAGCCTCCGCTTTTATGCTAATAAAAACAACCTCTCGTGGAGTTATCGGCGGATGCGCCTTAAGTGCCTCAATATACTACTTCTATCATGCTAAACTTAATTCTAAGCACATTTTAATTTTTATATTAATTGCGTTTTCTTTCAGTATCATCCTATTTAAAACCCCACAGGGAATCAGAACTAAAAATGAGATTATCCAAACATTCACTGCAACAGAAAAAGATAAATCTTTAAGAATGCGCTTTTTTTTATGGTACGCGTCTTTCAAATCCTTTCTCGACAAACCTTTTTCAGGAAATGGATTTGAAAACTTTCGCAATACATATGAAAAGCAATACCATATTTACAAAAATAATAAAAAACTTCAGAAAAAATTCCCTCTTGTCAAATCTAGTGACAAAAATGCTCACAATTTCTTTTTACATTTTCTTCTCGAAACAGGTATATTTGGAACTTTAGCAATTACATTATTTTTTTGTTCAATTATATTTTATGGCTTTAATCGATTTTCAATGACATCTATAGCTTCAGCACTTGCTTTAATAACCTCACTTGTGCATTACCAAGTAAATATGGACCTTTATAGCCCCCTGCCGAGCACATTAACATTTACATTATGTGGAGTAATTGCTGGTAGCCATATTAAAAAACAACTCCAGATCCCACAGACTCTCTAAATATATAAAGATTACTATATTTTTCAGATATTTATTGTGAATTTATACCTGCAAAAAAGAACAGGCTTTTTCACTTTTAAATATATTTAATAACCATAATGCTACTTTTACTTTTAATTTTAAAGTACATTTTTTCTGAAATCCAGGAGTAGATATGTTACATCTTAATTTCATAAATTGGAACGTCACTCGTCATATAAAGTCATTTAAAGATTCTGATGTAATCGTATTTCTGTAAGCAAATCTGGAAGAACATGGCTCCGTGTGATTCTTGACTATTATTTTAACACACTTAATCATGAGGAAAATATAAATAACAATTCTAAAAAATTAAAATTTTTTTACACTCATGAATTTTTTGAGCATCGTAATAATGCTAATTTTTTCGAAAAAGTTAAGGGTCGATACATCATGCCCGACAATATAGCGAAAAGTAAAAAAATTATCTTTCTTTACAGGGACCCTCGGGATGTCATTGTTTCTTATTTTCATCAAAAAACCAAACGATCATCTAAGCGTGTAAATCTAAACATGAGCGAGTTTATTAGGCATCCTACATATGGCATTTACTCTATTATATATGTAATGAATACCTGGAAAAAACGACTTGAAAGCCATCAATGGTGTCATTGCCTTTCCTATGAAGAACTAAAAATTAAAATATATGATACTTTATATAGCACCATTAAATTTTTAAGCTCCAACCCTGTGTGCTCAAATTCTCTCAATAAAGCAATTGACTACGCCACATTTGAAAAAATGCAAAAGAGAGAAACCGCCTGCTTGTCAAAACAAGGAGAACTTTTACCTGGCGACCCCTCCGATCCTGAGTCATTCAAGGTTCGTAAAGGAAAAATTGGAAGCTACACTGAAGAACTAACTGAGGATGATCGATTGTATGTTGACCAAGCATTAAATCAACTTGATCCTTTCTTTGGTTATTCGCCTAACTAGTTTATTGCTATTATTGATTCTAAATAAATAACGATAAAATTAACTCAGTTTAAAATTTAAAAATCTATATTATGACAAGACAAGGTTGACCAAAAATTACAAATTAAAAACTCAAAACATATAAAATATTTTACATACACATATTCTTTTTTAACAAATATTAATTCAAATTTTTATTTTTATCTATTAAACAAATTATTCTTTAACTTGAAACAGAATAATTATTTTCAAAAAAATTTAACAACTTTCAGCTATTTTTTTGGAGCTTTTATGATTTTTTGGAATATTTCAAATAGGCGTACGCGCATAAAAAACGCAGATATATTCTTTATCTCTCTTGGCAAGAGCGGAAGAACATGGATTAGAACCTTCGTAAACAAATATTTTAGCATAAAATACAATACCCCATTTCACTTATACCTTACTGACGAGACAGAAAAAGAATGGAAAAACATTTTTTTCACTCATGAACTATGGGAGCACTATACAAAAGCCACCTTTCCTCAACGACTGACCGGCAAATACATTATTCCTAATAAATATTTACGCTCTAAAAAATCTATTTTTCTTTACAGAGACCCTCGAGACATTGTAACATCTCTCTATTATCAGATGACAAAGCGATCTTCTAGCTCGCAATCATTCTCAAAACATGAATTTATTCGCCATGAGGTTTACGGCATTCAAAACATTATTTCAACACTTAATAAGTGGCACGCAAGGCTTTATGGATTAAACAATTCACTGTGGAATTCTTATGAAAATTTCCTACTGGATCCTTACACTAATTTTTTTAACCTTGCCTATTTTATAGAAAGTAAACATCCACAAATGGACGCTTTTGAGCAATCGCTGTCTTTCTCGGATTTTAAAAATATGCAGAATCTCGAAAAGAACGACTCTTTTAACACCAGCATTCTCCGCCCCAAAAATATTAATGACCCAAACTCTTTTAAAGTACGAAAAGGAAAAATCGGAGGGTATTTAGATGAATTTTCTGATGAAGATATCAATTATATGAATCATGAATTACAAAATCTACACCCTTTTTTTAATTACAAATAATATTTTAATCCGATTCACTCGCAACCTACAAATCATGCTTTGCATATGAAAAAACTTTTTTTTACTAAGTTATTAATTGTTTGTTTTTTGACTTATGTTGCTGGTTTATTTTTGAGATTCTGGGAATTGCCGCTATGGCTTGATGCGAGCTATTGGGTTGCGGGTGAGCCCCTTATGGCCACTCATGACGCCTACGCCTGGATGGCAGGGGCTAAAGGAGCAGGACGCTTGGTCGGCCGGCCCATGTCCGAGTTGCTCGCAGGGCTCCATGCCCTGACCGGACTTAATGTGGGGGTTATCAACTTCTGGCTTCCCGCAATCTGCGCTCCGCTTGCCGCCATCCCTGTTTGCCTGCTTTGCGCGTATTGGAGACGGCCTGAAGCCGGGTTAGCCGCAGGAGTGATGGCGTCAGGCAGCTTGGGGTTCCTGTTACGAACCCGCCTTGGATTTGGGGACACGGATATCCTGACGCTTTTCCTGCCGCTTCTTTTCGTAGCGGCACTGGTCTACTGGCTCACCCCTTTTCTTTCCCAGAACTGGGGCCAAGTCTTCCCTTTTCGCAAGCCCTCCTCACAGACCTCAAAAAAGAAAAACGCTGACGCCCCTGAGAGGGAACTGCTTTTCAGTGGTCCCCGGTTCTATTGGGCCGCATTTGGCGCTGGTCTCATATTCCTCGCCTACTCCTGGTTCTACCCCAACGCCTACCCCATTGCCATGTACGTGCTGATCACCGCCGTAGGGGTTGCCTGCCTGCTGAACCGCTCCCTGCCCTGGCAGGACTTTTGGGCCGGGTTAGCCGTTGTTCTGGCTCTGGGAAAACTCGGTTGGGTGGGATTGATCATTGGCGGCGGCATCACCTGGCTCGGACTGCAGCGCCCGGATATTATCCGCACCCGCTTCACAGGTACAGCGTTGCTCGCTGGCGTCCTGGTCCTTTTCCCCGTCTTCCATGGCGCGGCAGTAGTGACCAAGCTCATCGAACCGGCCTTGAGCTACGCTAAAATCAATCTCAGCCGGGAAACAGAGTCCTTGCTCAAGCTCCCGACCGTCAAACAGAGTATCCGCGAGGCCCAGAATATCGATTGGCTGGCCATTATGGACCGCTTGGCCGGGCATTGGGCCCTCTTTATCCCAGCCCTGCTTGGGACGGCCTGGATGGTCATCAAACGCCCCCTGGCGCTCAGCCTGCTACCGCTTTTGGGCTTGTCCATCCTCTCCTTCAAACTCGGCAACCGATTTGCCATGTACGGGGGGCCTGTGCTCGGTCTTGGCCTTGGCTTCGGCACAGTCTCGCTATTGTCCACGATGAGTTCGAAACGTACGATTCTCTGGTTTGGGGCCCTCTGCGTCGCCTTTGTTGCTTCCTGTCCACTTTCTAATACAGCAGACATGTTGCGCCCAGGCCCTGTCATCCCCAAGATCTACGCCCAGACTTTTATGGAACTGGCCGAAAATACGCCCCAGGACGCCCAGCTCTGGCAATGGTGGGATTACGGCTATGCGGCCCAATACTACGCCCAGCGACGAAGTTTCGGCGACGGCGGCGCCCACAGCGGCCCACACCTCTATCCACTGGCCAAAATCCACTCCACAAACTCGCCAGCCAAGGCAGCCCAATTAATGCGCCTTATCGGGGCCCACGGAAAAGAGCAACGCCTCGAATGCCAACACAACGGCACCAAGCCCCAGAACCCTGGGGCCTCTGTCCTGTACTATCCTACCAAACCCCTGGCCCCACTAGAGGCGATGGGCCCGGAAAAGGCACAGGACTTTGTGGACACCTTGGACGCCGGGACCGACCTCACACTGCCCGAGCAACCTGATCCGCAGTACTTCGTGCTTTCCTGGGAAAACCTGCGCCTGGCCTATTGGATTACCTATTTCGGCAATTGGAATCTGGAAACCGGCAACAGCTTCCACGGCCGCGTCCAGCGAGTGCGCAGACAAGCCCAGTTCGATCTTCAACAGGGCGTGCTGCAAACCACCGATCGCCAAGTTCCCCTGGTCAGCCTTGATGTCATCGACGAATCTGGTCGCAACCACCGCTCCTGGCCGAATTCAGGCAACATCCACGCCGTATTGAACCAGTTGTCCAGGGAACTCTACATCATGGACGACACGGTCTATAATTCGCTTCTCGTGCAAATGCTCATCGGCGAGAGCGACCAGTTCGCGCCCCATTTCGAGCTCGTCCAGGACCGTTTTCCCTGGACACGAGTGTACCGGGTCAGCGCAGCGGATACGAGTGGGCAATAACAAAATAAACGGGCCACAGGACGGGGATTGGGCGTGCGCCACACGCCCCTACGAGTAGGGCCGGGATGGTGCTGGCAAAGGTCCGATTTCGCTTGGCCACGGGACGTACGGATACCCGCCGGAGGGTCTGCATTGGTGGCCTTTCGATGGACCAAGAAGTGCCACTGCCGCTAGGAATGGTCGTTATCATGGTCGAACTTTGTAGGGGCGCATGGCGTGCGCCCTTGTTGGTTTCGTGGGCAACCCGATGATTGGGCGTGCGCCACACGCCCCTACAAGTAGGACCGGGATGGTGCTGGCAAAGGTCCGATTTCGCTTGGCCACGGGACGTACGGATACCCGCCGGAGGGTCTGCATTGGTGGCCTTTCGATGGACCAAGAAGTGCCACTGCCAGCTAGGAATGGTCGCTATCGTTGTCAAACCCTGTAGGGGCGCATGGCGTGCGCCCTCTTGGGTTGTGCATTTTGTATTGGAATGAGGCGTGGCAATGGATGACACTATCCCTCTTTTACGTGGGAATCGACGATCTATCCGACTTAATGGCTACGATTATACTCAGGCCGGGGCATATTTTGTGACTTTATGTGTTCGGGGCCGAAGATGTCTTTTTGGCCAAATACATAATGAGGCTATGGTTCTTAATCGAATAGGACAGATGGTTCAGGAAGAATGGATACAATCAGCTAATATCCGCCGTGAGATTGAATTGGACGTTTTCGTAGTCATGCCCAACCATTTGCATGGGATTGTTGTTATTGCCAATATGGAAAATCGGGACGGCAGCGACGAATCATCCCTGAGAAAACACATTTCCCGAATGCCAATACCGCCCGCGAGCCAGAGTTTAGGGGCCTTTATTGCCGGATTCAAGGCGTCAGTGACAAAGCGGTACAATTGTTTGAAAGGGGGAGGGGATGGCCCGGTATGGCAACGCAATTACCATGATCATATTATTCGCAATGAGGAAGATTTGCGTGTGATTCGGGAATATGTCGCGATGAATCCGATATGTTGGGAAAAGGACGGGTTCCATCCTGTATTCGGAGGATAAAGATGGGCGTGCGCCACACGCCCCTACGAGTAGGACCGGGATGGTGCTGGAGGAGATCGTTGCGGCAGGACCTGGCCCCTTGCGAATGGCGAATCGAAGTCGGTTTTCAATAGGTGCCTTGTGACGCACGGGAGGATGGTCCGGCCAGGATGGGATGGTCGTTGCCGTGGTCGAACCTTGTAGGGGCGCATGGCGTGCGCCCTTGGTTTTAGGCATCCCGAAAACGGGCGTGCGCCACACGCCCCTACGAGTAGGACCGGGTTGAGTGCTGGATGAGATCGTTGCGCCAAGTCCGGGCCCGTACGGATGGCGAATCGAAGGTAGTTTTCAATAGGTGCCTTGTGACGCACGGGAGAATGGTCCGGCCAGGATGGAATGGTCGCTGCCGTAGTCGAACCTTGTAGGGGCGCATGGCGTGCGCCCTTGGTTTTAGGCATCCTGAAGATGGGCTGCGCCACACGCCCCTCCAAGTGTAACAGGGGTGGTACTGGCTAACGGCAAGCTCCTCAGGAGAGCAGGACCTCCAGATCCTCGCGGCTGAGTTCCTTGAGCACCCCTTTGGAACCAGATAAAACAGACTGCACCAACTCCTGCTTTTGATTCTGCAGGGTGCGAATCTTTTCTTCCACAGTGCCTTCGGTCACAAACCGATAGGTAAATACGGTCTTATCCTGTCCGATACGGTGGGTCCGGTCCACGGCCTGCATCTCGACGGCCGGATTCCACCACGGATCCGCGATGAACACATAATCCGCAGCCGTCAGATTGAGGCCGGTCCCCCCGGCCTTCAAGCTGATGGTAAAAACAGGTGGTCCATCCACATCTTGAAACCGGGCCACCCGCTCCTGGCGACGTTTCGCCGGAGTCCGCCCGTCCAGCGAACAATAGGCTATGCCCTCCGATTCCAGCATGTCCTTGATAAGCCGCAAAAAACGCGTAAATTGAGAAAAAACCAACGCCTTATGTCCACTGCCCACAACGGCCGTAATCCGTTCGCGCAGTTCCTGAAGCTTGCCGGATTCGTATTGGCCATTACCGCCCACTAACTTCGGGTGACAGGCGACCTGACGCAGACGCAACAACCCCTCCAAAACATGCATCTTGCTTTGGGCCAACCCCTTCTCCTCCACCCGGGACAACACCTGGGCCCGGTAATGGTCACGGATTTCACTATACAGTTTCGCCTGTTGCGGCGTCATGGAGCAGGACACAACCTGCTCCATTTTTTCCGGCAGGTCGGCCATGACCTCTTCTTTGGTCCGTCGCAACAAAAAGGGGCGGAGAAACCGGTGCAACTGCTGCCACTTTTCCGGGGTATTGCTCTGCTGGGCTTCACTCCAGACCTCTTCAAAGGTCTTGAGACTGCCCAAAAGGCCGGGATTCAAAAACTCCATCTGCGACCACAATTCCCCGGCATGGTTTTCCAGCGGGGTCCCGGTCAGACACAGGCGGTGACGCGCCTGAAGCTGCCTGGCGCACTGTGCGGTCTGGGTCTGGGCATTCTTGATGGCCTGACTTTCGTCCAAAATGAGGTGCGCAAATTCGCGTTGAGCCAAAAAGACGGTGTCTTGGCGCAAGAGGCCATAGGTCGTAACCACAACATCCGCCGTTTCCCAGGCCTCTTCACAGGCAAAGCGCTGTGGCCCTGTATGCAGATGCACCGCCAATTCCGGCGTGAAGCGGCGGGCCTCACTGGCCCAATTTAAAGCAAGAGATGTCGGTGCCACGACAAGAGCCTGGCCGGAAGCTCCACGTTCCTTGGCCTGTAAGAGATGAGCCAGGACCTGAATGGTTTTACCGAGCCCCATATCATCGGCCAGAATGCCACCCAAACCGAACTCCTCCAAAAACGCCAGCCAGCTGAGCCCTTGCTGCTGATACTCCCGAAGCGTGGCCTGGAGCCCCTGGGGTGGCGTTACCGAGCGCAGTCCCTTGAAATCGTGCAACTTTTCCCTATAGCGAGAAAACTGCTCATCCTCGCGCACATGGTCTGTTGTTTGGGCGACGCTGTCGAGCAGAACCCCTTGTCCCGTTGTGAATCGCAGTGCGTCCTTGCTGGGGTTGTCCTCAGCGGCCTCTTTGCGCGTGGCTGTGCGACCGAGTTGCAAGGCCAAGCCGTTGTCCGCCAGCCACTTCTCCGGCAACATCCCAAGACTGCCGTCATCAAGGACCACAAACCGTTGACGGTCCTTGTAGGCCTGAAGCACTGCCGGCAAATCCATAAGCTCCTGGCCCTCAAAATCAACGTCCGCTGAGAGATCAAACCAATCCTGCCCCGAGGTAATCTGGACATTGGATACCGAACCAGTTTTGACCCGTTGTTTGTTCTGCGCCTGCAGCAGCCACCCTTGCTGCCTCAAGGTGTGCAGGGCCTCGGCCATGTTCTCTTCCCAGGCACGGCGGACTCCATCTTCCCCTGTGTGTTCAAATCCCTGGGCCTGCAAAGCAGACCAAGCAGAAGCCTCCACCGTATCGTCGCGCTCAATATACGCCCAGTGTTGAGCGTCAAAAACGTTGCGGATTCCGCTATGGGCGGCAACCTCCCGATCGCCGTAATAAAATGAGACCAGCCCCAGTAACGCCTCGCGCTGCGGGACCAGCGTCAGACAAGGCCGGATATGCTCTGGCGCAATCCGCTCCGGGGCAATTTCTTGGGGGAGAGAGAAGCTCTCCAGTTCTCCGGCCCTGGCCACAGTTTCCAGAAATTGCGGCAACTCCGCTCGGGGAACCTGGATCGGTTGATTCGCTTGGACGGCTTGGATATCCGTCCCCACCTCCTCGCGGAGCGCATACAGGCGGGAATTGTGAATCACGAAAAACGGTTCGGTGGGAAAGAACACCGCCACATTATCAGGAGCAACCTCCTGCTCGCCGAGGACAAGAACCCGGCTCAAGAACAAATCCTGCTCTTTCCCCACCAGTTTGCCCTGATAGCGGGCTGCGGCTGTCATTGGGCGTCCCAGTTTGAATTGCTCAACCACGCAGCTGTCATTGTGGTAAATGGCACACCGTTCTGTTTTGGCCAGCAACGGCAAGAGATACGACAGTTGTTCGGCTCCAAGCGCCCGGGCCGATAAAAGGAAGGAAGCACCAGACTCGAACATCCATTGGATTATCCTGCGGTCCGGTTCGGAAAGGAGTCCTTTCTCCAATAATCTGTAGGTGATGTTGCTCTGGCGCCGTCCAATGCTGCCGTCCTTGCAGATATACCGCTGCCATACCTGCAGGTACCAACGCTGACTGAAGCGCTCCAGCCCGTAAAAGGGACAGAACTCTCCGGGCATGGGAACGCATTGCGACGATGCTGTATTTTCTTCCTCACCCCACACCTGACGCCAAGAGGTGTATTGGGATTGCGGGTCCCGCTTGGACCTCGATGCGGCTGCCCGTTCGGCGAGCTTCGCGTCAGCCGCCCGAATAGCCGCCCATAAATGTTTACAGGCACCGCCCTGACTGAAATAGGGGCAGCTGCAATAGACCCGGAACCCGTCTTCCTCGGCGATGAGGTGGACGGTATAGGACTGTCCGCCGTCCACGGTCCCTTTAACGCTCGTGGCCGTGGCCTGACGCAAGCGAACGCGCCCCTCACGGAAATAGGTATTGCCGCGGTTGCGGATATGCTTCCGAAAGTATTCAGAAAGCTGCTTCTGCCACACATTCTTCGATTCTGCCGGCATATGTTTGCCCTTTACCATCCCTGAAGACTCGGGGCTCGACCGCAATGGCAGCAGTGCCCCTGAATGCTGTCGTTTTTGAATTCTACAAAAATGCGCTCGGACGGTCTCAAGAAAGGAGATCGAAACGCTGGCTCAATCGCTGCCAGACCGTCAACGCAGTCAGATCCCGCAGGCATGGCACCCCGTCAAAACGACACCCTTCTTCATTGCACGGCTGGCAGGACAGGCCCGAGGCGATATCCTCGTGTTCGGGCGAGGGAAAGGTCCAGGCCGTGCTCGAGGCGCCTAAGACGGCCAACGACGGCGTATCCAGCGCCACAGCCATATGCCGCGGCGCCGAGCAATTGCCGAGGAAAAAGTCAGCCCGGTCCACCAGGGCGGCGATCCGGCGCAGATCAAAGATATCCTCGAACGGGAGCAGGACCGGGGCGTTGTCGGCCGCAGCGCGAACTGCCTCGGCTGTGGCCCGCTCTCCGGGGCCGTAAACGAGCAGCCATTTCCAGTCCGGTCGCTCCTGCCCGGCCAACCGGATAACTTCGCCGTAATTCGCTGCCGGCCACCGCCGATTGGCGGCCTTGTGCGAGGGCGCCGCCACGATCAACCGCTCACCCGCCTTAAGCCCTTTGTCCCGAACAAAATGCTCGGCCCAGGACCGCTCTTCCCTGGTGAGGGCCATCCGGGGCCGCTCATCATTCCAGGTGATCCCGAGTGGTGCCAGGAAGCTCGCCTTGAATCGCGCGGCGTAGCCGTGCTGGGGCTGGGCCCAATGGGTGTACAAGGGGCGGTTGTACCACGGCGGGGGATAAGACAAACGGACCGGAGCCTTGGACAAGGCGACGACATATTTGCACCGCGGCAATTGCTGGAGGTCGACGATCAGATCAAAGCCTTGCCCAGCCACGCGCCGATAATAGGCCAGCGCCTTCCAGAACGGGCGCAGAGCGGCTTTATCGATGGGCCAGATGGTGTGCAGAGCCGGATGGTGTTCCAGGACCGGAGCGCATTTGCTCTCGGTCAGGACGTGGATCTCCGCCTCCGGCCACCGTTTTTTGAGCAGTTGAATCGTCGGCGTGGCCAGGATGACGTCGCCGATCTGCTTGAGCTGACAGACGAGGATGCGCCGAGGTTGCAAATCGGCAAGAGGGGTGTTTTTGGGCATGAGGAAAATTGAGGGATTGAGAAATTGAGAAATTGAGGGATTGAAGAATTGGGGGATTGAAAAACTCCAAAGGCATCAGGCCCCCTCAACACAGCCCCGTAAGCCAAGTGCCACCTAAAAGATACCGATCGGGATCAAGAAAATACAGAACAGAGAACCCTGGGAAACAGGGGCCTGAGAGGCATCAACCCGAACCGCGGCCAACCGATACCGGCTCTCGCCAGCGCTCAAACAATCCTCCATGCAGGGGCGTGTGGTGCACGCCATGCGCCCCTACAATGATGGTCCGAACGCATCATTCCCGATCGAGCACACGGCGAACGGCCCGAATGACATCGTCCGCGTCCGCGTCGCTCAGCCGGGCCGAAAGGGGCAGACTCACGGTCTGCCTCCCAATCCGCATGGCATTGGGCCAATCTTCGGGCGTCCACCCAAGACGCTCCTGGTAATACGGGTGCTCGGGGAGGCTGAGATAATGCACCCCGGTCCCGATATTCTGCGCATGCATGGCCGAGAGAAATCCATCCCGGGAGATGCCGGCCCGGTCGGTGTCAATCAGGAGAGGAAACAAATGCCTGGCATGGCGGGTTTGCGGCTCGGGTGCTGTAGGCAACGTGAGGGGCAAATCGGCGAAGGCCTTCACGTAGCGGTCCCAAATAGCGCAGCGGCGTTGCCAGTTGGCTTCTACCCGGTCCAGTTGGTGGATCCCGATAGCGGCCTGAATATCCATCATATTGTATTTGAAACCAGCCTCAGCAACGAAATAATGCTTGTAGCCCTCGTCAGAGAACCGTTTCCAGGCATCGGCGCTCATGCCGTGCAGGGCGAGCATCTTGATCCGTTTGATGGCCTCCTCGTCACGGGCCGTGACCATTCCGCCTTCACCGGTGACGACATTCTTGGTCACATAAAAACTGAAACAACCGAAGTCGCCGAAGGTTCCGGCCTTTTGCCCGTGGTACTCGGTTTCAATGGCATGGGCGCAGTCTTCGATTAATTGCAGATTGTGTTGCCGGGCCAAGTCCACCAGGCTGTCCATGTCGCAGGGGCGACCGGCAAAATGGACAGGGAGAAGCGCCTTCGTCCGGGGAGTGATCCGTCCAGCAACGCGCACCGGATCAATATTCATAGTCTTCGGATCCACGTCCGCAAGGACAGGGGTCGCTCCGGCATGGAGGATGGCGTTAACTGTCGCGCAGAAGGTCAGCGGCGTGGTGACCACCTCGTCACCCGGCCCCACGCCGGCGGCGATCAGGGCGAGATGCAGCGCCGCCGTGCACGAATTGACCGCGGCGGCATAAGGGGCCCCGACATATTCCCGCAAGGCTTGCTCAAACCGGGCCACCTTGGGACCGGTTCCCAGCCAACCGCTTTTGAGACTGTCCACGACCTCATCGATCTCTGCCTGCTTGATCTGCGGCGCCCCAAAGACGAGGAAACGGTCCTTGGGCCGGACCGGGGGCTTAACGTCTGAAGCCATCTCTATACCCAACTCTTGATGTTCAAATATACGAATCAGGGAATTGCGGCACAAGGCGAGACAGGGGCTTTGCCGCAATTCCCTGATTGCTTATTTACAGCAATACTAAAATCCCCAGGCCGACGGCACGGGGCGCACGTAGCCCTTTTCCTGGGCCAACATATCCATGACCAGCGATTCCAGATCATCCAGGACCGGCACGGAGGTCCGATCGAGTTCTCTGAAATCGACATCCTTGAAATACATCTTGCAACTCTCACAAACATGGACCTGGAAGCCGGGTTCCTCGTCGGCATAGAAATAGCTCAACTTGGTGTGGTCCTGTTCACCGCAAAAGGGACACATGAGCCGCTTGCTGCGATACGCGGTGCGACAAAAAGCGCACGTGAAATGCTGCTGCCCTTCTTTGCCTTCCAAATGGCCAATCAGGGGCAAGGACCCGCAAACAGGGCAATGTCCGTGGATCCAGGTCCCTTTTTCCCGCTGTTCATCAACCCCCATAGCCACAGCCTGGAGGCTGGGGGTGATGGAGGCCTGGATCACAAAACGCAAGGCGTCCGGGGCGTCCGGCGTCTGTTCGGCCCACGTCTGAAAAAAACTGTCATCGGCCATGATGAGCTTATTCACGGCCTCGGCCCAGTCCAGTTCCCCGCTTTCCAGTGCGCGGCGCAGCGTGGCCGCAGCATCGGCATTCCGTTCTCCGGTTTCGGCTAAAAGATCCAGCACCTTTCCCGCCAGTTCCCGGCTTTGTTTCAAATCAACGGCGAACGATTCCCGCGGCCACAGAGGCGCCCCTTGCAGGACCATCTCTGCTGAAGCCATGTCCTGCTTGGACGGGACCTCGGCCTCGGCCGTGCTGATCGCCTCAAGCTGGAGGCGGGCCAACGCAGCCACCAAATCGACCACCGGCTCGGGCAGATCCTCTCTGCCGCGCAACGCCTCTATTTTCCGTTCCAGTCGCCGTTGTTCACGTTCCAGTTGGAAAGCCATACCGTCCCCTTTTGCCGTCGTTTGAATTTCAATCGGTGCAATGTCCAAAGCAAAAGGCCATCAGACTCGCCATCCCAGACACGCTGCGATGGCGCCGAAGGCCCTTGTCGCTTGTCGCGCCGCCTTTTTCAGGAGGTCTCCTCTTCCTCTTTTGCCCGGAGGTACTCCTGCAAGGCATCCTTGCCATGTTGCTCGTAAAACCTGAGCAGCGCCAGATCCGCCGGATAATTGACATTGAAAAATGGCAAGGCATCAACCTGACTATAGGGAATATGGAGCCGTTTTTCAAAAGGAATGGCCCGGCTCAATTTATAAATTCCATTGGCCCGGGCGGCTTCAAGAAGCGGTTCGGCTTCAGGCTCATAGACGGCGACGAGCGCCTCGATAAAGCCGGTCTCCTTCTGCCAAAACGTGGTCATCGCCTGATCGGTCAGCTGCTCGCGGCGGGTCGACAGGAGTTGGTCCAAAGTCGCCGGCCCCAACAACGGCAGGTCACAGGAAATGACCAGAAGCGGCTTTCGGATAGCCCGCAAGGCGGTCAGAATCCCTCCCAACGGCCCAAGGCCCGGCTGTTCATCCTGCAACCACGGCCCGACCCAACCCAGGGGACACCGCCCGGCGATCCAGACCTCGCTGGCCACATTCTGGACCACAGCCACAGCGCGGTCTAACAGGTTCACCCCGCGAAACTGGACTTCCGCTTTATCCAGGCCAAGGCGAGAACTCTTCCCCCCGGCCAACACCACTCCCGCTACAGGGGGCACGGCATCTGCCATCCTCCCTCCTCGTCCCGCTTCGCGCAGGCGTTTTTCCGGGACCTGTGGCCGAACTCAGGCCAGCTCTTCGGCGGGGCCCTTAGCAACAGCCCCCTGCACCTTTGGCTCGTGTTCGGCCATGGAAAACCGGTTCGTGAGATACACTCCCACCCCGACACACAAGGCGCCCACGATCAGGCTCGCCCCAATTGTCTCATCCAAAAAGACAAACCCCGCCAGGATGGCCGTCACCGGCACAAAATTGATGAACACGCTGGCCCGCGCCGGGCCGATGGCTTTGATGCCCTGATAGTACCAGCTGAATCCTAGGCCGGTGCCGCAGATGCCCAGGTAGGCCAAACAGCCCCATTGCAGTCCGGAAAATTGCCAGATATGCCCCCAGAGCCCTTCCCCGCTGGCCGGGATCGCCAGGAAGAGCGTGCCAGCCAGGCAACTGTAGGTTACCGCCGCAAACGGGGACAAACGGTGCATGGCCACCTTGCCCACTAAAGAGTAGGCCACCCAACTGGCCACGCAACCAAGGATAAAGAGTTCGCCGACACCGACTCCACCGCGCCACAGCTGCCAGGGCGCCCCATCGGAAATCACTACCGCGGCCCCGGCCAGGCAGAGTCCCACCCCAACTGCCTGCAAAGCGCGCAACCGCTGTTTGAGGACCAGGGCGCCGACCAGGGCAATGCAGGCGGGATTGCTGGCGATGATCAACGCGGCCCGACCGGCGGGTACGGTCTGCAGCCCCGCGAAAAAACACGCGTTATAGGCAAAGACGCCTGTTGCCCCCAGGATCATGACCACGAAGACATCCCGCCATGGCAAACGGGGCAGACCTTTTTCAACACGCAAGGTCAGGCCGACCAGGAACACAGAAGCGATCAAAAATCGCAGAAAGGCGGCCTCGAACGGCCCCAGGTCCTGGGACAAAACGCGGCCGGCCACAAAGGTGCCGCCCCAAAAGCTCACCGTGGCCAAGAGTTTCACATACACCAAGGGAGTATTCATTGCCGATTCGTCGCACCTTGAAAGAGAGCACATGAAAAACGTCCCGCGCCGGGGCAACGGGAATACAGGCCGGCCAGCACAGCACCGTGCCTCCCTGGACATTGCTCTGGTCGGTCAGACAACCTGGATCAGGAAGCCTCCTCGGGACCGGCAAAGCGGCCACTTTCATAGATGAGCACAGTCGAGCCGTCTTTGAGTCTGGCCGTGACCCGCTTGTCCTCCGTGTTCACCAGATCCCAGTGTAGCGCGGAATCATTGAATCCGAAGGCTTCTTTTTTCGCCTTGTCCAGGGCCCCGGCGCCCAGGGCATAGGTGTCGGCGTACGACGCCCCGACGGCCACATGGCAATTGCCGTAGGGGCCTCCAAAATTTTCGTCAAACAAGGTGTGGGCCATGAACTTGTCGATTCTGGAGAACCGGGTGTCGGTCAGAGAAAACTCGCCAAGGCGTCTGGCTCCGACGTCCATGTCCAGCTGGTCCTTGGTGAAGGCCTCCCCTTCCTCGGCCTGAACGTCGACCACCTCGCCGTCCTTGAATTCCAGGCGTACCCCTTGAACCAGGTTGCCGCTCCGATACGAGGGCTGATCGGCGTAATAGATCCCTTGGGTCCCGCGCCAATCCGGCGAGAGAAAGAGTTCAAAGCTGGGGATATTGTGTCCGGAAATACCAACCCACTGCCGGTCCTGCCCCGGCGTCACTGTCAGATCGCAATGCGCGGACTGCACATGAAATGAATCCACGTCCAGACTGTTCAACCAGGACTTGATCCGTCCGGCCTGCTCGTAAATCCGCTCCCACTCGGCCACCGGGTCCGGACTGTCCAGATAACAGGCTTTGATGATCTGCGCTGTGTATTCCTCAATGGACAATCCAGCGTTGGCGGCCAACTCCTCTGTGGGCAACAGACACAGGGTCCAACCGAATTGGCCCTCGGCCTCCCGCTCGTCAAGGATGTCGCGCAATTGTTTCCGGGCAATGGCTGTCTTCCCGATCCGTTTTGAATCCACATCCTTGAGATGGGTCAGGGATTCCGGGGCCAGCAAAGCGATGTTGGCGTTCAGGCGGCGCATGAACTCTTTGTCGCCCGGGGCAATAAACTCCAGCTGCTGGTCGCCGCCAACCGTAAAAAGAGATTTCTCCATCTGCGGCGACAACCCCATGCGGGGCACCGGATGCCATCCGCGTTCCAGCGATTTATGAAAAAGGAGGTCGGCCAGAGGCCGCGCGTCCAGATCATAGCGCAGCAAAACAACATCACCGGCGGCGTACTCCCCGGCCCGGGCCTTGGTCAGCCCCCAGAGCAGGACATCAGCGTATTTTTCCAATTGGTCCTGGGTCAAATAGTGCATATATTCTCCTTTCATCCCCCGGTCCGGTCCTTGAGCAAGGACGACCGGATATCGTGTCGGCATACCCTTGTCTTCCTACAGCATGAGTCGCTAAAGGCCAAGGGGCGGCCGCTGCCTCGTTGCGCGGGGCACCGCCGGCTTGACAAATCGTTTCACCCAATCAAAAGTCGATCAATATGGATTCCAGGCTGCAGTCGCCGCACTGCGCCTCATGGAAGGAAACTCCGGCACGTATCGCATACGAACTGCTCTCCAAACCTGATCAAGGTCTTTGTTATGCGCAATACCGTTCTCGGCATGGCCGTGGCCGTTGTCGTGTTTGCCGCGCTTGCCTTGTCTCGCGGCGGCTGGCCTCTGCTCATGCACGGCCTCGTCCTCGGCGGCACTATGGCCGTCCAGGTCCTGCCTCTGCTTATTGCCGCTTTTGCCGTAGCCGGACTCATCACCGTTTTGATTTCGCAGGACCAGGTCTCCCGCTGGCTGGGGCGTGAATCCGGGCTCAAAGGCATCCTCCTCGCTGCTCTGGCCGGGGCTTTGGTGCCGGGCGGTCCGTACGTCTATTTTCCCCTGGCCGCCACCTTTTTGCTCGCTGGGGCTGAACTCGGCACGGTCGTTGCCTTCGTGACCGCGAAAAATCTGTGGACTTTGAGCCGCCTGCCCATGGAAATGGCCCTGCTCAACCCGGAAATCACGCTTATCCGGTATGCAGTGACATTTGTCTTTCCGCCCCTGCTCGGGGTGTTGGCCAACGCGCTTTTCGCCAAACGCACCCCGGCCATCCGAGACGGGATCAGGCAACTGCAGCACGCCGGTGACTCGGACTCCCAATCCCCATGAAGGACACGATATGCCTGTAGCTTTTGCCATCCTGGCCCTGATGGCGCTCGCTTTATACCTCCTTGCCCGGCGCCGCCACGACGACTCTCATCGCCGGGGGCTGCGGATAGGATGGCGTATGGGGAAAGGCTTGCTCCCCTTGCTCGTCTGCGCCTTTGCCCTGGCCGGGCTCATCCAGGTCGCCCTGCCGCCGGAACTCATTCGTGCCTGGCTGGGCGAGGAAGCCGGGCTGCGCGGGATCTGCATCGGCACGGTAGCCGGAGCCCTGATTGCCGGAGGGCCTTACGTCTCCTTCCCTATTATAGCCGGTATTTATCAGGCCGGAGCCGGTATCGGGACCATTGTGGCCCTGATCACCGGCTGGGCCATGCTCGGTGTAGGGCAACTCCCGTTCGAGATCACCCTTGTCGGGCCGCGATTTACCCTCGTCCGTCTGGCCACGGTCTTTTTGACCCCGGTGGCGGCGGGGCTACTTGCCCAAGCGATTTTCGGGGCCGGATGAGGCGGGCGAAGGGAACACCACGAGACGAAGAAAAAGCGTGTCTCTGCCCGGGCGGGCACAAGCCCGCCTCTCCGGTGGCTGTGGAGGTTACTAAAAAAGGCCGACTCCTTTTGGAGCCGGCCTTTGCAAACGTATCCTTGCCCAAACGCAGCTAGCTATTGAGCTGTCGTTCCTGAGGGAAAATGGGCAGATAACGGTAGGTCAAGCTGACCACCACAGCCCCGTAGGCCAGAATCATGATCGAAGTCGCCCACTCGGTCCAATTGGGGATGTAGGTGTACCAATTGTCAAAGGGCATGACCGGGATGGCCAGGGCCTGCACAGTGAACACGAAACGGTTGATGACAATGCCGGTGCAGGTCAAAAGCGCGGCGATATACAGCAGCCAAGCCTGATTGCGCAACGAAGGCACGATCAGCAAGACCGCCGGCAGGACGCCGCAGACACCGAGTTCGGCCCACAGCAACCATTTGCCGTACACGGAATTGAACATCTCGTCGAAGGTCAGCCCCATGCCCGGCAGGATGCCGGCAGCCCAGGCCCAGGTGTCCAGGAGTTTGAAGAACAGATAAATGACCAGCATGAACCCGGAGATCTTGCCCATCAACGACTTGACCTTGAAAGACACCAGCTTCTTGCCCCCGAGCTTTTCCATCAGGGTGGCGATGAGCATGGTGAACACCGGTCCCGAGGCAACAGCCGAAAGGATGAACAGGAAGAAGGTCCAGGGCCAGATAAAAAAGCCGTCACGGAAAACAAACGGCCGGCCGAACAAGACACCGTACATGCCGCCCAGAGAGCCCTGGTGGAAGGTGGACAGAAACGTCCCGATCCCGGCGAAAAGGGGCATGTGGATGTGGAAGTTGTGGGCCAGATGGTGCAGAAAAGGCACTTTGTCCAGCTGCCGGTTCTCCAGAATAATCGGGATAAACTCGATGACCAGGACCGTCAGATAACAGGTGATGCAAAAGATCACTTCTGTGAGCATGGAGTGCACGTTGGGGTGCCAATAGCCGAACCAGGCCCGGGTCGGCTGCCCCACATCCAGGGCCAGAATGCACATCGCCCCGGAATAGCATAAGAACCCGACGATGACCGCCAGATTGATAATGTTTTCCAGTTCATCGATACGCAGGATATACTTGAGGAACCCGCTGAAAAAAGCGCCGGCGCCAAGAGCGATTACGGCCAGATCAAAGGTAATCCAGAGTCCGAATCCGAAATAGTTGTCCAGACCGGTGACCCCCAGGCCGTTCCACAGGATCTGAAAGGCGGCGTAGGCGCCCCAGGCCAAGAAGAGTCCGAGAAACGCCAGCCAGATCAGGAAGCGGCCTCCGGAGCACCGCTCGACCCCTTCCGGGATGAATTTCGCGTCACGCATTGCCTACTCCCCCCTCTCCTTTTCGTTTTCCAGGTAATTGTCTCCCTGGCGACGGACCCATTCCCGCCGACTGAGGTAGTACACTTGCGGTTCAGTGCCCAAACGCTCCAAAAGCCGGAAGGCGTGTTTGCTGTGGGCCAATTTGGAGACTTCATGTTCGGGATTGTTCAGGTCGCCGAAAGTGATCGCCCCGGTCGGGCAAGCCTCCAGGCAAGCCGGTTTGTAGTCCCCTTCCTTGAGATGCAGGGGATCGCGCCCCTCAGCCCGGGCCTTGTCCTTGGCCGCCGCAAAACGGTGGTGGCAAAAGGTGCATTTTTCGACCACCCCGCGCGGTCGAACCGAGACATTCTGGGTCAGGGTCTTTTCCATGCCCTCGGGCCAGACCGGATCATACCAGTTGAAGACCCGGGAGTGGTAAGGACAGGCCGCCATGCAGTACCGGCAGCCGATACACCGGGGGTAGATCTGACTGACGATGCCGCCTTCTTCGTCCTTGGTCGTGGCAATGACCGGGCAGACCGTGGAACACGACGGGTTGCCGCATTGCATGCACGGCCGCGGCAGATAGGCGGTATCGTGGTTCGGATAGGATTTGCCGTTGGACAGTTCGTATACAATGAGCCAGTGCAGGGTCCGCAGCCGGTCGAAGGAGTCCTTGGAGGGTGGAATATTATTCTCGGCCTCGCAGGCAACCATACAGGCACCGCATCCGGTGCACTTGTCAATATCTATGACCATGCCCCATCTGACTTCAAAATGGTGGTGTACATCTCGTGACATGACGCAGTCCTCTTATATTTTGGCGATGCCGACTCGGGAATCATTCCACGTGGCCAGCCCCGTCACCGGTTCCCGGCGCACCGTAAATACCTTGAACACATTATCGCCTTTGCCCTTGTTGAAGGCGTCCCAGGCGGTATGGCCCAGCCCCTGGGGCACGGCGACGGTTTTCGGCATAACTCCCTCGAAGATTTTCACCTGGGCTCGGATCGAGCCATAGGCGCCAGTAATTTCCACGGCATCGCCGTCAGCAAGCTTGTACCGTCGTGCGGTCTCGCCATTGAGACGGACGTACATGCCATTGCCGTCCAATTCGTCGGCCCGCAGCGTTTTCAACGCCAGAGGAGCCGCCCCGCTCGACGCGGTTCCGGCCCGCAAATCGTCTTGCGCGGCCAATGCCAGGGGGAAATTCCCGTTGGAATTGCTCTCCTGGTCTGCTGAAGCCGGAAGCAGTTCGTGCCAGATACGCAGCGCTGGCTGACTGCTGCGCTTAGTCGACCGCCATGCCTCTCCGCGGGTCAGGGAGCGCCATTTGGCTCCCAGGGCCTTGGCCTTGGCCTTGAGCGCCTCTTCATAGGAGCCGGCGCCAAGGTCGATATCCAGGGCAGCCGCTGCGGCGAGGACGACGTCCCCGGCTGGTTTGACATCGGCCTGGGGTTCGACCACCGGCGTGCACAGACTGTACAGTCCCTCTGTGGCGCCAAACGGACTGTAACTGTCGTCTTGGCGCTCCAGGTACAGCGGCGCGGGCAAAATGAGATCCGCCATGGCCGCGGTCTCGTCCATAAAGGGCGAAAAGGAAACGACAAAAGGAATTTTCTCCAGCGCCTTGCGCCCTTCTTCAGCCTGCGGCAGGCCGTAGGCCGGATTGGCTTCATGCACCAGCAGGACATCGGGGACAGCACCGCGCCCCTTGGCCAGGTCCTGCAGGGTGCTCACCACATCCTTGCGCCGCAAAGCGGCCATTTTGGGCGCTCCGGGAATCACTTGTGGCGCTTCAGGCACGGCCTGCATGCCGCCCTTGGCATTCAGATTGCCAAGGAGGAGATTGAGGGCCATGCCGGCCATCAATTCGAAGCTCCCAGCGCCTTCGCCAGCCATGGTGCCTGGCACGGCCAGAGGCCGCTTGGCAGCGAGCATCTTCTCAGCCAACAAGGCCAGGACATTGCGCCCGACGCCGCTTTTGAACTCTGCCTTGGCCGGCAGATATTCCCGTTCGACAAAGGCCTTGAAGGCGTTAAACCCTTCGCCTTTAAACGTGGCGCCGGCCTGGATGCAATAATAGGCCAGCCCCAATGCCAAATGGCCCATGGCCTTGGATTCCACCGGGATCCAGCCCTGGGCCACGGATGCGGTCTTCGTCTGCGCCGGTCCGCAATAAAAAAGGAACGCATCTTCTTGACCAAACGCTTTCTGATTTTTGATCACCGCGCCCCAATTGGCCATCAGGTCGGCACCAAGACTGAGCACGAAATCGGCGTTTTCAATATCGTAGCCAACCCGGCCTTCGCCGTTCATGAATCCGGTCCAGGTCCGCTGCGTACTCAGCCCGTCGCTGGGCATGAAGTAAAATTCGTCCGATCCCACTGCCGCGAGCAATCCGGCCAGGATTTCATTGGACGTGCTGGTCTCGTCGCCGCTGATCGCAGCCACCTTGTCACCAGCCCCCTTGAGCTTTTCGGCCAAAAGCGCTTCCGCGTCTTTCCAGCTGATCGCGGACCAGCTGCCGTCCTCGGCCTTGTGCATCGGGCCTTTGACCCGGGCCGGGCTGTAAAGCAGCTGCAGCGAGCCGGCGGCCAGGGGATCGATCCCGCCCTGGCTCAAGGGATGGTCCGGATCGCCCTGAGCGGTTACCGGCCGCCCGTCCACTGTGTTCACAGCGATCCCGTATTCCGGGCCGCCAAGTTTGACCGTTGTCTTGACCGTTCCTTCAGCCCCATACTTGAGCTTGGGGATCCAAGGCCAATTCTGGGTCCATATCGAACTATCGTCGATGAGCTTCCACGGCACGGGCGTAGCCAGCGTACCTACGGCGCCACCGATGACAAATTGCAGGAATCCTCTACGATCCAGTCCCATCTTAGTGCACCCCTTGCTTATTTATGACACACGTAACAGGCGTTGCTGGCACCATTTTCGGCGTGACACCGTTCACACTGCCACATCTTCATCGTATCCTTGCTGTATCCCGTGATACGATTTTCCTTGTAGGTCGGCATGTCATCGCGCCCGGCCATGTCCGGATGGCAACGGCTGCAATCATAGTCGTCGTGCGCGATGTGCGAGAAGTAAACGTTGTCCGGCTGCTTCTGGTAAACCTTCCAGTCGATCTCTTTCTCGGGATAGACGTACTCTTCGATAAACGTCTTTTCCGCTGGATCGCCGGTCATGACGTCAAAGTGGCATTGGGTGCAATCGCTCAAGCTCGGCAAGCCGGCGAATGAACCATCTTCCCGGTAATAGTGGCAGTCGCTGCAGGCCATGCCTTGCATTTCATGCACCTCGTGACTGAACCGAAACGGCTGGTCCTTCTGACTGTAAAGAATCTGGGGGAAGCCCCACCAGCCGAAGATCAGCGCGGCCGCCAATCCAAGTAAAAACGGGAGAGCGCCTCCTCTCTTCCTCTTTGCCATGTCGTCTCCTCCATTCCCCTGATACATCGTTAGAACACCCATAAAGGGCGGGCCCGCCTGCCCAGCGGCCACCCCCTTTGACCCTGTGCACAATTTCACGAGGCCGCCCAAAAAATTTGTGGTAGCCTATGCAACGGAGTTCCAGTGTGTCAAGATCTCATGAAAAATTTCACGATAGCCTGTGACCTTCTCAGCCCTTGCCCCTCAAGGGCTGAACCTTTGAGCCACAATATCCTCCCTTTTTAAGAGGCTTTTCGTGTTTCGGGAAATTTCTGCCCAAAAACCGCTTTGGCAATGGCGTCCACACGCGTTTCCCGCTGCCGGGGCACGCTGCGAAGCGGGCCGCAAGAGTTGACCGAGTCCAGCCCACTCCTTGCTCCCATGACCCGTTACCGGCCGTAGACATCCTCCAGGCGCACGATGTCGTCTTCTTCCAGATAGGGCCCGTTTTGGATTTCAATGATTTCCACCGGGACCTTGCCTGGATTGGCCAAGCGGTGGACTGCTGTCTTGGGGATGTCCACGGATTGATTTTCCGTCAACAGCTTGTCCTCTCCACCGACATGGACCTCGGCCGTGCCCGAGACCACCACCCAGTGCTCGCTGCGGTGGTGGTGCATCTGCAGACTGAGTGTCGCCCCCGGATTCACCGTGATCCGCTTGATTTTGTAGAACGGACTTTCCTCAAGCACCGTATAGCTGCCCCATGGCCGGTAGACGGTCACGTGGGCTTCAACCAGGGAACTGCCTTCCGCCTTGAGATCCTGGACCACATTTTTGACCTTTTGGACCGCGTCCATGGAGCAGACCAGGGTGGCGTCCCGGGTCTGAACCACGATCATGTCCTCCAGGCCGATGGCCGCCAGCTTGCCGCCCTGGGAGTAGAGCATACTGTCCCGGCAATCCAGCGCGGAGACATCCCCCTGGACGACGCACCCGGAACTGTCCTGCTCGCCGAGGCGGTACAGGGCCTCCCAACTGCCGAGATCGTCCCAGTCAAAATCGGCCTGGACCACGGCCTGATTTCCGACCTTCTCCATGATGCCGTAATCCACGGAAACATCCGGCAGGGACGCGTACCCAGCAGTCAGCGAACGCTCATCGCGCCCTGTCCACCACTGCCATAGCGTGGGCTGGTATTCCTGGACCGCTTCGAGAAACGGCTGGACACCGAAAACGAACATGCCGCTATTCCAATAATAGCGGCCGCTGTCCACGAATTCCCGGGCCGTAGCCACGTCCGGTTTTTCCACAAATCGATCCACCGCATAACACCCGTCCGAAAGGGCACGGTCCCGGGCGATATAGCCGTAGCCGGTTTCCGGGGTATTCGGTTCGATGCCAAACGTGACGAACCAACCGTCCCGGGCCAGTCCCTGGGCTCGTCCGAACGCGGCCTCCCAGCCGTCCTGATCTCCGATCATATGATCCGAGGGAAAGACCCCGACAATCGCCCCCGGGGTGTCCCGCACGATGGGCTCCAGCCCCAGCAAAATCGCAGGCAGGGTATTGCGTCCCTGGGGTTCGCTGAGGACCTGGCGATCCAGAAGGGGATCCAGGGTCCGCAATTGATTGCGGACTTCAAAGACATGCTCTTCGTTGGTGACCACCCAGACATGCTCCGGGGGCAGGACCCCGAGGGTGCGCCGGACAGTCTGCTGGAGCAAGGACTCGCCACCGTTGAGGGGAAGCAGTTGCTTGGGCAGGAGGGTCCTGGAAAGCGGCCACAGTCGCGTCCCGGATCCGCCGGCAAGAATAAGGGCCCGGCAATCGGCAAAAGCGGATATGGAATCAGGCGAAGGGGTATCCATGGGGTATCCGAACAAAAAATACATGGTATTGAACCGGGTCAATCCGGGCCGCCAAAGCGCGCCTCAGCCGACCCGAATGGTTCCGGGGCAAGGCCTGCCCGGGACTAGACGACCTGTCCCACCTGGGCCATTTCTCGCAGAATCTGCAAGCTCTCCTGGGCTTCCTGGGGATCCAGGATGCGCAACGCGAATCCGGCGTGGACGATGACATAATCGCCTATCTGCGGTTCCTCCTCCAAAAGCATCAGCGATGCCTTGAGCGTTGTGCCGCTTTCCCCCACGCTACACACAGCCATCTCATTCTCAATG
The DNA here is from genome assembly GCF_000024325.1 of Desulfohalobium retbaense DSM 5692. NCBI lineage: Bacteria > Pseudomonadati > Thermodesulfobacteriota > Desulfovibrionia > Desulfovibrionales > Desulfohalobiaceae > Desulfohalobium > Desulfohalobium retbaense. Next base: position 330,976 of record NC_013223.1, on the reverse strand, counting down.
GATTCAATGCGGACCGGCACTGCCAAACACATATCCCTCTCCTTGGCTTATTGGCTCACGGGTTCAGCGGTCGCTCCGGCCTTCCGGATCTCCTCGGCCACCCGCTGCATCATATGCGGCAATGCCGCCTGGGCGGGCTCTGAAAGGCCCACTGCCATCGTTTCATAATCGGCTGGTTCCATACCGATGACCACCGCTTCAGGACAATGCCCGGCCAGATCACAATAGACCAGGGTGTCCACCAGGTCGGTCTGGTGCATGGAATTCTTGAAGGCCAGACTCTGGCGCAGGTCCTCTCCGGTCAAACGGTAGACCGAGCCTGGGTCGCTGTCGCCCAGCACGGCGTCGACAACAATGAGGTAGTCGCTTTCCATAATGTAGTCCATGAGTCGCGTCCCCAGCGTCCCGCCGTCCATAAGGGTCACGTTCTCGGAAAACTGATATCCGGACTGCATTTCCTCGATGGCCCGGACTCCGATACCCTCGTCCGTAAACAAAATATTGCCGACCCCAAGAACCAGGATCCGCTGTGTCTCGATGCTCATAGCTGTTGTTCACCATTCCCGGTTTGTTATGCGTCACTGCGTTTGCAGGAACGCGTTTCGGCGCCGCTCGTGCTCCTGCTTGCAAACAAGGTTCCCCGATTGCGTGGCGCTATGAAGGTCATATCTGGTCCCAGGGGCAGAAAGCAAGGACAACCGGAACCTTAGCCTTGCCCGTTTCAGCTGAACCGGACCATACGCATTGCTGTCGCCGGCGGTAACCCCTTTGAACCAGCAAACAGCGGGCCTGGCCCGTGCCATTGCAGCCCTGATTGCCCCGCTTTGCCCCATTTTCGGCGCAAAAAACGGGAACCCGGACCGCACGGCCCGGATTCCCGTTTTTTTGTCGTGTATCGCAAGCACCTTACAAGACGCGGAACTTGTGCACCTTGTTGGTCTTGGAGTCGATAACGTGGACACCGCAGGCAATGCAGGGGTCGAAGGCGTGAACGGTCCGCAGGATTTCCACCGGCCGCTCAGGATCGACCACCGGCGTGCCCATGAGGGCCTCTTCCACCGGACCGAGCTTGTTCGCGCCGCACCGGGGGCCAAGGTTCCAGGTCGAGGGCACCACCAGCTGGAAGTTCTCGATCTTTTTGTTCTTGATCCGGACCCAGTGGCTCAGACCGCCGCGGGGAGCATTGACAAACCCGACACCTTCCGCCTCGTTGGGCATTTCCCACGGGGTGTAGAGATCGTTGTTGCCCGAGGAGACATTTTCGGCCAATTGATTGATCCAGGTCTCCATTTTCCGGGCGGTGACCAGGGTCTCGATACCACGGGCGGCTGTGCGGCCCAGGGTCGAAAACAGGGCTTCCTTACCCACGCCGAGTTGGCCGCAGACATAGTCAACGGCTTCGACGGTGTCCTTGTGACCGCGGGCATAGGCGACCAGGACATGGGCCAGAGGACCGACTTCCATGGCTTCGCCCTGATAGCGCGGGGCCTTCATCCAGGAATAGCGATCCTTGTCTTCCAGGCTGGTGTATTGCGGCTCGGTCACGCCCTCGTAGGGGTGCTTAGCCGGGCCGTCTTTGTACCAGCTGTGCTTGACGTGTTCGGCGATGGCATTGGGATCGAAATCCGTTACCTGCCCGAGGTTGCGATTCATGATCACGCCCTGCGGGATGTAGTTGTCGGCCATGCTGTAGTCATCGTTGCCGAACTCGCCGAAACTCAGGAAATTGGTGCAGCCGCCAATGCTGCCCCAGTCCTTGTAGTAGCCGGCCACGGCCAGCAGGTCCGGGATATAGCATTCTTCGACGAAC